>JBAWCO010000143.1:0-2720 GCA_049590315.1 Occallatibacter sp. | reverse complement strand
AGTCAATCCGGCCTGCGCTGAGGCTTGGAGCACAGCGGTCCTGAACTTTACGTTCACAGGCATGACCGTGTCCGGAATGGCCTTCAGAGGATCGAGAAATTTATGGATCGTAGCGGCTGTCGTAGTGCCTTCAAAATCGGTCTTCGATTGAAGCATCTGGTACACCGCGTCGTTGTCCGGCACCACGCCCGCGTCGATCGCAGTAGAAATCGACGGCGCATAAGCACTTGACGACGCAACGGCTGCAAACGGCGATGCCGTTGCCGCGGCAGCAGAGGGGACTAGTGTGGAATTTGGCTCAACGGTTGGCGCTGTATGCTTCTCCTGCGGTGCCGGTTCCTCTTCAAAGGCTACTTGTTTTAGGGCGTCGAGAAACCCATGCTTCCCGGTCATAATCCTCCTTACGGAATGCCAATGCGTGGGGTTCTATAGAATGCTCTAAACGCTACTGATGGAGCTCACAAAGTGCAGTGACTCCCATCACAAATGGAATCCGCAGGAGTCGGCATCCTTCCAGTCATGGAGAACCGTACTTTCAGCGATGTAGGCGGCACGCCCGGCGGCCTGGGTCATTTTGTTATCGGCGCCATCATGGCCTGTCTTGGCGGATATTTGCTGATCAACCAGGTTACGGTTGTAGGCTCCTATTGGAATTTCTTTGGAGAAAACTCCTTTGGCATCACTCTCCTGCCAATGCTGTTCGGAATTGGTCTGCTCTTCTGGCGCGGCCGAAGCATTTTCGGTTGGATTCTTACAGTGGCCGGGGCACTCTTTATCTTCGCGGGCGTCCTCGCCAATCTGCATATCTATTTCCGTCCTATCAGCCTTTTCAATACTCTCGTTATGCTTGTGTTGTTCGTCGGAGGACTTGGTCTGGTCGCTCGCGGTCTTCAGCCACATTTCAAAGAGTCTCGCATGTGATTCCACGACATGGTTGGATTGACGCCTCGGACCGAGGACGGCTGATTAAGATACATTGTGTTTGGTGCGAGGCAGGGGCTCGTACAAATTATGCGTGAACGTGCTGCTGGCCTCTCGGGCCAGCAGAGTTGGAAAACCTCTTCGGTCGCTCTAAGAGTCTGTTAAAGAACTCGCCTAGGAATCGAGGAAGGAATATGCGCGGATAGTTTTTGCGGTTAAGTTGTGCGCATGTATGCGAGCGATTTGACAGACGCACAGTGGAGCAAACTGGAGCCGTTACTGAAGCCGCCTCGGGGGAACCACCATGGGGACGGCGTCCGCGCAAGTATGAGCTTCGCGGCATAATGAATGCCCTGTTGTATGTCGTGAAGACGGGCTGCCAGTGGCGACAATTGCCCACCAATTTCCCTCCTTGGCTGAGTGTGCATCAACAGTTCCGGGCGTGGCGGGACGACGGAACCTGGGAGCGGGTGACTAAGTCCTTGCGGGAGCAGGGCCGTAAGGCAGGCGGACGCAGCCCCACGCCCAGCGTGACGATCATCGATTCGCAGTCGGCCAAGACAGCACTAAAAGGGGGCGGCGCGGTTACGACGCGGGTAAGAAGATCAAGGGGCGCAAGCGGCACATCGCGGTCGACACGCAAGACAACCTATTGACGGTAGTCGTACACTCGGCCGGGGTGCAAGATCGGGTGGGAGCGCGGGCGGTGCTTATGCGGCTGTTCTGCCGCTTCGATACCATCGTCAAGGTTTTCGTGGATGGTGGTTACCCGTTGGTGCAGTACAGACCTTCGCGGCGACTGTGCCAGCAGGCGGCAGCGCCACCTGGAGCGTTCAAGAAGGAGCGGCCGGAGGCTCGATCACAGCAACCGGCGTCTACACAGCTCCCGCTACGACCGGCACGTTCCATGTTGTGGCAGCCAACAGCACCAATACCGCACAGAATGCGACGGCGACGATCAACGTAATCGCCTCAAGCTCATATTCCGTTCTCTACTCGTTCCCTTATGCCTTTGAATCCGCATCGTTGATTCAGGGAACGGACGGGAACTTCTACGGTACCAACGAAATGATCGCGTACAAGATCAATAGCGCTGGCAACTTCACGCAGCTAGCACAGCTTTCTTCTTCGCCAGAAACGCCGATCTCGTCTCTGATTCAAGCCACGGATGGGAACTTCTACGCGGTCGATCGGAGCCTCTTCGGCGCACAATTCGGCGAAAACTTCGGCGAAGTTGTTGTGAGTGATTATGCAACCAACGATTGAAAATCGATGGTCAACCCCTCTGGAAACCTGGTCGTGGACAGAACGGCTTGAAGTTGGACAATCCGCTGAATGAGGTGATGGAGCCGGAGAAACCAATGGCACCCCTATCAAGCCGACTTGGGCTTGCTCGCCCGTACTTGAGAATCGGACCCTGTCATTGTCTTTTCTGAAGTCGCACCTAAGCCCGAGCTTTTCAAATCTTTCGTGCCTGCGGTACCGGATTGCGACTTTCTCAGATCTTCGCCTAAAATGACCGCTTCCGCAATCTCGCGCATCGATTTACGCCGCTGCCTGCTTTCAGTTTGCATAGCACGATAAGCCTCATCCTCACTCAGGGACAGATCGCGTTGCAGGATTCCCTTTGCGCGGTCAACCGCTTTGCGCGTTTCCAACCTACCGAACAATTCGACATTCTCCGATTCCAGACGCGCTCGTTCAACTTCAGCTCCAACCAGAAATCCGAGCATGGAAAGCAGGCGAACTTCATTGGTTGAGTGCTGATAGGTGAGGCGATGTTGAAGGTTGATTACTCC
>JBAWCO010000142.1:0-5086 GCA_049590315.1 Occallatibacter sp. | reverse complement strand
TCAGTAAGGCCAACGACCGGATCGACTCCTTATACCATTCGGACATGGTGGGCTCGACCCACGCAGATGGGATCACCATCGACGTGACAGCGATCCGAGGCGACGATCTCAACGCAATGTACCGCGCTTCCGACCCTACCGCTCTCGCGGCTTCGGAAAAAGATGAACTTGCCATGGCTGCGGAACTCCACGCCAATCTCGATGAGGCGGACAAGCTATTTGTGACCAAGAAGGGCATCGAGCAGTTGGGTATTATCCGCAAGGCCCTGCCGGACTATGAGCGTGCGCAGGCAGACCTGTTTCGCGCGCTCAAAGTTAAGGACACGACTGCAGCGGATGCGGCGCTGGCGGCCTGCGTTCAATACCGAAAAGTCATTCTCGATGCCAGCGATGTGGCCCGAACGCTGAAGACCGACCATGCGGAAGAGGAATTCCAGGCGAACGGCCAAGCGTATCAGTCGGCACGCGTGCTGATGCTCAGCGCCGCTGCGATTTCACTGGTGCTTGGAGTAATCCTGAGCATTGTCATTGCCCGTGGGTTCGCGGTGCCCCTGGGAGAAGCCGTGGCCGTGCTGGAGAAGGTAGCGGACGGCGACTTGACCGTCACCCTCGACGTGGACACTAAAGATGAAGTGGGGCGCATGGCCGAAGCGCTCAATCGCGCAGTGGAAAAGCTGAACAGCACCCTGCAGGAGGTGGCCGAAAGCGCCACCAGCGCAAGCTCTTCGTCGCAGCAGCTGGCGGCCGCGGCCGAGACCATCGCCTCCGGCGCACAGGAACAGGCGGCCAGCCTGGAAGAGACTTCAGCCAGCCTCGAGGAAATTACCGCTGCGGTGCGCCAAAGCGCCGACAATGCCCACCAGGCTAGCCAACTGGCAGCCAGTTCGAAGGACTCCGCGCTGCAAGGGCAGGACGTGGTTTCGAACGCGATTACCGCTATGGCGGAGATCAACGCCGCTTCGGCCAAGATATCTGACATCATCTCGACCATCGACGAAATCGCCTTCCAAACCAATCTGCTTGCGGTGAATGCCGCTGTGGAAGCGGCGCGGGCCGGAGACGAAGGACGAGGCTTTGCCGTGGTTGCCTCGGAGGTGCGCAGCCTGGCGCAGCGCAGCGCCGTCGCGGCCAAGGAGATCAAGGTCCTGATTCAGGATTCGTTGCGCAAGGTGGATGCCGGGTCGGGATTGGTGAACCGTTCGGGTGAGACGCTGCAAGGTATCGTCGGGTCGGTGAAACGGGTAACCGATATAGTCGGCGAAATCGCGGCAGCCAGTGGGGAACAGAGCACCGGTATCGAGCAAGTGAACACCGCAATGACGCAGATGGACCAGGTGACGCAAGCCAACTCTGCGCAGACCGAGGAACTTTCTGCAACGGCACAAGCGCTCTCCGAGCAATCCGCACGTCTGATGGGCTTGGTAAGCACCTTCACTCTGAGCCATGACGGAAGAAAGGCGCGGGACCGGCAAGCCTTCCAGGCGCACGAAGCCAGTCCGGTCCATACCGTAGGAGGGAGCATAGTGCAAGCCGCGAAGTCGGGTCTTACGCATTCGGCGCCGCGCCCGAGCCCGACGCCTTCCTCGAGCCAGGCGGCGCAGCGTTCAGCCAAGGCTGCTCGCGGCACTGCCCAAGCAAAGTCCAATTCGCACCCACGCGCCGGCAAAGCACCGAACGGCCAGCAACCAGCCTTGGCTACGGCCGTTGCAAGCGGACCCGGCGGAAGCGATACCAGCTTCGAGGAGTTCTGAGACGGCTGATGGGAGACCGAGAAGTAGTTGCATCCCATTAAAACGGAGATCCGCGCGATGGCGCGGTGAGCCTGGAAAGGATTGGCAATGAAAGCATTGGCCGAAAAGAAAGTTCAGGAATCGCAGCAATTTCTTACTTTCCTGCTCGATGACCAGGAATACGGGCTGGAAATCTTCAAAATCCGAGAGATTCGGGGGTATGCGCCCGTAACTCCTATTCCCAACGTTCCTCCGCATGTTCGTGGCGTTATGAACCTGCGCGGGACAGTGCTGCCGGTGATCGACCTGCGCATGAAGTTCCATCTGCCGGCGGTGGAATACAACAAATTCACGGTCATCGTGATTGCTACGGTGGGCGAAAAGACCGTCGGGCTGCTGGTAGATGCGGTTTCTGACGTGTTGATGGTCTCGCACGACGCCATGCGCGAAGCGCCCGACTTCGGTGCAGCCGTTGATACGCGATTCATCAACGGCGTCTTCGAGTCGCGTGAGCACCTCACGGTCGCACTGAACCTGGAAGAACTGCTTTCCGAGTGCGAGTTGGCGCTACCGGAATCTATCGCGGCGTAGCACACCTTGCGCACGAAAGACAGAAGAATGAGCGGGAGCCCTGGCGGTGTTCAGGGAACGCATTCTTCGGGCAGACCGGAGCGGCAACCCCGGCCTGCTCATCTTCCGCGATCAAAAGGAGTAGTTGAAGAGGAAAATCTATCGTGACGGCCGCAATCGAAAACTCGATCTATCCCATGGGACTGCGTGAATTCAAGGCCTTTCGCTCGTTGATTCACGAACACACGGGCATTTGGCTGCGCGACGGCAAGCAGGTGATGCTGGCCTCGCGGCTATCGCGGCGTCTCCGCTACCATGGCATGGCCGACTTTGCAGAGTACTACCGGTATGTTCAGAGAGTTCCGGACGACAGTGAAGAGATACGTGAACTGATCAATTGCGTGACCACCAACAAGACCTCCTTTTTTCGCGAGCGGCATCACTTCGAGTTTCTGGCCAACACGGTTGTTCCGGAAGTACGCACCGCGATTCCGAGCGGAGCCCCAAGAAGTATCCGTATTTGGAGCGCCGCGTCCTCCACAGGCGAGGAGCCCTACACGATCGCGATCACTTTGCTTGAGGCAATGCAGACGCAGCGGAGATTCAACTTGCAGCAAGGTTCGGCAGCCCATGCCGGTCATCCTGGATTTACCGTGGCGCCCGGCTCCTGGAAGATCGAGGTGGTCGCATCGGACATCGACACCAAGGTCCTGGATACAGCCAGACACGCAATCTACAGCGAGGAATCCCTGGTAGCCGTTGCGCCACCGCTCAAAAAGAAGTATTTTCTCCGCGGCAAAGACGAAATGACAGGGCAGGTTAAAGTGAAACCTGAGGTTGCCCGTCTTGTCCAGTTCAAGCGCATCAACCTTAAGGACGCCCGCTGGCCGCTCGAAGGCCTATTCGACGCGATCTTCTTTCGCAACGCACTCATTTACTTCAACCAGAACACACAGGATATATTTCTTCGCAAGATGGTCCGCTACCTGAAGCCGCGTGGCTATCTTTTCCTCGGCAATGCTGAGCATATCCCCTGGCTGCAGGACATCCTGGAACCCTTGAATCAGACCATGTATCGACTAAGGCCCTCGCAATGAGGACAGCACTCCTGGAGGCTCGCCCTCGCTCGATAAAGCACTGCAGCGCTTTCCATAACCTGCGTGTCAGGAGCGATCTCCAACGGGCGCCAGCATCGGCGAGTGCCCACGGGCCACACAGAAGCCGCATAAGTCTCTACATCGGCGAAGTAATGGCGAGCCAGTCGCCCGTTGTTCTGAATACTTTATTGGGCTCCTGCGTGTCAGTCTGCCTGTACGACCCAGTGCTGCGCGCCGGAGGCATGAACCATATCCTGCTGCCAAACTGCCGCGCAGGTTACAGCAGTCCGCGTTGCGGAGTTCATGCCATGGAACTGCTCATCAACGAACTGATGAAGCTCGGAGGAGATCGAAGAAGATTCGTGGCCAAGGCGTTTGGCGGAGCCAATGTGCTTAGGGGGATCAAAATGCTTCCTATCGGAGACGGAAACGCCAAATTTGTGCGCGAATTTCTCATCAGGGAGAGGATACCTCTCGTCGCCGAGCGGATGGGTGGAAACCATGCGGTCCATTTGTACTTCCGGACGGATACGGGCAAAGCCACTGTGCACACTGTCGATGGTTCCACTTTGCCCAAAATCATCGCCAATGAGAAATCCTTTGGGAAATCGCGTTCTCCCATTGAACCGTTTGGCGGTGAGATCAAGTTGTTTTGACATGTGCAATAGTGGAGATCCATACACCCATCTTCGAACTCCTCTCCACACCTGGTTTCGGCTGGCATGAGGCAGCCTGTATATGACGACCCGATCGAAGGTACTTATCGTAGACGACTCGGCGTTGATGCGCCAGCTTCTCACACAGATCCTTGGCTCCGATCCTGAGCTTGAAGTAGTAGGAGCGGCGGGCGACCCTTATGTCGCGAGAGAGAAGATCAAGGCACTGAATCCTGATGTGCTGACTCTCGACATCGAGATGCCGCGCATGGATGGGCTAACCTTCCTAGACAAGCTGATGCGCGGCCACCCAATGCCGGTCATCATGATTTCGTCGCTGACGAGCAACGGTGCCGATACAACGCTCCGAGCGCTCGGCCTGGGCGCAATCGACTATGTCTCCAAGCCCAAAGTGGACGTCTCGAACGGTACGATCGAACAGGCTGAGGAGATCGTCGCCAAGGTAAAGGCGGCCGCGAAGGCAAGAGTACGGCGTCCAAGGGCGACAGTTGCTCCGCCTGCTCCATTACCGGGAAAGACCTACCAATTTTCGGCCACACATAAGATCGTCGCAGTCGGTGCGTCGACGGGAGGGACAGAAGCTCTTAAAGAGCTTCTGTGCCCGCTGCCCGCTGATTTTCCCGGAATCGTGATCGTGCAGCACATGCCGGAGACCTTCACGCGCCAGTTTGCCCAACGTCTAGACTCTCTATGCAAGATACGTGTGAAGGAGGCGCAGGACGCCGATCGCATTCTCCCTGGGCACGCCCTGCTGGCACCCGGCGGACATCACATGGCCGTCGTTCGCAAAGGTACGGAATATGCTGTCCGCGTATACAGAGGTGAGCGCGTGAATCGTCACATACCCTCCGTGGATGTTCTGTTTTCCTCGTGCGCTCGCAGCATGGGGAAAAACGCTCTTGGAGTATTGCTAACGGGGATGGGAGCCGATGGCGCGAGAGGTATGTTGGAGATGAAGCAGGCCGCTGCCTTCAACATTGCACAGGATGAGTCGACTTCCGTCGTCTTCGGC
>JBAWCO010000141.1:0-1828 GCA_049590315.1 Occallatibacter sp. | reverse complement strand
GCGGTGATTCTGACGCGCGGGCCGGTGCTGTATGTGCCGCTGGCTGAACTGGAGACGGCGGGGGACGATGAGGAGGATGCCGCACCCGAGAGCCCCACACTGCAGGCGGCGGAGCGGGAACATATATTAAAGGCGCTGCGCGACGCCAAAGGACAGATTGGCGGACCAGACGGCGCAGCGGCGCAGCTGGCGTTGAAGCGAACCACGCTGAATTCGAAGATTAAGAAGCTGGGCATTCAGCGAAGTGACTATATCTAGTCTTGGAGACGATATTTCGTCTTCGTCACATCGTCAGATCGGATTCGCCATTTTGGCGGGCTGCCTCAACCATCGGATGTAACTCCTTTTCTTTCAATCTTGAAATTGAGTGACGAGTCGTGGCCGCGAGTTTGGCGCGCGACATGCATTAGTCATGGGCAAGTGCAGGATGAGCCAAAATATGCTTCGGATCACGATTCAAGAGAATGCAGAAGCGGCGACGATCAAGCTGGAAGGGCGGATCGCCGGCCCTTGGGTGACTGAGCTAAACCGGGTCTGGGTGGAATCGGCCCCGAAGTTGGCTTGCAAGAACCTGTCGATCGACCTGCGCGACGTGACTTATGCGGATGCCTCAGGCAAGCAGACGTTGAGAGGCATCTTCGCGCAGACCGGAGCAGAAATAGTCCACAGCACACCGTGGACATCGTTTCTGGCAGATCAGATTACGCGCACCAGCGCCCAACCCGGGGAAGAGGAGCTTTGACATGCATACGACACAGAATGCGGTGAGCGGTTTCGCAAGCCATACCCAACTTGCCGGGGAGTTCTTCAAAAAGCTCTCTCCTGAAGCGCTGGAAGACATATCATCGATGGCGCTGACTAGCAGCTATGCCCCGGGCAAGGTCCTGTTTTCAGAGCGAGACATGGCTCATGGCGTGTACATAGTGCTGGACGGCGAGGTCAAGCTCTCAATGAATTCGAGCGATGGCCGGCGGCTGGCCATGCGCATTGCGCGGAAGGGCGAGATTCTGGGATTGGTTTCTGTTCTGTGCGGCAAGCCGTGTGAGATGACGGCGGAGATCCTGTATCCGACGAAGATTGCTCCCATTGCGCGGCGTGATTTTCTGAACTTCCTTACCCGGCATCCGGAGGCGTACCAGGCGGTGACCGAGGAACTGAGCCGCGAATACACGACGGCTTGCGAGCAACTGCGGACGGTTGGACTGGCCTCATCGGCACCGGAGAAGCTTGCGCGGCTGCTGCTGGAATGGAGCGAAAAAGGACAGACTACGGAGAACGGGACGAAGTTCCGGTTCTCTCTGACACACGAAGAGATTGGCGAATTTATCGGCGCCTCGCGTGAGACGGTGACGCGTACGCTGAGTATTTTCAAGAGCCGTCAATTGGTGGCATTTAACGGTTCTACATTAACCATTCCAAGCAAGGTAGCACTCGAAACGTACGCACACTGCTAAGAGCGCATCAACAGTTCACATATCGACCGGATTCCCCCGTCGCTCCTCGGCTCGGGACAACACATAAAGCCTCCACGGTAGAAGACAACCATCTACTCCGTGGAGGCTTTATGCGCAGGATACTTTCGCTGTTCTAGCACTCGTGTTTGCTGTATTGCTCGCAGCGCCGCTGATGGCGCAAGGCGCGCCGCAAGGGATGCCGACCACCCTGACTTCGTCCCGCGATCGGCCGATTCCGTATCCAGAGCCTCATGATGCGTCGCGTTTGACCGTTTTCGATCGGCTCCGACTTTTCTGGCCACTCCGTCTAGAACGCTAACCCGCAAGGGAATGTGCGGGCTCAGCACCGATAGTCTTCGCGCAGGGGTGTGAAG
>JBAWCO010000140.1:0-8551 GCA_049590315.1 Occallatibacter sp. | reverse complement strand
CGTTGCGCACCGTCGAGCCGGATCCGCGGGCCGCCGGGGTTTACCAGGAACTTTACCAGCACTATCGCGATGTCTACTTTGCCCTTGGCCGCCGCGATGCGGGGCCACTGGCGCTGGGACGTGTGTTGCCGGAATTAAGAAAGATTGCAGCTCAGGTGCGAGAAGCCCGTTGAGCTAACTGCTCCGTGGTCCGATCCCTAACTCGTGACTCCGGTTCACTGTCTTATTGTTGCTGTTGCATCTGCTGCAAATCGACGAAGGGGATAACCGGATCGGGCTGCTTCTGCGCTTTCTCCACCAGCACGCTCCAGTCTTCCGGGATGGGCAGTTTGCGGTCCAATGCCGGCGGCTGATCGCTGGCCTCCACATGCACAGCCACGTAGAGTTCGCTGTCCGTCTTGCCGCGGAAGATGCCATGCGTTGGCGGCACGTCGGCATAATCCCGGCCCACCGCCGCGCGGATATGCCGGTGATGCGCTACCAGGTTGTTGGTGGGGTCGAATCCAACCCAGCCCAGATGCGGCAGCAACACATCCACCCATGCATGTGTCGCGTCCGGCGTGGAGCGATCATGGTCTTCGCGGCTGCGGTAAAGATAACCGGAGACGTAGCGCGCTGGAATTTTTACGAGGCGCAGCAACGCGATCATGGTGTGGGCGAAATCCTGACACACGCCCTCGCCGCTGATGATTGCCTCATCGATAGGCGAGTCCACGCGCGTCGAACGCGGGACATATTTGAAGTAGTTGAAGAGCCGCTGATTCAGTTCCTGCACCAGCATCAGCGGGTCGTCGCGCCGCGTCACGCCCATCTGCTTTGCCAGCAGTGTGAGTGCCGGTGTCTCGACTGCGAACGTACTGGGAAGCAACATCTCCCAGTAGTCGCCAGCCTCCACCATGTCGTCCAGCGCGTCCCAGGCATCAGGAGACAGAAATGCAGGAACCTCGGGCAGCACCTGTTGCTCCACAACCGACTCGGCAACGATCACGAGTTGATTATGCTCGCCCGGAATATCGAAGTGCTGCACCGTATTGCCCTGGTGATCGCGATAGCTGAAAACCCTGCATCGCGGACTCACCGAAAGCGAAAAGGTAAGGCAGTGCTGGTTTGAGTCGGAGCGCGGATGCATGCGCGTCTCCATGATGCTCTCGCTGATGGGCCGCGAGTAGCGGAAGCGCGTCAGATGCCGGATTGAATAGAAATTCATGCTCTTTTCCGTATTCAGTTAAGACCTAAATTGCGAGCGCGGATTGAATCGAGTAGTGCACATAATAGCGGTAGATGAGTTCGTGGATGCGCATGCCATGCTCGCGAATTGTATGCAGAAAATGTGCTGTATCGCCGTGCAGAATTTCTCCAATCGTGGTATAGCCGAGCATTGCATGCAGCCGGCCGATGACCGCTATCAACTCCTCCGGCGGCCTTCGACCACCGGTGCGCTGAATGGACTCAATCGCATCTCGCATGCCGTCCACACAGTATCGGATCGCGTGAGGAAAATCGCGATTGAGTAAGAGAAATTCGAGAATGCGATCGGGAGACAAGTCGGCGGTGTAAACCTGGCAATACGCCTCAAATGAGGTACAACAACGCAGCAGCCCCACCAACTCAAGGTATTTGTATCCGGATTGATCCTGCTCATGCGCCTGGAACAGGTCAGGCTGGTAAACCTCCAGCAAAGTCGCAGTGGCGTATGCGCGCTCAAGGTAGCGGCCCAGCCGGATGAACTGCCAGCCCTGCCCATGAATCATTGTCGTGTCGCTCACCCCCTTGAACAGGTGAATCCCATCTACAAGCGATGCCAGCGCATCGTTGATGTTCGACTTGAATTGCGTTTGCGTGTGAAGCGAATGCATCTGGTGGTAAAGTCGGTTGAGCTTCTGCCACTGCTCGGTCGATATTTCTTCGCGCACCTGGCGTGCGTTCTCCCGCGCTCCGTTGATGCAAAATGTGACCGCCGCATGGTTCAGACTATCGAAGACCAGCGTGCGGGCCATCGACTCCATATCGTCGTTCCACTCCATCCCCTTCGGTTTGCCCAGTGAATACATCATCCTCTGCCAGCGAGTCTCCGCACTGGTATCGCTGGTGTCCAGCATCAGGCTCATGGTCACATCGAGCTGACGCACGGTATTCTCCGCCCGCTCCAGATAGCGGCTCATCCAGTAGAGACTGTCGGCTACGCGCGATAGCATCGTCGGACTCTCCCGAATTCCTTGCCTGACTACTGTTCCAGAACCCATGTGTCCTTACTGCCGCCGCCCTGTGAGGAATTCACCACAAGTGACCCCTTTTCCAGAGCCACTCGCGTCAATCCGCCGGGCACAATGTTTACCTTGTCACCAAAAAGAATGTAGGGCCGCAGGTCGACATGGCGCGGCTCCAGACGATTGCCAATCAGACACGGCGCACGCGAGAAATCCAGCGTAGGCTGCGCAATATAGTTCCTCGGATTGGCTTCGATCTGACGCGCAAACTCTTCCCGTTGACGAGCAGTCGATTGCGGTCCAATCAACATTCCGTAACCGCCGCTCTCACCCACGGCCTTCACCACCAGCTTGTCCAGGTTTGCCAGAACATGCTGGCGCTGCTTGTCTTCACTCAGCAGAAAAGTCTTCACGTTCGGCAGGACGGCATCTTCGTTCAGATAGTAGCGAATGATGTCCGGCACATACGCATACACTGCTTTGTCGTCGGCCAGCCCGGTACCAAACGCATTGGTCACGGTAACGTTTCCGGCGCGATAGGCGTTGAACAATCCACCACAACCAAGGATCGAATCGCTGCGAAAGATCAACGGATCGCTAAAGTCGTCGTCCACGCGCCTGTAGATGACGTCCACGCGTTTCAGCCCGTCCGTGGTGCGCATATACACAATGTTGTCGTGGGTTACCAGGTCGCGACCTTCCACCAGGTCGATCCCCATTTGCCGCGCGAGGTAGGTGTGCTCAAAATAAGCTGAGTTGAAAACCCCCGGCGTCAGCAGCACAATATTCGGCTCGGGCCGTCCCTCGGGCGCCAGCGAACGCAACGTGGCCAGCAGCAATTGCGCATAGTGCTCGATGGGCCGCACGCCATAGCTATGGAAGAGCTGCGGAAAGGTCCGCTTCATCACGCGCCGGTTGGTCAGCATGTAGCTCACCCCGGAGGGCACACGCAGATTGTCTTCCAGCACCACGTACTCGCCTGTATTGAGCCGCAGCAAGTCCGAACCAACGACTGCGATATATACATTCCGCGGAACCTGCAGGCCCCGCATCTGTCGCCGGTAGTGTTTGCAGCTATAGATGAGTTCACGCGGAACTACGCGATCATTCAGAATCTTGGCTTCGGAATAAATGTCGCGCAGAAAGAGATTCAGTGCAGTGATGCGCTGGGTCAATCCTCGCTCGATGCGATCCCATTCCTGGGCCGTAATCAGTCGCGGCAGCAGGTCATACGGGAAAATGCGCTCCGTTCCCTCATCGCGGCCGTACACGGTAAACGTGATGCCCTGCGTCAGAAACGACAGATCCGCCGACTGCTTGCGCCGTAAAAGCTCTTCCTCGGGCAGTTGCGCCAGCGCCTCGGCCAGCGCGCGGTAGTGCGGGCGCAGTTCCCCGCCCGGCTGGCGCATCTCGTCGAACGCCCGATCCAGCGGATAGTCTCCGAAAAGCGTTTCCATTTCCAATGGAAGGCCGGCGCTCATAAGGACCTTGGGTTTCCTTCACCGCAGATTCAGGGCGCCGCGGGCGGAGGAACTTCGGCGCGCCAGTAGGTGCCCCACACCCAAACCGCACCGGCCTCTCGAGTCCGTTCCGCTTGTACCCTGTTCTTTAGCTTTTAACACGCGGGACCTAAAGGAGCAATCAAGAAGGGCTAAAGGGCGGAGATCGACTCTGCAAATCATCGTTCCCGCGGGATTCATGTCCAGACGCAAAAAGGGCGGCAGCCGAAGCTGCCGCCATTGGAGATTGCAGTCGATGGTTTCTAGAAGAAGAACTTCGCAGAGACCTGTAGCTGCCGAGGACCGTAGAGCAGATTGTTGGTACCGCTCATCACGCCGAAAGCGCTTATGCCTGCGGCCGCGTTGGGTGCGATGCAACCCTGCAACGTGGAGCCGGTGGGCGCGGCAGTTGTGGCAGCGCAGGAAGCAGTGGACGCCGCGGTGAACGTCGAGTAGGTGCCGTTCACGCTGGTGATGATGGTATGGTTCACCACGTTGAAGGCCTCACCTACGAACTGAACGTACATCTTGTCGTGAATGGGGATGTTGCGTGAGACACGGAAATCAAGGTCATTGAATCCTGGGCCATTGATGCTGTTGCGGCCAATCTGCGGCGGTCGGCCGGTGGTAGCGGAGCCGGAGCCGGAGCTGATCGCACCTCCATAGAAGCCGCCATCCGCCAGGCCGGAGACTGTTCCGCTCATACCGAGGAAGATGGGTTGGCCGCCGCTGGCTATCTCGCTGCCCGAGAAGATGAAGTCATCCAGCAGATTTTTCGCCAGCTTGTTCCCCAGCATGATTTGCGGCTGGTAACGGAAGCTGAGGGTGAAGCGATTGCGGATGTTTGTGTCGGAAGGGCCGTTTTCGAGGCTGATGTTGTTCGGATCGAGCGGCGTGTCACCACCATAAAAAGTGCCGTTGTTGCCCTGCACCTGGCCGGTATCGGACGCATGCGCCCAAGTATAGTTGGCCAGGACCTCCAGCCCATTCTGGAATGGACGCCGTACGGTTGCAGTCATGGCGTTGTACCAGGTGTTGGCGACGCTGAAGCCGGTGTTGAAGGAAGAGAGCGCGCCGTTGGCACGATCGGTGGTGAGATAGACCGGTACTGTCAACTGCTTAATCAAGGTCCCAGTGTTGTTCGGTCCGCTCAAGACGTTGTAAGTGCGCGTGCCGTGCGGGGCCCGGCCGATGAGGTTTGAGTCTACGAAGACGGGAAGCCTCATGCCGCGCGTACCGACATAACCGATGCTGAGCGACATCTTGCCTGGCATCGCCTGTTCGAGTGAAGCCTCCATCTCATGCGTGTACGGAGGAACGAAGTTCGGGTCCAGGCCGTGGAAACTCTGCGCTCCGACAATTGTCGGGCCGTTAACTGCCGGTGCAGCGCCGCCAGTAGGATAGAGAGACAAGGCAAGCGACGGGCCGGTGACAGGAAAGGGCACGTTGGGATACCGCAGGCTGTTGCTGGTGCTGGGTACCGTGGCGCACTTGGCATTCTTGACGGTCCCGGTCGAGGAGAGGCAGCCGTTGTAGTTGTAGTTAATCTGCACTACACCGTTTTCCACACGCATGGCGTAGTAGGTGCTGCCCTGGTTGAGCGCCGAGAAGAGTCCGTAGCCGCCGCGAATTACCGTCCCAGGATGCAAGCTGTAGGAGAAGCCGAAGCGAGGCTGCACGCGGTTGAGCACGTTCTTGATGGTTTGGGTGTAGGTGGTCGAAAGCGGCGCATATTTGGTGTTGATCAATCCAGGAGCCGGGGTTAGCTGCACGTCGTAGCGCACGCCGGCAGTCACCGTCAGCTTCTGGTTCACCTTCCAGGAATCTTCACCGAAGCCGTCATACATCTTCATCCAGAAGTCGTCCTTACCCTGCGTACCCGCCTTGGTGTTAACGACATCCACGGTCTGGACAAAGGTGTTGTAGTGGAAACCTGCGTACGGATCGGTATTGCCCCCCTGGCCCTGGAATGCATCCTGAATCCAGTCCTGGAAGTTGAGGGCGGGGGTTGCATCGCCATAGCTGTAGATGCCTCCACCCTGGAAGAGATTGATCATGACTTCATGCACGATGTTGGCATCACCGCCAAACTTCAGGCTATGACGTCCCAGCTCGTGCGAGAAGACATCGGTGATCTGAATGCGGTGTTCATCCGGTTCGGCGACACGTGGCAGTGCGTTCGGCATGCCAAAGGTCACAACCCCCGTGGCCACGCTGGGACCTGCGGCGTTGGCGCCCGCAGTCTCCAGATCACGGCCCCACTGCGCGTGGACCTGGTTGACGGAGCGGTCAGAGATCAAAGTCGTGAGACCGCCAACCAGGAAGCGCTCGTGGTAGGCGGTTGGCGCGTTTGTAGACGGCGAGCTGTTGCTGAATGTTGGCGAGGAGTTATATCCATAGGTGCTGGTGAAGTCGGCCCAGTTGAAGTCGGCAAATGCGTCGTTCTTCTGGTTAATGTGGTAGTCGATGCGTGGAAAAAATAGATCTTGCTTGGCGAAGCGCGAGGGTGGTGCCTCGCCCGGGGCGATGTTGGCCACGGTCTGAAGAAACGTGATGCCCGACGTGCACATTGCGGCAGTAATGGTGGCCGGGCACTGGGTGGGAGATATCACGGTTCCGCCCGAGTTGCTGGCCGTTGGGGTAAGAGTTATGTTGTTGGTGTCCGAATAAAGCGCGCGTCCCACCTTGCGGAAGCCGTCATAAGTCAGAAAGTAAAAGAGCTTGTCCTTGATGAACGGCCCGCCTACCGACCCGCCGAACTGATTTTGCTGATGAATCGGCTGCGTGAGCAGGAACGAGGAGGCGCCGTTGTGCAGCGCCTGGAACTTGCTATATGGATCGAGTGCGTTCAGGTCGGGGTAACGGAGATACCAGAAGAGATCGCCGTGTAGGTCGTTGGTGCCGCTCTTGGTGATTGCGTTTACCTGCCCGCCTGCCGCCTGCCCAAACTCTACCGAATAGTTCGAGGTCTCAGCCTGAAACTCCTTGATGGAGTCGACCGAGTAAACATAGGGCGCGCCGCTGGCACGTCCGCGTGCCTCGCTGAAAAGCATCTGATTGTTGTTGGCTCCGTCAACGTAGTTCTGGTTGTATAGGCCGCTGATACCGTGGAAGCTGATCAGGCCGCTGCCACCGTCTTGCGTGACGGCCGGCGTGAGCAGAACGAAACTGCTCCAGTTGCGCGCGTTGACCGGCAGGCTCTCAATCAACTCCTCATCCACAACCTGTGAGACTTCAGTCTTCTCGAGATCCAGGATAGGAGCGGTGCTCGATACCTCCACCGTTGTGGAGGTCGACTTGACCGCCAGCGCCAAGTCAATGGTCAGCGTCTGGCCCACCAGCAGGGTCAGGTCCTTCGCTTCGACCGTACCGAATGCCGGCGCCGATGCGTCCACTTTGTAGTGTCCAGGCTGCAGAAAGGGCGCCGTATACAGGCCATCTGAATTGGTTGAGTAAGCGTGAACGACGCCTGTATCCACATTCGTGATCATCACGGAGGCTCCAGCCACAACTGCATGGCTGGGGTCCGTCACAGCACCTGCAATCGAGCCTGCACCCGCGGTTTGGGGGCTTGCCGGTATGCCTGCCAACGTCACTAAGAATGCGACCGTCAAAAACAGCGCAGTGAGATTTCGTTGAGGACTAAGCTTTTTAAGCATCTTGATGGCTCTCCTAAGTAGGTTGTCTTTCATTGCATCGTCTCCATGGCGCAACACCGGCTGGCAAAAATCAGAGATCGATTCGCGCCGCCAGATTCTTCCATGGCTCACGTGTTTTCCGATGAATCATTGTTTCCCACTGAATTTCATGGGTTAGGTAGGGCTTCCCTGTGAATATTCCTGAAACTCTATGCAATCACGAATATGTTACTAGACGATTAAATTTGACGAGCGGCAAAAAGAGCCGAAAATTGTCCAGCGCGGGAGCACTGCCTTGCACAAATGGATCGCCCTGAAAAGACTATAAATGCGGGGCCTTCGTCCAGACAACAAAAATGCCAATTCCTCAGGGCACAAACATGAAATGCGGCGCGCCCTCTTTAGCCGCGCCGCACAGTTGATCCCTAAAAATGCACATTGGATGGTTCAAATCCGCGTTCTAAAACAAATTCCAGAGCGACTGGTTGTAAACCGCGTGGTGGAACTGCACTTCCGAGCCCTTGACCGGCCTCTTCGCCGTAGCAGCCCTTCCGTGAGTTACCCTGATCTCTCAGGAGACTTTCGCATCCGATGTCCAAATCGCAGCGCTCTTCCTTTGTCGCCTTGGCCCTTTTTGCGTTTACATTCGCAGTAGCACGCGCCCAGCAACCGACGCCTCCGCCTCCTGCGGAGGACTATGTTCGCGCTCACTACACCAAGTACGAGTTCCGCATCCCCATGCGCGATGGCAAGCGCCTTTTCACCTCTGTTTACGTACCCAAGGACGCTGGAAGCGGGCCCTTTCCGTTCTTGATGGATCGCACCCCCTACAGCGTGGGACCGTACGGCGAGGACCAGTATCCGGCCCACCTCGGCCCGTCTGAGGAGTTTCAGAAAAGCGGCTACATCTTCGTCTATCAGGATGTGCGCGGCCGCTGGATGAGCGAAGGCGAGTTCGTTGAGATGCGCCCGCATATCGACGAGAAGAAGTCTCCGCAAGATGTCGACGACGCCTCTGACACCTTCGACACCATCGAATTCCTGCTCAAGCATGTCGCCAACAACAACGGCAAGGTGGGCATCTGGGGCATCTCCTATCCGGGTTTCTACACATCGGCTTCTAACATCGACTCGCACCCCGCTCTTGTCGCCGCCAGCCCGCAGGCCCCCATGACCGACCTCTTCATGGGCGACGACGGCTATCATG
>JBAWCO010000139.1:0-4799 GCA_049590315.1 Occallatibacter sp. | reverse complement strand
CTCCTGTTCACTGCGAGCCTCATGGCTGCTCTCTTCTACTTTCGTATTGCGCTGGGCTTTCGATTCGCTCCCCTTGTTCTCTTGATCCCCCTCCTGATGCGCCGCCGCTCGCTTCTGCTATGGACCTTCTACGCGATGCTTGTCGGCGTCGGGCTCGGTATCGACTTCCCAGCCTTCGCCACCCAAACCCATTTCCTCGCCGAAATCTTTCTCCGCCTCATCCGCATGATCGTTGCCCCACTCATCTTCGGCGGCATCGTCACCGGCATCGCTGGCCACAACGAACTGCGCAGCGTCGGCCGCGTCGCTCTCAAGTCCCTCATCTTCTTTGAAGTCGTCACCACCTTCGGCCTCATCCTCGGCGCAGTCGCCATCAACATCACGCAAGCCGGCGCCGGCGTCACGCTCCCCGCCGTCATTCAAGCCACCGCGCCAGCAACACGTCCTGAAACCTGGCAGCAGATTCTCCTCAACATCTTTCCTGAAAACATCGCCAAGGCCGTTGCTGAAAATCAAATCCTCCAGGTCGCCGTCTTCGCTCTCCTCTTCGGCACCGCGTTGGCCATGCTGCCTGAACCCAAACGCGCCCCGCTGCTCTCTGTCCTGCAATCGCTCACCGACACCATGTTTCGTCTCACCCGCATCATCATGGTCATGGCGCCCATAGCTGCCGGTGCCGCGCTCGCCTACACGGTTGGCAGCATGGGCCTGCAAACGCTTCTTCCTCTCGCCAAGCTCCTCGTCACCTGCTACGTCACGCTCGCCATCTTTCTCGTTGTGCTCGCGCTCATTCTTCTTTTTGCACGCATCCCCGTCGGAAAATTCGCCGCCGCGGTTGCCGAGCCAGCCGCCCTCGGCTTTGCCACCACGTCCTCAGAAGCCGCGCTACCCCTGGCCATGGAGCGCATGGAAGAGCTCGGCGTCCCTCGCTGGATCGTCTCCTTCGTCATCCCCACCGGCTACAGCTTCAACATGACCGGCTCCAGCATTTATCTCTCCATGGCCGCTCTCTTCGCCGCCCAGGCCGCAGGGCTCCATCTCTCCATCGCCCAGCAAATCGTCCTGCTCGCCACGCTCATGCTCACCAGCAAAGGCATCGCCGGCGTTCCCCGCGCCGTGATCGTAATTCTGATGGCCGTAGCCAGCACCTTCCAGATCCCCGCCGCCGCCGTCCTGATGCTCCTCGGCGTCGACACGCTAATGGACATGGGCCGCACCGCCATGAACGTAATCGGCAACTGCCTGGCCGCCGCCGTAGTAGCAAAGTGGGAAGGCGAGCTGAAGCTCCCCCAGGAACTCCCCTCGCCACAAGAGTCGTCATCCTGAGCAAACAGTAATGAGCTGTCATCCCGAGCGAAGCGCAGCGGAGTCGAGGGATCTGCGGTTGCTTTCGTCGCTTGTTCACCCACTAAACTGGGGTGCCCCAGGGTCCCGCCTTTGGGACCTGGGATCGAGAGATTCAGGACTTGTGGCGCGGGCAATCCGCGGTCTCTACGCGCTCAGGTCGATTTGGACAACAGTAATCCCACTTGGGCCAGCGACTGCGAAGCGATTGTTTTCCGCATCCAGAGCGATGGGAGGGAGTTTGCTATCGCCGAGAATGCTGCTGTTCTGAGTTCCGCTGTCGAGGTCATCCCATTCCATCAAAACTTCGCCGGAAACAAGAGATATAAGTTTGGGGTGCTGGTAGAAGCAGACGACATGCTGCTCACAAACAGGCATCATGGTCCCCGGTACCTCCCCTAGAATGACCGATCTGATGTACTTCTTGGATCCAACATCGTAAATCGCGATGCCATTCGCATTGAGTCGCCGTTCCTTCGCCTCTTTCGCCTCATCATTTAGAGGCTCATCTTCGTCTGATACCCCACCCAGCAACAAACGGTCCGCAGTTTGCCAACAAGCCGAACCAGCCTCCGCGATATTGATCTCCCCCGTGTTCGGTACACGGTTGTCAACGCTATCCAAATGGCTTGGGCTCCGTAGCGCTTCTGCAACGTCGTAGTGCACTACGCCATCGAGTGGATGCCACATCCAGCCCGCACTCAAGATCCGAGTACCAGTCGCATTCACCAACAGGCGCGAATGAAAGAAGTCCTCCGGTTTTCGGTCTCCATTCGTGAGACGCTCACCGGTCTCCGCATCTTCAATGTCCATTCTGCAGTATTCCTCGGGACAATGAGCAATGAGGGTTCGCCCATCCGAAGTATTCCAGACACACACCGGGTACTCGTAGACCTCGGCGAAATAGTAGCTCCGATTGAGCTCCCTCAGAATTTCGCCATCACGAAGCAGTAGTGCCTTCGTCCCTAGGCACTTATAAATAACCACATGGCGGCCATCCGTTGCTGCTACTGCCGCATCGAACCCGAATCCACCCCAGTGCAGACGCGACTTTTCATGTTTGCCGTCGAGATGGAATACCTGAATGCCGCCGACCCAATCCACGAGCGTGTCCCCACACCAGGTGAGCGACCCAACGTTCGATGCGGGAATGAGTTTGCGGGAGAACTTCATTCGAAGGTCGTTCGCCTCTTCCATCTAGCCCACTTCTGCGCTCACATGACAGCGAAGAGGCAGGCGGGACGCTACGAAATTCTATCGCATGGATTGCACACGAGGAACGAACCTAGGGCGCACCAGGTCGTGCCCTGAGTCCTGGTGCGCCCGCCAATCACCTACGCCATAACCGCCACTCCCACCTTAGCCGCCTTAACCGCCCCCGGCCTCAGCAGCCACACCGCCGTCATCCCCAACGCAAAATTCTGCGTAAAGATTTCCCCAATGTGCAAATACCGCTGCGCCGTCACCATCATCGTATTCGGAACCAGCAGCGGCCCCGCCCCGCCCACAACCCACACCATCAATCCCACCGCCAGCGCCGCCTGCCAGCGCGGCAGCCGAAGCGTGTAAATCACCGGCACAACCGCCAGCGTCATCAGCAAGCCGCGCCCCAGTTGATATCCCCAGAACCACAAACCCATCGCCGCCACCTGTTCCTCAGCATGCGGATAGTACTGCTTGGTGAACAACTGAAAAACAATCGCCCCGAAAATCAGGTAATAAACCACGTAAGACGCGGCAGACGCCAATATCAGCGGACCCACCGTTGTCGCGGACCGATGCGCAATCCCCGGCGCGTCGGCATCCGTCAGCTTCAACAGCTTGCCCAGCGCCAACAGGCCCACAGCCGCAATCAGATACATCACCGTAGCTCCCGGTATCGCCGTCATAATCTGCGCCGCAGTCGCGGGAAAGAACACCACGCTCTCTGAAAACGTGCAGCCCATCCCCACCACCAGCATGACTGTAAAAATCGTCCCGAACTGACCCCACAAGCCCTTCGGCCCATAGCGCACAATCGGAGTCAACGCGGCTGTAGTCACCACGCCAGAAAGCCACCACCAGCCGAAATTCCCCACACCCATGGCCGGCACCGTAATGCACAAACCGCCCAAAAGACAAAACAAACCAATGCGTAGCTTCATACCGGTTTCCTCTTTCTTTCTTCGTACACTGCAACTGAATTCGTGGCCCACCGCAGCCGGGCCTCGTACTCCTGAACGCCGCACTCAACGGCAAGCCGCGCTGAGAGCGGCATCCCCTTTGCGTTCGCTTCAAGATATTGTTTGAGAACGGAAATATAGCTGGACAACCCTTCCGCGTATTCGCGCAGGAAGCGGATCGACGCGTCCGCACCCAGCGTCCCATCCATGAACGCAAATCGCAGCATCAGGTCGCTCACCCTGCGCATCACATCGTCGCGCGTCACCGGCTTTTTCAACCACGCCTTCAACGCCGCCAGCCCTTTGGTAGTGATCTTGTAAACGCGCCGCACCCGCAGGCTCGCCGATTCCTCCACCGTCCCGCGCGCCAGCCCGCTAGCCTCCAGCCGGGTCAGCGCAGGGTAAATCGCTCCCGGGCTGTCACTGAAACTCCCCATCGCCGTCGAAGTAAAAACCTTGCGCAAGTCGTAGCCCGACATCGCCTGCTGATGCAGCAGGCCCAACAGTGCAAAACCGAGAATGGAATCGTTTTTCATAGTACGCGACGTAGTATTACGCTGCGTACTATCGTTGTCAAGCACTTTTTTCGGGTATTTTGTCCCACCCCGGGTGCCTTTCCTGCAGCCGGGTGCCCCCTGTCTCGCTTCTGAGACAGGGGAATACCCCACCGCGTCCGCCCCACCGAAAGTAGCTAAGATAAGAGGGACGATGCCTCTCCTCGATCCCATCCCGTCCCCCGTAGAACACGCCGACTACGTCTCCCTCGAATGGGAGCCGCTGCTAGCTCTCGTCGCCGGCTTCGCGGCATCCCCGGTAGGCCGTCAGGCCATCCTCGACCTCCGCCCCTCCACCGACGAGCCGTGGATCGCCCATCAACATCAACTCACCGGCGAGCTCCGCCTCGTCCTCGCCGAGCAAATCTCCATCCCGTGCGGCGGCCTCTTTGACCCCACACAGCACGCTGCCAAAGCCCAAATCCCCGGCGCAGCCCTTGAAGCCGCCGAGCTGCAAGCCATCGCCCGCCTGGCCAACGACGTAGCCTCCTGGCAATCGCTCCTCCAGTCGCCGCCCGCGCGCCTCGTCGGCAAACTCCCCGGCCTCAGCGCGCTTTCCGCCGCCCTCACCACAAGCCTTCGCCCGCTGGCAGATACCATCGAGCGCACCATCCAGCCCGACGGCTCGCTGGCCGACAATGCCTCGCCGGAACTGGGCCGCATCCGCCGCGAACAGGACCGGCAGCGCCGCCAGATCGAAGAGTCTCTCCGCGCCGCCTTGCGCAAGCTCTCCTCAGAC
>JBAWCO010000138.1:0-8107 GCA_049590315.1 Occallatibacter sp. | reverse complement strand
CCTTAAAGCACGACAAGACGTTTTCCTTGAGTCCCTGATGGCTGGCTCACACGAAACCAGCTCTACATTTCGCCATTTCTGATCGTGTCAATTCGCCCCGAACGCGAATGACAATCAATTGACAAAGAACAGACGATCCGGAGACACATTAAAAAGCTTAGACAGATAGTGTGGCTGATATGAAGCATACGAGATTGCCTTTCCCTCATTCGAAGACAACCCGGCTGAAGAGGGTTATCGTCTTAGCCCTGGCAGCAGTCAGTGCGACTCAGCTTTTAGCCGCACAAGATGTACCGCTGATCTCCGGCGGCATCGGCTTCTTTACCCGTACGAGCGGCGGCGACACCAACTACGCACCTTACATCGAACCCGTGATCGCGGCGCCCCTCGGAAGCCACCTCCTAGTCGAGAGCCGGGCAACTGTTCTGGACACCTTCTTTCCCAAACCCGGCGCCGGATATTCGAGGGCTAACTTATTTAAGACAGTGGACTACCTGCAGGCCGATGTTCTTGCGGGACCCCATCTAACAGTCGTCGCGGGAGAGTTCCTCACTCCATTCGGAACTTACAACGAGCGCCTCACTCAGATCTGGATTCAGAACTTTCAGGACATTCCACTGATTTACGGCGTTGGAACTATGAACACAGGTTCCGGAGTTGGCGGCATGCTGCGCGGCTCGGTTGTATCCACGCCGGACTATTCAGTCAACTACGCCGCGTACTATTCCGCTAACGTAAACAGCGGCTACTTTGGAGCAGAACGTTCCAGCGGCGGGCTAGGCGCAATCTACCTCCCGAAGAAAGGGCTCGAAATTGGCGCGTCTTACGGACGCTCCCTGGCGGGTGTTCATGAGAATAACGTAGGAGCACATCTCTGGTGGGAGCCCATTAACAGTCCGTTCCGGCTCAGGTCCGAATATGCGCATGCTCCGCACGCCGATGGATATTGGTTTGAGTCTGGTTATCGTCTTTCTCATTTCGGCGGTGCTGATAGTCTGTTGGGCCGACTGGAACCACTGTTTCGGATGCAACAGACATTTCGCTTCAGACCCGATCCGAATGATGGCTTGCCCACACTCAATACTCAGGAGGCCGACTTTGGTTTCGACTATCACTTGCCGCACGAAGTGCGCATCAATACCAGTTACGCGCGCCAGTTCTCGTCCGGCCGCGACGTCAATATCTGGGAGACTGCTTTGGTCTATCGGTTCCTCTTCCCAACTTGGAAAGGCAAGGGCAAGTGAGTAGGAAATCTCACCTCGTCAGATCTCGCGCACTGAGCCGTGTGCCTCCCGTATTCAGTCTTCAAGGCGCTCGTAAATGTCTGCCGCCAACACAATAGGCGGCAGACTGTTCCCATCTAGGTGTAATAGTCACACCACATGAAGTGTCACTCCACTCGGTTGTGCAACTATCCGGCCCTTAGGATCAATAGAATTTCGCACTGAATATCTCCTGAATCGATCCGACGTCCTGGCGCATCCTCCAAGCCGCGGCAAACCGCCGGGGCGCCGCTTCACACTGGTTTTTCAGTTCCTCAAGTGAATGGGAAATCACGGTTCACACGAAGAGGCAGTCCGTGCACAAGCTGAAATAGACTCCCACGTCAATCCGAAGCGCGTGGCGAAGGGCCTAGCATACTACTCCGGCGGGCAAATTCTGCTCGTTGGCCAGCGGCACTTGACGCGGCTGTTCGATTAAGGAGCCACCCTCAAGCCTAAAGATGCAATGACCGAACGTCCGAGCTTGAACACGATGCGTAACAAGAAGAACTGCTTTTCCAGACGCGCTCAGGCTCTCAAGCACCTGCCGTTCGTTCTCCTCATCCAACGCCGAAGTCGCTTCATCAAGAAGTAGCAATCGTCCGCCGCGCAAGATAGCCCGCGCCAATCCAAGCCTTTGCCGCTCTCCACCGGAGAACAAAACTCCGTTATCGCCGACCTCAGTATCCAGTACAAGCGGCTGTGCCAACACGAATTCATCCAGTTTTGCTGCCTCCAGAGCCTTCATCAGCTCTGCATCGCTCCGCCCCGATTGGCCAAACAGCAGGTTATTCCTGATTGAGTCGTCGAGTAGGGGGATTTCCTGCGGCACATACGCGATACTTGCGCGATCGACGTGAACAGCACCTGCCCACGGCTGCGAAACACCTGCAATCAGGTTCAGCAGCGAACTCTTGCCGATCCCAGACGCCCCGTAGAGCACAATCGCCTCGCCTTCTTTCATGGAGAGGTTCAAATCTTGCAGGACCGTCGTACCTTCGCGAAATGAGAAACTGACCCGGATCATCTGCAATGCCATGCCGGGGTCTGGCAGCGGAGCGGGGAATGCGCGTGAGCAGTAGGTTCGGCATTTGTTCAGCTCGGAGTCCACAATTCTTACGTTTTCGTACGAACCGTCCATCTGGCCGGCAAGGAGAGAAATCTGGCTGATGAGAGGAAGCAGGCGTCGAGAAAGCACAAAGTAGAAAACCAGAAGCGACAGAAGGCGGCTTACATCTCCCTGTCGCAATTCGATGACGATGACGATGAGGAGAAATACCAGGACCGCACCTTGGTCGGCTACAATCCGCGCGAATTGGGGAAGAAATACCACCTGCAGATTGTTCGTGGCGGCACGTTCTGCCTGCCGGCGGATCCGCTCCTGAAAGAAGACCCGGTTCCCGTATGTGCGGATTTCTTTCCCCGAGGAGAACATGTCGGCCAGATTCCTCTGTAGCAAACGTAGAGAAGTTTCGCGGCCCGACGCGGCCGCCTGAAGCTTTCGTCTGATGAGGAAGCGGTGCCCTCCATATGAGGCAGCGACTGCCAAACCGAGAACGAAGGTTGCGGCAGGGCTCTGATAAAAAAGCGCAGCTGCCATGAAAGCAACGATAACCACATTGGCCGTCAGCTCAATGCAGCGATGATAGAAGTCGGCTGCCTCCCGGGTTGTGTGGAGAGCGTGACCGGAAAGCTCACTTCGATTGCACTCGACAAACCGCTCCCATTGGAGGCAACTGTAGCCATCCGTCAGCCGAAGTAGAAAGTCTGTATGCAGATTCTGTATCTGGCGAAAGGCAGAGCGCGCTGAAAGGATATCTATCAAGCTGCGAAGGACCACGAGAACCGTCGCAATCACGGAGGCAGAGAGTACCGTGCTCGGTATCCACGAGTGTAAGTGCCCAATCGAGCGCCCCTGGAGTAGCAGGAATAGCAGATACATCGCACCGGCTACCATCAGATCGCAGAATCCCACTGCGATTCTTCCCAGTGTCAAGAGCGCAAGAATCAGGCGTTGCCGATTTCCCAAAAGCTCCAAGACCGTACGAAAACTTCCCCCGATGCTAGGCCGGCCTTCGAAGTCCATGCTAACGATGGGGCACATGCGAGCTTGACTCCTGACGTATAAGCGTACCAATGTGCGGGTCTAGGACTTGTCAAGAATCGGTACTTGAATTGTCAGCAAATTGTCATCGGGAGTCTGCAGCACACCCCGACTCAGCAGAACCCGTAGGGGAGACAATGTGGTGACACTCTATCTGCGGCGGCAACGTAATATGTCACCGGGATGCGGCGCAAAGATTCGACCTCGCGATTCACAAGAGCCTTCGGATGAGATACCTCACAACTTGCGTCTTCATCATCTTGTTTCATAACGTCGGACTCAGTTGCTGCGCGCGGGCACAGGCCACGTCGTCCTCGCCGGGAAACGAAGATAAGGGCGCTTCAACCTTGACGGCAATCGTCGCACCTTACTTGATGAGTGTCGTAAGCTATGGAGCGAAAGGTGATGGAGTAACAGACGACACAACGGCGATTAACACTGCTATCTCTGCTTGCACTGCCCGTCCGATCCCAAACAATGGCTGCGTTCTCTACTTCCCTGCCGGCGTCTATGTCACTACGGGGCTAATGCTGCATTCGTACACGAATCTCAAGGGTGACGGATGGGGAACGTCCGTCATCCGCCTAAAGGCTCACACGGCGTCGGACGTTCTGACCGTCCCCATCGACGCGTTCAACTTCAGCATCCAGGGGCTGACGCTTGACGGCAACTCCGGAAGAGGCGGTACAGGAAATTGTCTCTCTATTGCTCCAACTGCAACCGGGCCGGCCGAGTGGAACACCGCTAATAAGCGAACTGCGCCCGTGAGTGCGCAGAAGTGGGGGCACATAGAAGAAGTGATGTTCTCACACTGCTCGGCTGACGGAATTCACATCAACGAATTCAACTACATGCTCTTCTTCGATAACTTTTATGTCTTCGACAACGGTGTATATGGCCTCTACACACAAGGAACCAACAGCGGCTTTGCGAATTTTCAGATTGAACGGAACGGTACGGCCGGCATACATGTTGACGGGGCGAACGATCGATTCACTTCGGGAGAAGTGATCTGGAACGGAGCAAAGATCGGTACGGAGGCCGGCGTATACGTATCGGGCGCACGGAACATCATCATGGCTGTCGAAACAGAGGATAATTACACAAACGGGTTCGTCGATAGAGGAACGGACAATGAATTTATCGGATGTGTCTCAGATTCGAACGGCTATGCTCCGAACAACACCAGTGTATCGTCGAGAGTTGCGAGTGGATTCGTCATCGATGGTACGGGCGGGGTCTACGTTGGTGACAAAGTAACGAGCTACCGTGGCCGGCTTCCGGACGGAAATTTCACAACCGAGTGGCCATACACTTTGAAGAATAAACGTGAGGGAACTCTGGACATTACTTACGACAGCACGAATGAGGCACCGGTCACAGAAATGAGGGCGCCGCTGGGTAGGGGATCCTCCGCTACGGGACAAGCCGCCTGCATCAAGTCACCGGGACCACCCATCGTACTGGGATTCTGCTCGACAAAGATTAGCTCCTCCGGTTTGTGCACGTGCAATTGAGATGGAATACATCTCTGCCGCAATTCGAACATCGAGCCCTGATCTAACCAATTGCCCTTCCCAAGTCGAAATCGATACCGCATGCAAGGATGCAAAACAAGCCACGGCCATTCGCGCACCCGCGATTCGTCGAGACAATCCAGTGACAAACTTCAGACTGTTTCGTGACACGTCGTAGAAACAGCCCCAGTAGGCTGAATTTGTACCGTTCGAGAGCCGTTCAAAAGGACTGCTCTCTTCAAATAGTTTCGCTATGTCTGTGTTGTCTGAGGAACGTAACTGAACTTACCACGCAATAATGCGTATTAGAGGAGGAACGATGAAGCACCTGGAAGGGATAGTGCTGGGGCTTCCACTGCTTGCAGCGACGTTGACCATTGGAGCCAACGTGGCCATTGGCCAGACCGATGGCCCGCAGCATCCATCTAACAACAAGACGCCGTCGAAAGCTGTACACGCCACAAACCAAGACCGTGGACAAGAGGTGTTCGAGCAAAACTGTGCCCGGTGCCACAACGCACCAGAAGGATTCTCATCGAGTGTCTCGGGAACGGTTTCCATGCACATGCGAGTGCGAGCGGGGCTCAGCGATGCCGACTACAAAGCGCTGCGCCGCTTCCTGAACCCATAGCGTGGCCCCGTAGAATCGTTGCTCTTTGCATATCGACGATAGGACAAAGTCGAATGACTTGTGAGTAGCTAGCCACGTCTATTGAGTGATTGATGCGAGATCGAAATGGCACGTTCGGTCAATTACCACCTAGGTACACGTTGCTCAACGCGACGTCGTTCACCTCAAAGGAGTGCATATGCGCAGGAAGTACGTGCAAGTGGTTTTACTGGCCATGGCCTTCGTAACCGCAGGACTTTGTTCCTCAACGGCCCAGGCCGAGGCCACCCCTCAAAGGATCGAGATCACAGCGAAGCGTTTCACATTTGCGCCCGGGGAAATCACCTTGAAGAAGGGACAGCCCGTGGTGTTGGTGCTCAAAAGCGCAGACGTCGCGCACGGGATTCGCATTCGCGAGTTGAATGTCGACGTCAAAGTGGGAAAAGGCGGCACAGCCGAAGTACATTTCACACCGGACAAAACGGGGGATTTTGTAGGCCACTGTTCTGTGTTTTGCGGCAGCGGTCATGGCTCGATGATGTTCAAAATCCATGTCGTGGAATAGAATGAGCAAACTCTTTCGAGCGGCTGCGGCAATTCTCCTGACGGGAATAGTCGGGTGCAAAGCTACCCCCCCGGGCAAGCTTGAGGTCAAGACCGTTACGTTTGCCAAGCATCACGTTTTCATCGGGAATAAGAAACAGAAAAATCCACTTCCGGACACGCCTGAGACTCAAGCCGACGGCAAGGAAGCGTTCTCGCACTACTGCATTGCCTGCCACGGCTTGGATGGCCAGAACACCGGGGTTCCGTTTGTCGATCACATTTCACCGCCGATACCCTCGCTCGCATCACCTGACGTACAGAGTTATTCCGATGGCCAGTTGAAATCGATTCTCGATAACGGAATCTGGCCATCCGGAATGCCGGGTTCCAAGGGAACGTTGAGCGATGATGAGCTCTGGTCCATCGTGGTGTATCTCCGGCACCTTCCGCCGGCGGGCAGCCAGGGCATCCCTGATATGTACACGCACTGAGTCTTTACTCTTGAGGGCAGGAGTCTGCGAGGCGCCGTGAATGAAGGGAACCCCAACACGAAGACACCGGAATTGAAACGGGTGGAAACCGGCGGCGTAGCGTTTGTCGTTGGTTTCTTCTTCTCCTTTCGGCTCTTCATCATGCTTCTCTCTGTGCGCGTTCTGGGCACCGATCCGCAGACTGGTGTCGAGGCTACACTGGTTCTCAACGTTCTACTCTTGGTTGCGGTTGCATTCGATTCACTTGGAAGAATGCGCTTTTCGGTAAGCCAAATGGCGCAGATGCTGCCTGTGCGCTGGGCGTTTGCATTTCTGTCCTTCTCTTTTTGCAGCTTGTTATGGACCAGCACCGCATCGTTGCCAGCAGCGATTGCCTATTGGTGCGCAATGGCTGCGGATGTTGCAATTGTGGTCCTTATGCTCCGCGCGAGACAAGTTACTGAGGTTACGAATTCGCTGATGAAGGGCTATGTGTGGGGAGCATGCGTCGTGGCGACTATCGCGTGGTTGCTTCCCGCGCAGTCTGATCTGCGTCTGGGCGACGAGGAGCTTCTAGGACCTAATGCGATCGGCCACCTCTGCGCATTTGCTCTCTTCTTTGCGCAATACCTGATTCGCGAAAAAGACGGAAAGTGGGGCGGAGCCGTGCTCCTACTAGGTGTGACCCTGCTGCGTAGCCTGAGCAAGACTACGATTGCCGCATTCCTCGTAGGTCAAGGTTTTTTGCTTTTGCGAGACAAAGCCATGAGCCGGAAAACCAAAGTGCTTCTCGCTCTCGGAGCAACGGCCGTGGTCGCGGCGTTCTCGAGTTTGATTTCCTCTTACCTGGATATCTATTCCAGCGCCGGGAATCAGGCGGAGACCTTAACCGGACGCCTGGGCCTCTGGACCTACTTTCTGGCCGAAGCGATCCAGCAGCCTTGGCTTGGTCATGGATTCCATTCCGTTTGGAAGGTTGTTCCTCCGTTTGGAGGAGACCAGTTCGAAGCGCGCCACGCACACAATGAGCTATTACAGCAGTTTTACGCGTATGGCGTGGTGGGGGTAGGCATGTTTGCCGGAATTTACGGGAGCTTGTGGCTACATCTGCGGAAGCTCGCAGCGGGGCCACGAAAGACCTACTTCTTCGCGTTCTTGCTCTTTATTCTTGTGCGCGGTTTGGCCGATACGGATGCCTTTGATTTATCTCTCCCGCTTTGGACGATCGTTCTAATCAGCATGCTGACGAATCGCCGAGAGCTCACCACTAACAGCGTCGCCAAGACTGCTTCGTTCACCAATCATCATTCTTTGGGTCCCGTACAACGGGTTTGATCTTGCATGAACGGCGAGTACCTTCATTGGTTCACCGGATCTCACTAAGCCAGATTCATCAATCGCCTCGCTTCAAAACAAGAATGGAGAATCGCTCTGCTATTCAAGGAACCCCTTCGGGATCTACTAAACCAAGTCAAGTTTTGGCTCATGGGCGAGTCCTTACAACTCGCAGGGCGAACGGCGTGCTGGCAGGTTCGTTCCCGACCCGTTATCGCCAATCTTCAGGAAGTCGAATTCCGAGTTAGCTCTCAGTGGGGACA
>JBAWCO010000137.1:0-7030 GCA_049590315.1 Occallatibacter sp. | reverse complement strand
CCATTTCGAGTGGCTTAAGCTTTCATACTCGTCCATCCAGATTCTCCTTGATGTGTGCTTGGCGGCTCACCTCTTGGAGTTTCTTGGATGGACTCCCGAAAATGTCAAACTGTTACTGCCACCCCGGCAAAGCCGGGGGAACTCCCGGTTGGATTAGTCGAATGGCCCGCGAGATCACTGCGGATGTCCCTAGCCACGCTCCAACTCCGGGAACGGCTTGAGGCCGGCATCTTTTACAAGGACGAAATCCGGCACGCTCTGCACTGATAGTCGAAGAGAACAGGTAGACATTCTCTGGATTGGTGTATGGAGCCGGACAAACATTTCTACAGTAGATTCCTGTCGAGGGGGCTCCCGCAAAAAATCGCCCGTCGAAACGTGAATCCCTGCTGTAAATAGCTTGCAGGCACATGCTGCGGTCAAGCGTTGGCTTCCGCTCGAGTTCCAGCACTGCCAAGCCGTCTATCTCAAGACCGGACTTCATTTCGAGGCCGCGCATAGACTGAGATCCCATCCAGGCGTCGGAGTTCATTTCACAAATCCTAAAAGAATGCATGCAAGGAATATGTAAATAGTGCTCGCGATCCAGCGCACCATAAGATGCGATGCCTAAGTGGCCGAAAGTTGCCAGCGTAAAGAGTTTTGATCCTTCATTCTGAATTCAACACAGCAACTACACCTCCAATCGCACAGGAGATCACGACTCATGTTGGGAACGCCCAAGGAACCCGCACCAAGCCTTAGTGCACCGTGTAACGCACTGCCTCTCACTTTCGCTTCCTTCTTTTCAATGCTTCTGCTCCTCACGTTTGGTGCTGCGGTTCTCCATTCGCAGGCAACGGTTTCGCTAGTCACAACTCAAGCAGCTCCGGCACAGGCGCCCGCAGGGACAAGCACGGACTTGTTCGTAATGTTTGGCTCTGACTTCGACCGCCCAGGACTGCTGCCGCGCGCTAACTACAATATCGGCATCGGCCACACCTTCGGCTTCTTGAAGCGAGATCCGATTGGAGATGAGCTGACCTTCGGTTATACCTATGAGAACGCCGGAACCCACGGCTTCCTCCACACTGCGAATGGAGAGCATACAGAATCTGCGGGAGTTATGAAGAACTTCTCGTTACCCAAGACAAAGACCTGGACGGGCTACACATGGATACAAACTGGAATTACAAGCTTCACAGGCAATGCCCATGTTCAAAACCGTCTCGATAGCGGAGTTTCTCTGGGCGCGATCGTTCATTTCAACAACAACAACTCACTCTGGCTGCAGGAGAGTTACAGCAAGGTGGTAACAGTCCCTTGGTACACCACTTCGTCAATCGGGTACACATACAGTTGGTAATGAACTTCATTTCCCCCCAAAAAGCTGTACTACATTTCCGGAACCTGCTCTCGGAACCTGTAACCAACATATGCATCCGTCATCAGGTATTGTGGGTTCCGCGGGTCATCCTCAATCTTCTTGCGCAACTGCCGAACAAATGTTCGCAGATACTCAAGCTCGTTTCCATATTCCGGTCCCCATACGGACTTCAAGAGGCGAGCGTGCGGAATGGGTTCACCCGCATGCAACATCAGATAGTGCAGGACCTCAAATTCCTTCGGCGTCAAGTGAATCGAGCGTCCTCGCTTCTGCACCCTGTATTTCACGGGGTCTAATTCAAGTTCGCCATGACAAATTGGTGAGTCGCGATTTTGGTCCTCCGCGCTTCGCCTTCGCACCGCGGACCGCAAGCGTGCCGTAAGCTCACGCACCTGAAACGGTTTCGTGATGTAATCATCCGCTCCGGCATCAAGCGCCAACACTTTGTCATCCTCACTATCCATGACGCTCAGCATCAGAATAGGAAGACGCGCAACCGCACGGCGGATGCATCGGCAAGCTTCGACGCCCCCCATCCCCGGCATGTCCACATCCAACAATACGGCGTCAAACCAATTCACACGACAAAGCGAAAGAGCTTCTTCACCTCGGGCTGCCTCGACAATTCTGAAACCCATTCCCGATAGGGTCACGCGCAATGCCCGGCGCGTGGAGCTATCATCGTCCACTACGAGAATCGTTCCCTGCCCTTCAGTCGACTGCACGGTTTTCAAAGCGTCCTCCTTGCGTCGGCAGGCAGTGAAAGAAAGAACGTGGTTCCTTCCTTTTCGTCGCTGATAGCCCACACGTGCCCGTGATGAGCTTCGGCAGCCTTCCTCACTACAGAAAGGCCTATTCCTGTGCCCGGAACGGAATCCTTTAGCTCAGGAGAACGGTAGAACCGATCGAATATCCGCTCACGGTCTTCAATGCGAATTGTCGATCCAAAGTTATGGACGGAGATCAGAATTTCCGAACGATTTTTTCGTGTCGCAATCTCAATGGGTGTGTTAGGTGTCGAGTATTTTCGAGCGTTATCGATGTATTGGGCCAAGATCATTTCCAGCAAAGCACGATCTACATTGACTGCCAGGCGAGGGTCCTCCATCACCACTTGAATCCGTTCGCGCTCCGCCTTCTCCGGATGTGCGGCAAGCACATCAAACACCAGGTTCTGTACGTTCACGCTTTCAGTGTTGAGGCCAACCTTCTTCGCTTCCAGTTTTGCCGCCTGAAGCAACCGTGTGCACAGCTTATTCAAGCGGACCGCTTCACCGTCGATAAGCATCACCAGGTCTCGCTGCGAATCAGTCAACTCTCCCAGAGCAAGCAATCCGGAACTGGCTGTCTGCACTGCGGTCAACGGTGTCTTCAACTCGTGTGCCAACGCATCCATCACCGCTCCACGCAGTTGTTCTCCTTTACTGGCATTCTCGGCTCTTTCCTCTTTTTCAATCCACTGGTGACGATCGATGGCTATGGCTGCAAGGGTAGCAAGCGCGTCAATCAACAGCGAACTCAGGTTCCCGCGCACCACCAGCGCCCCTACCGGCGTGGTTCCGGCAAGCAACACACGCTCGGCAGTCTGCGATCGTGTGCAATCTTTTGCGGCTCCGCGCAGGTAGCATTCCCTGGCTATGTCCTCTTCATCCGCGTTCCACTCACCTGCCCTGTCCTGGCGGCCCAATGCCACGTCAAACACGGCGATTGCCCGAGTATCAAAGATTCTTTGTATCAATATCACCAATTGCGGACCCGGCTCCTGCCTCATATTCAACAGAAGCGAGTTTCGGCTAAGCTCGTAGAGCTTTTCCATTTCCAACCGGCGAATCGCCGCGTACCCGGCGCTCCTCCGCTCACGCGCAGAAAGCCTGCTGATAATGAGCGCCGTCACCACAAACGTCCCCAGAGAAACCCAGTCCTGTGGATCGTCGATATTGAAAGTGAAAATGGGCGGCGTAAAGTAATAGTCGAGGCAGGCCATCGCGGCGAAGGAAGTGAGTGTCGCTGGCCCAAAGCCGCCTAGCGTAGCCACTGCCACCACGACGAGCAGATACAGAAAACCCATCGTCGTCAAATGGATCTGGAAGACGATTCCGTAAAAGGTCAGCAACCCAAGTCCGGCGAATCCAGCAAACCAACGCCCGAGAACACGAAGTCTTGCCATCGGTTCATCCCGTCTTGAGACTGTTAGGGCTTCCATCTGAAAACCAGATTGCCCGATAGCGTTTGCTCCGATCATTTGATAGAGCATATCTTGCAATAAGTGAAGAATTTATAAAGAAAGAATCAATTTGACATCAACGAATTGTAGGGAGCGCATATCTGAGCTAGGCTCCCCACTTCGCTAACCATCGATGTCGCTGATGCCCGCTCGGCTGCGGCGAGTTACTCCGCGTTTACGGCAGCGCCCTGCGTCGCCATCCGGTCATATTTCGATTCGAGGGCTTTGTTCTCGGATGCCTTGTACATGTAGTACTCGTAAAGGTTCCGCGCAGAGTCTACCGGCCGCGGATATTTCGCCAGAGTGCTTACGATAGGCCGGTTGCTCCTCCGCTCCCACTCGGTCTTTTCTTCTGAGGCAAGTCGCGCGTACTTGGCCTGTTCCTGGCCGTAGTAACCGGCAAGAGCCTTAAATTGCTCGGGGGAATGCGCGTTGAGCGCTAACTCCTTCACTTGCGCCTGGGTGTAATGGGCGTCAGTCCTCGCTGAAGACGTCGCGCCTTGTGCGATGCAAACACCGGTGAACGCGATTGACAGAATGCAGTTTGTTATCAGTTTCCGGGTCATGATTTTATTTCCTCCCATGCTTAGTATTGAAGTAAAAACATGATGGACGCATGAAGAGAATCATTGGATTGGTATAAACTTGTTAACTTCGTGAGTTAATCTGGCTTTCTACAATGGTTAAAGAGGATGTTCCCTTGTTATGAAGAAATAATAAGGATCTCCATGGCAATATTCATGCGTTGTCAGGGAGCAAAATCCCATTGCCATGCCACAAATATGACGCACTAGGGGTAAGCCAATTCCGACTGCACGCATTGCGGCTACGACTGAGATGCCGGATTCCACGCGAGCGAGCGGGCCAAAGCAAACTTACTAGTAATAGATTTCTCGCATGGCTCGCGCGTCCTTGACCATCGCAATAAATCTGCTTGCCAACTCACCGATCCGATCTACCTGGTGAAAATGCAGTGACTCCTTCGGCAGCAGCTGCCCGCCCAGACCAATGGCGCTTGCTCCCGCGAGAATAAAATCGCCTGCAGTCGTCTGGTTCACCCCGCCCGTAGCGATCAATGGAATCTGAGGCAGCGGGACCTTCAGAGCGCGCACATACTGCACTCCGCCGATATGGCCGGTAGGGAAAATCTTAATGAGGTCCGAACCCGCTTTCCACGCCGCAATCACTTCAGTAGGCGTCAGCGCCCCGGGAAGAACCACTACGTTCACAGTATTTGCGTAGGCCACCACCTCGGGAACGAACCCCGGACTGGTAAGAAATCTTGCGCCTGCTTCCACGCACGTGCGTGCAGTTTCCTCATCCAATACGGTGCCGGCGCCAACGGCCATGTCCGGGTACCTTGAAGCCAGATCGTTGATGACATCCAGCGCGCCAGGCACGGTCATAGTAATCTCGACAACCGGGATGCCGGCACCGTAAATCGTCTCGCCTGCAAACCGCGCCAATTCACGGGACGAAACACGTACCGATGGCAGGATGCCAGTCTCCTCAATGCGGGCTCTAACTTCGTGTCTCTTCATCAATCACCCTCTTCGTGCCCGTGATTTGGATCGACCCCGCGCACTCGCCATAACAGAAGTCGCGATCATTGAATTTCTTCCCTGCCCACGGCAAGATTGAGTTGCCCGGCAGCCGTTAGATAGGCGCCGAGCAGTTGTGCATAGGAAAGCTGTACCTGGCGGTAGTCACTTTGCGCATTTAGAAAATCCATGAGCGAAGCTCCGCCGTGCTCGTAGGCGAAGGTCACCGTGTCGCGCACGCGCAGAGCCTGGTCGTTATACTTCGCCTTGTACGGCTTGAGAAGCACGATATTGCTCCGCACCAACTCATAAGCGGTGTCCACGTCGCTGAAGACCTGGGCACGCGCCGCATCGCTGGCCTGTTGGCTCCGATCAATGTCGATTTGTGTGCGCTTCTTCTCTCCCTGGTTGCGGTCGAATATCCGCAACGGAACGCTCACGCTGACGCCGATCGTGTCCGGGCCATTTGGATTGTTCGTAGATGAGTTATTTGTGAACCAGCCTGCAAAAGTTGGATCGGTAGATCCGTCGGCTACAGCCAACTTGTGATTTGTTTCGGATTGTTTAACTGTTTGCAGCGCCGCCTGCAGGTCCGGTCGGGCAGCCAAGGCCGCGTCGCGATACTTATCCAATGGCAGTAAGTTGTCGCTAAAATCGAAGGGACCGGTCACGTCGAACTGATCCACGGGCGTGCGGTCATTGAGCAACTGCAGAAGCTGAATTTTGGCGGTGCGCAGGTTCACAATCGCTGTTTCGATCTCGGACTCGTATTGCACGCGCAGTAATTCGATCCGGTCGAGGTCGATCTGCGCCAGATCTCCCGCCTTGAACCGGGCGCGGCTGATGTCGATGATCTTGTCGTAGTATTCAATGTCGGCCTTCGCCAGTTCGAGAATGAATTTCGCCTGGAGCGTTCCAACAAATGCGGTGCGCAGGCCAAACACCATGTTCCGTTCCAAATCCTCATGCTGCGACTCCGTGATGCGCGTACCTTCCTGCGCGCTCTTGAGTCGCAACTCGCGCTTATGTTCGCGCTCGTGCAGGTAACTGAAGTTCGGCTGCTCAGTCGTTCCCTTAAGAGGAGTCCAGATCCCATTGTGCGGTGCGGCCTGGTTGCCATCCACTGATAGAGTGAACTGCGGGTTGGGCCGGAGATAAGCGGTAATCTCCTCAGCTCGCATCTCGTCCACGTTATCGGCATCCGCCTTTAACGCCGGATTGGCTGCGACGAACTTCGCCTTGACCTGGTCCCAGGTCAGTGCCTGCTGCGCACTTGCCGAAGCTCCAAGAATTGCAATACCCAGGGCGCAAAACTGGAAGTTGCGAGCAAGTTTGTAACCAGGATTAACTCTCAAACGCCACCTCCGGTTTCGGGAGCTTGTCCCCTTCTCGCGCAATCCATACATACAACGTGGGCAGAAGGAAGACGCTCATCACGAGAGATGCAATGAGCCCCCCGACGATGACGATGGCAAACGGACGCTGCGAGTCGGAGCCGATAGCGTGCGACATCGCGGCGGGAAGCAGTCCCAATGTCGCCACCAGCATCGTCATCATGATGGGGCGAAGCCGCAGGACCGCGCCTTCAATCGCAGCGCCTTCCGGTGTGTAACCTCGAGCTCGAAGCTGATTGATGTATTCAAGCATGATGACACCCGTTTGAACCGAAACTCCAAAGAGGGCCAGGAAGCCGACTCCGGAAGATACGCTGAAGAATGTGTGGGTCACAAGGAGAGCGAGCAAGCCTCCAGTGGGAGCCATGGCCACGTTGAGGATGATCAGCAGCGCCCATTTGAAGGAACGAAACATAGCGTAGAGAATGAGGAAGATGAAAAAGATTGTCAGGGGCAGGATCAATAACAGCCTTGCTTCGGCTCGTTTTTCGCTATCGTATTCTCC
>JBAWCO010000136.1:0-2522 GCA_049590315.1 Occallatibacter sp. | reverse complement strand
ATCGTCGTCGATGAAGACTGCGACGTGCAAAACATCCCCGAAGTCGTCCTGCGCGTAGCCAACAACATCGACCCCGAGCGCGACATACAGTTCACCCTCGGCCCCGTAGATTCCCTCGACCACTCCAGCCGCCTGCCCAACTACGGCAGCAAGATGGGGATAGACGCCACCCGCAAATGGCAAGCCGAAGGCTTCACCCGCCCCTGGCCCGCCATGATAGAAATGGACCGCGCCACCAAAGCCAAAGTAGACGCAATTTGGTCCAAGCTGGGGCTGTGAGTCGGGCATACGAGGCGATTTGCTCTCGCCTATGGTCAGGCATAGTATTTCAGGTAAGTTCTCAGATGCTTCAGGGCGTGGTAGGGAGACCAAGTCTAAATGTCCAACACGACTCGTGGTGTTTCGACTCCATTAATCCATGCCCCAACGATCTCGGCTGAGAATGCGTTGAAAAGACTACAGAAGCTCCTCGATCAGATACCAGATGTTCGAGCAGGTGGTCGCCATTCAGCCGTCTATGGGATTTGGAGAGATAACGTGAAGATTACCCTCGCTGAGTTTTATGGCGAAGGCTCACTCCCTTACAGACAGTTCTTGGGCATCTCGTTTTCTCCCAACTACTTTATTGCAGAGGACGAATCCGAGTTTATCGTGCAATTCAATTTAGGGCTCGATCATGCGAATGGGTTCTTGGAGTCCAGAATTAATGATCTGCGCGAGCGAGTTGCTGAGCGGGCCCAGGGCTCTGAGACAGCATTGGTGACTCCAAATTCGGATACCCGCAAGATATTTGTGGTTCATGGCCATGATCAAGGGGCTAAAGAGATGGCGGCGAGATTCCTAGCCAAGCTGGATCTTGAGCCAATCATCTTGCACGAACAACCCGATAAGGGAAGAACCATCATTGAGAAATTCGAAGCACATGCGTCGGATGTGAAATGTGCAGTTGTGCTCTTAACCCCTGATGATGTGGCCAACTCGAAGGAATGACCTTGCCCCCGCAAAACGTATCCCTTAGCCAGCTACTCTAATAGCGAAAGGGAAACGAAGATGAGGCATGGGACGCGTGGTCGTTACACGCTGGAGTTCAAGCAGGAAGCGGTCCGGCTGGTGGAGTCAGGCCAGACGATGGCGGCGGTGGCACGCAGCCTGGGAGTGGTCGAACAGACCCTGGGCAACTGGATCAAGCTTCACCGGGCCGGCCGGTTGAAGGGTGCCGCAGGCAAGCACCAGGTGACGGCAGAGCAGATGGAGATCAGCCGTTTGCGAGCCGAACTGGCGCGAGTGACGATGGAGCGCGACATTCTGGGAAAAGCGACGGCATACTTTGCAAAGGGCCAGAAGTGAAGTATGCCTTCATTGAGCGTCATCGGCGTCTCTGGCCGATCTCGGTGCAATGCCGGGTGCTGCTTGTCAGCATCTCCGGTTTTCATCAACAGATGGCGCGGCGCAGGCAGATCGCCGGGCGCCGCCATCTGAGCAACGAGGCGCTGTTAGTTCACATCAGCGCTGTCTATGCGGAGAACCGGGGAGCCTATGGCTGGCCGCGCATTTGGCGAGAATTGCGCAAGCAGGGCATTCGTGTGGGGAAGCTGCGCGTGCAACGGCTGATGCAGCAGCATGGCATTCAGGCCCGCGGCAAGCGGCGTTTCCGCGTAACCACTACTGACAGCCGGCATGATCTTCCGATTGCGCCCAACCGGCTTGATCGCAACTTCATCGTGGCCGCGCCCAACCGGGCGTGGGTAGGTGATTTCACCTATATCGCGACTGAAGAAGGATGGCTGTTTCTGGCCGTGGTGATCGACTTATTCAGCCGCAGGGTGGTGGGCTGGTCGATGCGGCCCGACATGCATCGCGATCTGGTGATCGACGCTCTCAAGATGGCCTGGCTGGGACGCAATCCTGGCACGCAGACAGGGTTGATCTTCCACAGTGACCGTGGCAGTCAATATGCCAGCGAGGACTTCGGAAAGGTGCTTGAACACTGCTCCATCACGCCCTCGATGAGCCGCAAGGGCAACTGCTGGGATAACGCCTGCGCGGAGACGCTGTTCGGTTCATTGAAGGTGGAGCGGCTGCATGGCCGGCGATTTGAAACGATCAGACAAGCCAAAGATGAAACCATCGCGTGGCTGCTCTGGTATAACCAAACACGAATGCACTCGACGCTGAATTACGTCAGCCCCGTCGAGTTCGAGCAAAACTGGATGACTGCAAATGTGAAGATCGCCGCTTAAGTGCGCGAGGCGATCGAGGCAGGCCCTGGAAATGACGGTCAATGGAAAGCCCGGAAAACGATGATACTGTTTTCCGCCCTTCCCACAGACCTTGGAAATCGATGAACCCGATTCCCACATTCCCACCGCCACGACGACTACGACGAGGATGAATATTTTTCGTCAAAACCCGGCCCGCTAAGAGATACGCATTCTGAGGGCAAGGTCAATTCACGATTGATGCAAGATTAGCAAGATGCGATTGTTATCAAGGATTGCTGCCTCATTTTCCCAGGTCTTATC
>JBAWCO010000135.1:0-3731 GCA_049590315.1 Occallatibacter sp. | reverse complement strand
CAGCTCACCATATCCCCGGCGAAGCGGTGTACCAAAATTAGTATCGGGAAACGTTCTTTGGCTTACAGTGACAAAGGAGAATTTGAGGGCGCAAATTAAGGCGCATTAATGCGATGCGATAGAAGGCCATCGATCCTTCGCCAATCTTGTCGTGCGCATTCCTCCTGTGAGGAATCTAATTTGACCTTCGCATTTTCCCCTCCCGAATTGCTCCATTTCCGTCGATGACTGTGAGTCCGGTGGTTCCGAGTCATGGAATATCAGATCTTGCACGATGGGAAGGCGCATTGAAGAGGCATCGGATGTCAGAACCGCATCGCCAAAGGCGATCAGTCCTGCGCCGCACCGCCGATGGCACGAGTGGACTGCAACCAGCAAAGTAAACAGGACCGTATGCTCTTCCCGCCTTCGATTGTCTGCCGGAGTGTGGCGTACCGAAAGGTCTCTGGAGGAGGAAAAAGAGGTTGTGAAGGATTGAGGAGGAGTCTATGGAAAACGCAGTGGTAGGTGAAGGCCGGCGGCTGGGCGGCGACGGCGATGGACATGGAGGAAACGGTCATAGCGGCAACGGGGAGTACAGCCGTGAACTGGCGGGTAAACGCATGCGCGAAGAAGACGAGATGATGCTCGTGCTGCAGGAGATCATGCATCTGGTGGATGCCGCCAAGGAAGGCCGTCTAAGCGAGCGCGGCAAGGCGACACTTTTCAATGACATGCACCGGGAGATGATTCAGGGTGTGAACGAGATGCTCGACACTCTTGTGGCTCCGCTGAACATGGCTGCCAACTATGTCGACCAGATCTCCAAGGGCGCGATTCCACCTAAGATCACCGACAGCTACAGTGGCGATTTCAACGCCATCAAGAACAACCTGAACACCTGCATCGATAGTCTCGGTGGACTGGCCGAGGCCAACAGCGTGCTGCAGAAGATGGCGGTCAACGACATCTCGCGAAAGGTCGAGGGCTCCTATCATGGCATCTTTGGCGAAGTTGCCAAGGCCACTAACGGCGCGCAAGACCGGTTCAGACATGCCATCGAAGTTGTCGAACTGATCGGCGAGGGAAACTACCGCGAAGAACTCATCTCCCTGGGGCGCATAGGCAAGCGCTCGGAGAACGATGTGCTTGTTCCCTCGCTGGTTCGGACCATGAGCACCATCGATGCTCTTGTGAGCGACGCCGCGATGCTGGCAAAGGCCGCCGTCGAAGGCAAACTGGCCACTCGCGCAGACGCTTCCAGGCATCGGGGTGACTATCGCAAGATCGTGCAGGGCGTCAACGATACCCTGGACGCGGTGATCGGCCCGCTGAACGTGGCTGCGGATTACGTTGAGAAGATCAGCAAAGGCGACATCCCACCCCAGATCACCGACAGCTACAACGGGGACTTCAATGCCATCAAGAACAACCTGAACACGCTGATCGCCGCCATGAATGAGATTACCGAAGCCGCCGAGCAGATCTCGGGCGGAAATCTTACCGTCGATCTCCGCGAGCGCTCGGCGCAGGACAAGCTGATGCAGGCGCTCGGGTCGATGGTAGCAGGCCTGACGCGAACAGTTTCCGATATCCGCTCGATTGCGGGTGAGGTGGCGGCTGCGAGCCAGTCTATTTCGACAGCGTCGGTACAGGTGTCCAAGGGGGCCAGCGCGCAGGCGGCGGCCGCTGAAGAGGCATCTTCCTCAATGGAGGAGATGGTTTCGAACATCAAGCAGAACGCCGACAATGCACAACAGACCGACAAGATCGCGAACAAGAGCGCTCGTGACGCGCAGGAGAGCGGCAAGAGCGTGCTGGAGACCGTTGCTGCGATGAAGGAGATTGCCAACAAGATCTCCATCGTCGAGGAGATCGCGCGGCAGACCAATCTGCTGGCCCTGAATGCGGCCATTGAAGCGGCGCGCGCCGGCGAACACGGCAAGGGGTTTGCCGTGGTTGCAGCCGAGGTGCGCAAGCTGGCCGAGCGAAGCCAGAAAGCAGCCGGGGAGATCAACCAGCTCTCAGCCACCACGCTGAAGGTAAGCGAGAAATCAGGCGAAATGCTGGAGAAGTTGGTACCTGACATCCAGCGCACCGCAGAGTTGGTGCAGGAGATCACAGCCGCCAGCAAGGAGCAGGATACCGGCGCCGTGCAAATTAACAAAGCACTGCAGCAGCTGGAGCAGGTGATTCAGCAAAACGCTTCGGCTGCGGAGGAGATGGCCTCGACGACCGAAGAGTTGACCGGGCAATCCGATCAACTTGTTAGCGCGCTCTCCTTCTTCCATACGGGAGACGAAGACAGCGCCCGCGGACGAAGAGCCAGCACGAAGGGGGCGCGGCAGGCAAAGCAAGCACCCGTTAAATCGGTGAAGCCAAATGGCTACGGCGTGGCTGCGGTTGCGAAGCCGGCGCCCAGAACTGGTTTCAACCTCCGGCCGAATGCCAAACACAATGAAGTGGACGCTGAATTCGAGCGTTACTGACCGCAAATGGCTCAGGGCTGCATGCACTCGCACCAGCGCGGATATCCGCATAGAGGTCCGCCCCTGTCTCAGGATGAGAGAGGAGTTCGAGTATGAGTGTTGGCGAAATCACGGAGATGCGGCAGTACCTCGCCTTCAAACTCGCCAGCTGACCTCGCCCAAAATAACTCCGGTCAGCGGCGTGATGCACGCCGTCTCGACGAACAAGTGTACTTCGGGTTCGACCTTGAGAGCCTCAAGGCCAAAACACCCGAGGGACTGAACCTTGATCGCGCCGCGCAATGCCGCACCTGGCTAAATCGCGGTCTCAAATTTTGGCAGGATTTCCACGGCGTTCTCTTGCAGGAACTCGGCCATCCGTAGCACCATCTCGGCGTATGCCGACTCGACCCGGAGCGCGCCGATTACAACAGGTTCATTGACTTCGCTGAAGACATACTTTGCGAGCATCACCAGAACGTAAACACGAATCTGCATGGCATCGCTGCGCAGCGTGGCTAGAATCTCGCGATCAATCGAGTCGCTGTTTTGGGCTGCATAGTCGGCCATCTCCACCCTCACGCCGGCGTTCTCAAACATACCCCAGAGACCGCGAGCACCCAGAATACGATTCCATTTTTCATCCGGCGTGGCGCGCGATCCTTCATTTGAAGAGGAAGAATCGATCAACTCACGGGCGCTCCATTCCGGTCGTAGCCGGGCCAGAAGCAAGTCCCACGATCGCGCATTCCGCCGGCGCACACCCGCTCTCCAACGTTCAAGGTAAACGGCCACCGCTCCAATTGCGGCAATCTGGAGCAAAAGGAGAGTCATGAATCCTCCATTAACTGCCAAACAGCAGCCGCTCGATTCTTCAAGGTAGCCCCAGGCTGGTTTTGGCTGTTCCTACTTATGCTCATCGCACCTACAACTTGCGAACTTGAGGAACCGAAGTAACCTCCTGGCTCTCCCGAGGTTACTTTCGCGGCGGCTATGACACCCCTTCTTAAGCGCAGAGCCCGGCGTTGACGCCCTCCGGAGGAGGTAGGCAGGAAATGGAGGACCAAATAGTTTTACCTTATGGAGCCCTTGGCTGTAGACCTCCCCACGGACAAGCCGGGGTTCTTCAATTCTCACTTTTGTCTTTCTTTGTGATAGTCAACGCAGTTCAGCATGGTGTGGATAGGAACATATATTTCTAAGCGCCTGCGAGCCGTTGCATTAGCGCGTGCGGTATCTTGTTCAACGGGAGTACTTGATCGACTGCATTGAGCAGGATCGCCT
>JBAWCO010000134.1:0-13609 GCA_049590315.1 Occallatibacter sp. | reverse complement strand
CATCCGTCTTCAGCGTGCGGAGCTTGGCTACATACTTGGCCGGCTCCCAGTACATGACTTGGCTGTCGTGGAGCGAGGTTTTGACTAACATCGCCGGATAGCTTCCCGCTTTCAAGTTGTCATAAGGCGAGTAACTCAGCATGTACTTGAAATAAGTCTCTTCGTTAGGATTGCCCCACTCCTCGTATTCCGGGACAGTGAGCGGGAGTGTGGCGTCGAGCATGGTGTTCATCACGTCGACAAAGGGCACATGCGACAACACGGCGCGGAAAAGATCGGGACGCAGGTTGACGACCGCGCCCATCAGCAATCCGCCAGCCGACCCGCCTTCAATCGCCACGCGCGCCGGGTCACCATAGCCCGCGGCAGTCAGGTGCGCTACGCAGGCTATGAAGTCAGTGAAGGTGTTGCGTTTGACGAGCATTTTGCCGGCGTCGTGCCAGGGCTTGCCCAAATCACCGCCTCCACGGACGTGGGCGTAGGCCATGACTACTCCGCGGTCTAGAAGGCTGAGCCGGTTCGAACTGAAGCCGAGAGGCAGCGAATAGCCATAGGAACCGTAGCCATATACATAGATGGGATTCAACGGCTGATCGCTCTTGTTCTTATCCTTGCGATAGACCAGCGAGACCGGAACCTGCGCGCCGTCGGACGCAGTGGCGTGCACTCGTTCGCTAGCGTAGAGAGTGCGGTCGAAGCCGCCGGGAATCTCCAACTGCTTGAGCAGCGCGGAGACCGCAGTCGCCAGATCATATTCGTAAACCGAACTGGGCGTGACCAGCGATTGGTAGGCGTATCGAAACGTTGTGGCAAAAAAATCGCGGTTGACGTGCGGATGGGCGCTGTAGGCAGGCTCGGGAAAGCTGATTTCGCCCGCCGATGCGAACTCCGGACCGGTGCCCGCAAACCGCGCCATGCGGAGCCGCGGCAAACCGTCCTCGCGCTCGCAGGCAACGAAGAATCCGTCGAAAAGATCCACATCCTCGAGCATCACGTTGTCGCGATGAGCAATACGTTCGGTCCAATGCTCGCGCCCCGGCGTCGCCACTGGTGCAGTGACCAGACGAAAATTGCGGCCTCGATCATTCGTGCGGATGAACCATAGCCCATTGCGATGATCCATGGAGTATTCATGCTCGTCTTCGCGCGGCGAGATCAGCGTGAATTGTCCTTCGGGTTCGCCAGCAGGCAGCGTCCAGGATTCAGTGGTGATGTGGCTGGCCGATTCCATCACCAGGTATTTGCCGTCGCGTGTGCGGCCCGCACCTACGTTGAAGCGCTCATCGTCGTCCTGGTAGACCATGACGTCATTTGCGTGGGATGTGCCGCGCCTGTGCCGACAAAGCTGAAACTGGCGCTTCTGCACTTCATCTTCTACGGTGTAGAAGAGTGTCAGGTTGTCCGCGGCCCAGGTGACGGAGCCGATGCGCCCAACTTCACCGGCCAGAGTTTCGCCCGTGGTCAGATCCTTGATGTGCAGCGTGTATTGGCGGAAGCCCGTGGTGTCGGTTGTGTAGGCAAGCCAGCGTCCATCGTCGGTGATATCGGTCGCACCGAGCGCAAAGAAAGCGTGCCCCTCAGCGAGTTGGTTGCCGTCGAGGATCACCTGCTCCGGCGCGTCCTCGGTGGGATTAGGGGAGCCATAGGTGCGGCAGTGGATTGCGTACTGAAGGCCTTCTTCGGTGCGCGTGTAGTACCACCAGGCACCGTCGCGGTAGGGGACGGAAACATCGGTCTGCTTCACATGCGAGAGCATCTCTTGGTAAAGGTCTTCGCGGAGGCCGGCCAGCGGAGCCATGAATGCTTCGGCGTAGGCATTTTCGGCCTCAAGGTATGCAGCGACCTCGGGTTTTTCCTTGTCGCGCAGCCATGCGTAGTCGTCAACCAGGACGGCGTCAAAGAGTTGGGTCTCAGTGTGTTGCTTGCGGGCAATGGGAGGATCGGGAAGCGGGTTCGATGTCATTTCTTCTCTAGTTTAGTTGGTGAAGGCAGCTTCAAGCCGATAGCTTCTAACCGTCAGCAAGGTTTGGGGCGGCAGGCGAGGCTAGCAGATAGATGCCAGAAGCCAGAAGCTGTCCTCAGGGAACTTTTGGACGGCCGTCCGCGTACAATTGAGAGCGATGAAAGGCTTTTCTCGCGCTTTTATGAACGTTTTTCGGCTACTGTTGGCCGTCCTATTGGGGTTTTCCGCTTCGGTCGTCCAGGCCCAGCGGGTGGACCAGCTTCCCAAACCCACCGACTATGTGAGCGACTACGCCCACGTGCTTTCGCCCGAGACGATTGCGCGCCTGGATCGTATTTGCAGCCAGCTCGACCACTCGGCCGCGAACTCTCAGGTGGCCATTGTGACCGTCCAAACCCTGGATGGTCAGGAGTCGGACGACTACGCCAACGAGCTTGAAAACAAGTGGAAGATCGGACGCAAGGGCTCGGACCGGGGCGTGCTGATCCTGCTGGCGGTGGGCGACCACAAGCGCAGAATCGATGTCGGCTTTGGACTGGAAGGCATTCTGCCCGACGGCAGACTGGGCGACATCGGCCGGGAGATGGTTCCGCAGCTCCGCAGCAACGACTTCGACGGCGCTGTAACTCTCGCGGTGGATGAGATTGCACAGATCATTGCCGCTGACGCCAAAGTTACGCTGAATGAAGAGCCAGTTCCAGCCGGCCAGCCGGTCAGACGCGTGCACCATGGCTCAGGGATGGGCAAACTGATTCTGCTCGTCATTATTCTCATTTTCTTTGGCGGTTCCTGGCTCTTTCGGCTCCTGTTCGGCATCGGACTATTCTCCAGTTGGATGGGCGGCGGCCGCTACGGCGGCGGTGGCTGGGGAGGCGGTTTCGGGGGCGGCGGCTTTGGTGGCGGGGCAGGCGGCGACTCCGGAGGTGGTGGTGGGGGATTCGGCGGTTTCGGGGGCGGCAGCTTTGGCGGCGGCGGGGCCGGAGGCGATTGGTAGAATTTTCGTTTTCATAAGGTGATCTGCTACGGCGGACCGGAGGAGAGGAAGACAGTATGGGTAAGGGATTGTGGATATTGCTTGGAGTGGTGGGCGTTTTTGTGCTCGCGGGCCTTATGGTCTACGGCAGCTTTGTGAGCACACAGCATCAACTGGTGGCGAAGGACGAAGCCGTGAAGACCGCCTGGTCGAATGTGGACGCGGACTTGCAGCGCCGCGCCGATTTGATTCCCAACCTGGTTGAGACGGTGAAGGGATTCACCAAGGAAGAGAGCACCGTTTTCGGCGACATCGCCAATGCACGTGCGGGCATGTTGAATGCGCAGGGGCCGGCGGCGAAGATCCAGGCGAACGGGCAATTGGAAGGGGCGCTGGGCCGTTTGCTTCTGTTGACTGAGAACTACCCTCAGCTCAGATCGAACGAGCAGTTCCTGCGCCTTCAGGACGAGTTGGCCGGGACCGAGAATCGCATCAAGGTCTCGCGTCGCACATACAACGAAACATTGCGCGACTACAATACGTTTGTTCGCCAGTTTCCCAATAGCCTGTGGGCGGGGGTTCTTGGCTTCCATCCGAACGAGGCATACTTCGAGGCCAGTGCCGGTGCGCGGACTGCCCCAACCGTCAAATTCTAGCCTGCAGACTCGGCAGAAGGAATACCGGAGAAAAACCAAAAGGCCATCGTGCATAGCGCGATGGCCTTTCCAGTTCCATGGCTAAGGTGGTCAGGTTCGGAGAAACCTTGACCGCTCTACTTGAAGGATGCGATGGCGCTGGCCTCGTCGTCCTTTACGTCGAATACGGTGTAAAGCTTGGTCAATTGCAGCAGGTCGTGGACCTTCTTGGTCAGATGTAGAAGCTTAAGGTCCGCGCCCTGGTTTTTCGCCGTGGTGAAGGCGCTCACCAACTCACCCAACCCCGAGCTATCGATATAGTTCACGTCTCCCAGGTTCAGCAGGATGCTCTTTTGTCCCTTGCTGATCAGGTCGCGAATGGCATCGCGTATTTGAACACTGCCTTCGCCCAGAGTGATCCGCCCGCTGAGGTCCAGGACGGTGACACCGTCCACTTCACGGGAAGCAATAGTAAGTGCCACGGGAATTCCTCCTTGTTGGTAATAAGGTTATAGCACTTTGGCTAGCGGCAGCGGTGGGAAACTCCCACCCTTGCCGGATTGTCGGCGGGATTCATTGCTCTCTCCGCCCCCGACGCTTCGAAAGCCAGGTACTTTAAGTTTTTCCGTCTGCGGGCGCCAGGTTTTTTACCAGCGTCAACTCGGTTCCGGGATGCAGTTGTCGAAAGTGTACCTCATCCATGAAGGAGCGAATGAGGAAGATGCCGCGGCCAGTGCCGCGTAGCAGGTTTTCAGGTGCTAGGGGGTCGGGAAGCGTCTCCGGATCGAGGCCCTTACCCTGATCGGCGATGGTAAATACAAGCGCCTTTCCTGTGTTTTCCGCGCTGACCGTGATCTGCTTGGCGGGATCGTAATCGTTGCCGTGGAGCACAGCGTTTACCGCAGCCTCCCTGACGGCCATAGTTACGTGAAAGCGTTCATCCTCGTCCAAGCCGGCCTCCTCGGCCAACTTGTCCGCGACGGCTTCCACCTCACTGACGCTCTCCATGGTGGAACTCAGCGAAAAACTCATCCGTCCTGCCTTCGGTCCGCCCACCGGCTCATGATCTCCGTTTTCCGGCATGGAGTGGAGTTGATTCGCCCTTCCGCGCCTCAGCAACCTTGCTGGAAGTTTCATGGCTGGAATGAATTGTGTCAAGCGAAACGCACGATGCGCACGGGTTCAGATTTCGCATTTCCGATGATTTGCCCCGAAATCGAAGGATTCAGGGGCATCCTCAATCATCTTGCTGATTCTTCGTTGCGTGCGTCGGCGATTCATCGCGTGTCGACGGCGATTCTTCGCAACATCGGCGTATGCTTCCCTCTTGGGATGAACGAGGCTGGCGCATCCTTCCCTTAGCAGAGGTCGTCTTTATGAATCAGAATTTCGCTGCAATGATTCTCGGTGGTACTGGGCAAGTCGGTGGTGCAGCGGTCGCAGAGCTGCTGGCAATTCCGGAATGCCGGGAAGTGGTGATGGTCACCAGAAAGCCCATTGCTGCGCGATCGCGGGTGCGCAACATCGTTCTTGATACCGGCGCTGCTGATTTTGCCGAGCACACTGCCGCCGTTGCCCGCGAAGCTTTAAGCCAAGGCCCCATCAGCGCCGTGAGCTGTGTGGGTGTCGGTTCTGGATCGATTCACTGGAGCGAAGAGGAACTGAAACGACTTGAGCTCGGCGTCGTCGGTGCATTCGCACGTGGCTGCCGTGACGCCGGTATCGCGCAGTTTTGCCTGCTTTCTGCGGTAGGAAGCACTGCCCGCAGCCGGTTTCGCTATGTCCGCGTAATGGGTATGAAGGAAGACACCGTGCGCAAAATCGGTTTTACCCGCCTCGCCATCTTTCGGCCCGGTATCATTGTCGGGAACGCTCATACCCCGGCCTGGGTCGGTTTGTTGGGAAGCCTCGTGCCTGGGCCGTTCGGCAATATAGATCAGCGAATTCTCGGTCGCTCAATCGCCGCAGAGATCGCGTTGCACAGTCGAGAGGACGGCGAAGTTTTCCGCGAAAATGCCGAAATGAAAAAACTCGCTACACAGATCAATAGCGTGACTTTGGAATTTTCACGCGAGGTCTAGACTAACTCACGCGCGAGAGAAAAAGCCGGGCAGATGCACTGTTTCGAGCTGATCGCGGAATCTTGCTGGTCGACCCCCATCGGCGGTACTCTTGCGTCGTGCAACCCCTTCGCCATTCCATCCACGTCACATTGGACGAGTGCTGCGAACCTACCTTCTGATGTGAATTCGTCAAACCATGTAGTCTTGGCCGCTCGCGAGCTACACTGAGTCGTTCTGTTGCCTTTCCGGATGCGGAAGAAACGCTGCGAACTCAAACTGTAACCCAGGGGAATACACTCACCTCATGCAACCCCGCACCACGGCCCGTGTGAGCCTTACCGCGCTGCTTGGCACTCCGGTGACCGACTCGCAGGGCCATCTCCGCGGGCGGCTCAAAGACATCGCCGTGGCCACTGGTCCCGACGCGGGCAAGGTGGCGGGCTTGGTGCTGAAAACGCGCACCGGATTGTGCATTGTGCCATCGGAAGACGTGATGGAGACACCCGCCGGTACGTTGGAGCTCCGCTCCTCCGGCGCCATGGTTCCGCTTAAGGATGACGGCAATTACCTCTACCTGCAACAGGACCTGGTGGATCGTCAGATCATCGACATCCACGGGCGCAAGGTGGTGCGCGTCAATGATGTGGACCTGGAGTGGTTGGGGCGGGGCGCGGCGCACCTGCTGCGCGTGGCCGAGGTCGAGGTGGGATTGCGCGGCGCCTTCCGCCGGGTCTTCAAAGGCCTGCTTCCGCGCGGCACGCTGGATTCGCTATCTCGCAAATTCCGGTTCAGTGGAATTCCCTGGCAGTTTGTGGACGTGATTGAAGTTGACCCGGCACGCCGTGTGAAGCTGCGTATCGAATATGAACGCCTGGCCGAGATGCATCCCTCCGATCTGGCGGAGATTCTGGAGGACCTGGCGCCAGCCGAGCGCGAAGCTGTCTTCACCTCGCTGGATGAGGAGGTTGCGGCCGAGACGCTGGAAGAGGTCGAGCCCAAGCTGCAAAAGGCTCTGCTCGAAAAGCTGGACGAAGAGCGCATCGCCGATATTGTCGAAGAAATGGATCCCGGCGCCGCCGCCGATCTGCTGGCCGAGCTGCCCGAGGAGCAGTCCGACGCCATTCTTGAAGAGATGGAGCCGGAAGAGCGGCACGAAGTGGAGGAGTTGCTCGAGTTCGACGAGCACTCGGCAGCTGGCTGCATGACCACCGATTTCGTACACCTGGGATTGCAATCCACCGTAGCCCAGGCGGTGCAGGCGTTGCGCAGTTTTGACGGCGACCCGGAAAGCGTAACCGAAATCTACCTGCTAGACGAAAAGCGCGTGCTCAAAGGGGCGGTTTCCCTATCGCGGCTGGTAATGGCGCAACCAGACACCCGTCTATCAGTATTGACGGAGCCACGCGTGCTCTCCTGTCCAGCCGATCTGCATCAGGATGACTTGGCCGAGCTCTTCGATAAATACAATCTGCACGCCTTGCCCGTGGTGGACACGCAGAACCGGATGGTAGGGGTCGTCCAAGCCGACCACGTGATCAGCTTCCTGCGTGAGAAGCTATAGAGACAGTGTGGTGGTCTTTCGTAATATCCCGGATCCGGCACAATCTGATACACATAGCCCAATTGTGTTACTGGATCGCGCATGGACGATAGAAAAATCCACAGTTTGCACAAAATCTGTGAAAGAATTCATAGATGGTCCAGTTTCCCAAGATTATTCAGGGCGGCATGGGTGTAGGCGTGTCGAATTGGCGCCTTGCCAACGCAGTCTCACGGCTGGGCCAGCTCGGCGTGGTGTCCGGTACGGCGCTCGATCAGCTCTTTGTACGCCGCCTCGCCGATGGCGACCTGGGTGGCCACATGCGTCGCGGAATTGAGGCTTTTCCTTTTCCTGAGATGGCCAGGCGTATCTGGCAGGAGTACTTCGTTCCCGGCGGCAAGCCCAGCGGAGCGCCTTATCCCACCGTGCCGATGCACCAGCGGAAGGACTCGCCCAAGCTGATTGAGCTGTGCATGGTAAGCAACTTTGTCGAGGTGTTTCTGGCGCGCGAGGGGCACAAGAATCCCGTAGGCATCAATTTCCTTGAGAAAGTACAGCTTCCTCACCTGCCGTCGATTTACGGAGCCATGCTTGCCGGTGTCGGTTATGTATTGATGGGTGCGGGGATTCCGCTCCATATTCCCGGCGTGCTCGACGCCTATGCGGCGTACCAGGCAGCCGAATACAAGCTGTCGGTGACTGGCGCTGTGGTGGGGCAGGACACGCAGATGCGGCTTGATCCGGCTGATTTTGCCGAAGGTCCGCTGCCGAAATTGACCCGTCCGCGGTTTCTGGCGATCGTTTCATCGAACACCCTGGCAACTACTATGCTGCGTCGCGCAAGCGGCCGCGTAGACGGGTTGGTGCTCGAGACCCCAACTGCGTGTGGGCATAATGCACCCCCGCGTGGAAAGCTCCAGCTCAATGAGGTCGGTGAACCGGTGTATGGCGAGCGGGACCGCGTGGACATCGAGGGGCTGCGTGCATTGGGGGTCCCGTTCTGGCTTGCAGGCGGGTATGGAAATGCGGAGAAACTGCGTGAGGCCCTAGAACAGGGCGCCGCAGGTATCCAGGTTGGAACTGCATTTGCGTTCTCCGCAGAGTCCGGTATGCGTTCTGACCTGAAGGAGAAGTTGATCGCGCAGGCCATTGCCGGACGGGGCGCGGTGTTTACAGATCCTCTCGCCTCGCCAACTGGCTTCCCATTCAAGGTTGCTCAGCTTGAGGGAACCTCGTCTGTCCTCCCGATCTATCAGGAGCGGAAGCGCGTCTGCGATCTGGGCTATCTTCGCGATCCTTACGCCTCTGAAAGCGGTACCATCGGCTACCGCTGCTCGGCAGAGCCCGTGGCGAACTACCTGGCGAAGGGCGGCAAAATCGAGGATACGGTGGGTAGAAAATGCCTATGCAACGCGCTGATGGCCAATGTCGGCCACGCGCAGACGCGCAAGGACAACGTCGAAGAGCCTCCGCTGGTGACCGTAGGAGATGATCTGAACACCATTGCGACCTTCCTGGCCCCGGGGCGCGAAAGCTACAGCGCTGCCGACGTCGTCGAGTCCCTGATGAGTCTGGTTCCGGTGGAAGCAAGACAAGCCGAGCCGCTTCGGGCCAAAGAGCCGGTTCTGGCTCTCGAGCCAATCCTGAACATCGACCAGATTCTGGCTACTGCGTAGATCGAAATAGCCACTTCTCCCCACCTTTCAGAGCCATCAATCTATGGAATCCTGTCCGCGGGCATTGGTAGCTTCGGGAATGCTGCGTGCGGCTCAGTCTGATACCAATACGCCGTGGAATAAAAACTGTCGGCGCGATCATTGGCGGTGCCGTGCTCAATTGTCACGCGTATCGACTTTTCAAACGTGATTGGGCTTTCAATGTGCCAGCGGTAGAGACAGTAGCGCCCGCCCTTCTTCTCCGGCGTCACCATATAAGGCGCACCGTTGTGCATGAAGGCAAACGACTGGCCACCAAAATCCCACGCTCCGTTGTAGTAGTCCTCCGTGCCGGTCCCGTTGATTGTAACGAGCGGGTCGCCGTCGATGATGATCATGTCGTCTCCCTCGCCGAACCATCCATCCTTGTTCTGCACCACGGAGTGGGTCACGCCCACAAAATGCCCCTTGCCCGTCGCCTCCATGAAGACATAATTGTCCGCGCCGGTCAGGTTCTTGCCGTCGTTCGGGCCGGGCGCAACCAGGCAAGGTGCGGCCTGTCGATACTGCGCATGGAAGCGTCCTATGCCGGAGGGAAGCGCGGGGAAGGTGACGTAGTCGATGGCGAAGTAGAGATTGTCGGTGCGGACGCTGCCTTCGTTGGTCAGCGTAATGTGCGCCGAGCGGGAGAACGGCATCTGAAAGTAGGCGTTGAGTGCTTTGATAGGCGCTACGGCCAGCAGCGCCGACTGGTAAGTGAAGTACTGGCCCAGTCCCAGGCCGAAGAAATCGCCGATGGGCACTTCGATTGACGGTGCAGCCTCGCCATCCCACCAGGCGCGGAGGACCAGGTTCTTCAGATGCATCGGGTCCGACGAGTTGATGGTGAACCAGAGGTGTGTCACAACACCGGCGCCATCGATTTCAAGCAACTTCGCCGTCTGACCTGGCTCTACAGGTTCAGAATCGGCATTGCCGCCTGTCCTATCCCAGCTTGAGGATCGGCGCGTTTTGTAGTTGCGCAGGCGAGCCTGTCTCAGGAACTCCTCCGGTGCCGAGGTCTCTGGAATTCTGTGCGCATCCATCATGATGTCTTGTGGCGCGGTGCTGCCTGCGGCCACCTCAGAGTTGAGTGCCAGCAGCGCGGCGGCCGACACTCCTGAAACCATGGTGCCAAGCAGTTTGCGCCTCGTGCGTAGATCTTCGTTCGTGTCGGACGGTTGCATTGCGTGAGCCCTCCCGGCAGTGTTGTCGTGAAAGCGTGTTGTAGTCTGGCGCGGCGGGGGATGTCAAGTTTGGAAGTGAGTTGCTAGCAATAACCAAGCAGGGACAGAACACGGCGCGGGTCAGCCAGAGGAAAGTCCGCAGTTGCCTCGCAACGGGAGCAGTGTTGACTCGCATCGTGCGAGTATGGGGCCAGCGCCTGCAGGTCCTTCCGCGTATCAATTAAACGGGTGAGCAAATTGGCGGTTTCGGCGAATGACAGCGGATGATCGGGCTTCCGATGTTCTTGCCAGACTGGCCCCATGACACTGATTTCGACCAGCGGGAGTAATCGGAGAAAATCGTGCGCGTGTTTGGCTGGCATCAGCGTGCCGCACGCAAGGTCCATGCAGAGCCGGGCGGTGCGTGCGGTCAGGTCCTCTATGGAAATGATGCGCAGTGCGCTGCCTTCAATCTCAATCGAAGTCGCACGGGCGATGCTATCTCCGCAGGCGCGAAAAACATCGACGCGGACCGCCGTCTCCGGATCGACGGCCTGCACAAGCATCTTTCCTGGAGGGTCATGCGGATGCACGTGGCGAAAGATCATGCTGGCAGCGAGACCTTTCGGAACAGCATCGAACGTGTCGGCCAGATAGTCGACGTCGTTGAGCGGACGCGGCTGCGCGGTGCAACCGCAGCGCAGTCGATGGAACTCCATTGCGAGGCCCCCGGTCAGCACCAATTGCGCACGGTCATTCCGCAATAATCTGGCCATCGTCAGCTTAGCGCGCTCCGCGTTAGCCGCGGGAAGAAACGCAGCCAGATTCATCGCTTTCCCCCGATCCTGGAATATTGCGCTAAGGCTTAAGACTCGACTTTGATTGAGCGAGATATTCGTCGATGGCCTGCTGCCATTCCTTGCCGGCCGTCTTGTCGCCTTCGCTCATTGTGGTGACATGCGGGTTGCCCTCAAGAGTAAGCGCAGTCCGCGTGTAGGTCACTTTCACTGCGGTTGAATCCGCGTTCACCGGCTTGAAGCGCACATCAATGACAGTCACCATCAAGTCGGGCAAGAAATAGACGTATTGAAAATGGCGGGCATCCACGTCGAATAGCGTTGTTACCCAGGTTGCGGTGTGCGGTCCGTGTTGGATCGTGAAGACTGCGCCGTCCGCATCGCTAGCCGGTTGTGGATGGATGAATTGCGGATCCCAATGCTTGCCGGCCCACGCGCGTTCGCCGTTGGGGCCAAACAGCGGCACAGTTATGGCGTACGACGCATGGACCAGCAGATCGAAGCTGGTCTGCGTGTGCAAGCAGGACTCGCGGGTGGCTGGCGTCGTCTGCGAGAGAAGCGGCGCGGCTATACCGGCGAGAGCTGGTCCGGCGAAAGCAAGAATAGGGAGCAGGTTTCTCATTTCTTCTTCTCCTTCATGTTGTGGCTGTCGCTGGCCTTCAGGGTCATACCATAAAGGATTTTGAACTGTTCAATCTCCTTGAGCGTTTGCGGGGAAAAGGGCGCTTTGCCCTCAAAAGCATGCAGTACGATCCCTTCAAGCAAATCGCCGAGCGTCATGTCCTTCTGCTCGGCAATGGCTTTGAGTACCTTCAACATGCGCTTTTCCATCCGGACGCCGGTCTGGACGCGCTCGACTACGACGGGTTCACGGGTTTGTTGTTCCTGTGCCATTGACATCTCCGGTTATCTATGTACCAATGTACCTTGATACCAGACCCGTGTCAATCCATGTTCGGAAGCTTCGCGAAATTCGCCCCCGTTGGGTTCGCGCGACGGGGTCCACCCTGTTATGTTCATTGAGGAAATCAATGACTCCTCCATAGGAACCCGCGGGCATGCTCAAGCGTTGGCGAATCCGGATACTGCTGTTTCTGGCCGTTCTCGGCCCCGGATTTATTACCGCCAACGTCGACAACGACTCAGGCGGCATCCTCACTTATTCGCAGGCTGGCGCGCAGTACGGCTATATGCTGCTGTGGACCATGCTTCCCATCACAATTGCTCTGATCGTGGTGCAGGAGATGTGCGCCCGCATGGGCGTGGTCACCGGCAAGGGCTTGAGCGACCTGATCCGCGAGGAGTTCGGCCTGCGTCTGACCTTCGTCCTGATGATCTTGTTGGTGGTGGTGAATTACACCAATGTGGTGACGGAGTTCATCGGCATTGCAGGGTCGCTGCATCTGTTTCACGTCTCGAAGTTCGTTTCCGTGCCAGTGTGCGCGGCGCTGGTCTGGTACATGGTCGTGCGCGGCACGTACAAGAGCACTGAAAAAATCTTCATCGTCGCATCGCTGGTCTATATCGCATACATCTTCGCCGGCGTTTTGTCGCAGCCCAGTTGGCATGATGCTTCGCTGGCGACGATTCAATTGCCGCCAAGTTCGGTCTGGCGCGACAAGGCATATATTTACATGGCCATCGGCGTTGTTGGCACAACCATTGCGCCGTGGATGCAGTTCTATCTGCAGTCGTCGATTGTGGAGAAGGGGATTCGCGTGAAAGACTACGCGGCCTCGCGATTGGACGTGATTGTAGGCAGCTTGTTCACCGACATCGTGGCCTGGTTTATTGTGGTGGCCTGCGCGGCAACACTCTACGTGCACGGAATGGGCACCATCCAAGTGGCCTCGGATGCGGCTGAAGCGATGAGGCCGCTTGCCGGCGACTACGCCTTCATTCTTTTTGCATTCGGACTGTTCAACGCATCGTTATTTGCTGCGTCGATCCTGCCGCTGTCAACCTCGTACACGGTGTGCGAGGGACTCGGATTCGAGTCCGGCGTCGACAAGCATTTCAAGGAAGCGCCATTCTTCTATTGGCTCTATACGCTCCTGATTGTGGGCGGCGCCGGCACGGTGTTGTGGCTGCCGGACGCGCAACTGATCAACGTGGCGATTCTGTCGCAGGTGCTGAACGGTGTCTTGCTGCCGGTCGTGATTATTCTTATGCTGATGCTCATCAATCGCGCAGACCTGATGGGGGAACACAAGAACTCGCGGCTGTGGAACGTGATTGCGTGGGGCACCAGCATCATTGTCATTGGGATGACGCTGGTGATGTTGTGGGGCATGATGCCGGGACACTGACCACCGCGGTGGTTACAGCAGCTTGCCGTCGGCCAAATCGCGGATGAGCCCACGATCGGCGGCGAGGAAGTCGTATCCAGGAAGATCTTCAAACTTGGTCCAGCGCACATCGTGGTAAATGCGGTTTTGCAATTCACCCGAAAACTCGTGCACGGCGAAGAACTGCAAATCGACAGCTCCGCCGTGGCGGTAGTTGTGACGAATGCGGGTTATGCGGGGGCCGATGGTGGCTGTGATGCCGAGCTCTTCGTCCAGTTCGCGTGCCAGGGCTTGTTCAGGGCTTTCGCCAGCCTCGATCTTGCCGCCAGGAAACTCCCATTGCATAGCCATTGGCTGGTCTGGGCGGCGCTGGCCGATAAGGACCTGTCCTTCACGCACGATGAGGGCCGCAGCCACAAAACGAAGAGCGGGACCGGTGGGCCTGGCATTCGAAATTGGCGGAGTCTCTTCCACCCCTTTAGTGTAAACG
>JBAWCO010000133.1:0-1990 GCA_049590315.1 Occallatibacter sp. | reverse complement strand
GCGTCCGACACCGTCCAATACTTGATCTGCGCCATCTTGGGATAATCTTCGCCCAGCTATGGCCCCCACCGACAACAGAATCGGCGACAGGAATCAGCTTAAACACTATTTACGGATAAGCTCTAAGCTGCCGACTGCGGTGGGTGCAGGTGGCACCGTCATCGGCTGTGTTCTGTTGACCCCGGGGCTGGATGAACTTGCCGAAGCTGGAAATAAGCTCGTGAAGAGCGCCGATTTTCTAAGCAAGGCTGCTGGATGGGGTGCATGCGCACTGGATGCGGAAGACTTCATCAATGCTCTCAATGACGTGGCAACGGGAAAACCGAATACTAAGAATGAGGTTGGGAACGAGGTCGGTGAGTCCATTGAATCGCTGGCGGGGTGTGTGCTTGATGCTTTAGGCCAAATGCTTAAAAAAGATTAGTACACATGCCGCGAGCCGGTACATGGTCCAGACCTTGGACAGTGGTTCTTCAGAAGGAAACGAGCCTGAAAATGACCCCTCTAATTGCCATTATTTACATGCACGGAGGCGAACCGATCACTCGGTTCGAGATCATTTTGATCTCGCTGTTTGCAGCGGCTGTCATGCTCGTGGGTCTGTGCTGGCAGCTCTTCGACAACTGGAGAAAGCGCACTCACGGTCGCAACTGGCCGACGGTTTCCGCCGTCATCGACATAGTGAGTGTCGCTTTCATCGAGGATGATATCCCGTCCATCAGAGCCTATCCAGACCTTTCCTATTACCAAGCCACGCTTACCTACACCTACCACAACCCAGAACCGCAAATGGGCGACTTCCGCAAAGGGTTTGGCAGCAAAGAAGAGGCGCAGACCTGGGCCGATTCCTACAAAGGAGAAACTGTGAAGGTCCACGTAGACCCGCGCGACCCCACACGTTCCGTGCTGCGAGAAGAAGACCTTTAGGCGGGCCAGGCTCCAAGAGCTGCGCTGCCTGTCGGCATCGGGTTTAGGGTGACACAACACCCCGCGCGGGTTGCTGCGAAGTTGCTGAAGGTTACCGGGGCGGGAACCATCAGAAAACAGGCGGCTAAGAGGAAAAATCTCAAAAAACGGGTTACTCTGATAGCAACCTGCGGTTGCTGAAGGGGTAACCCGATGACTCCCCTCCCTTTAGCAAGAAATCGGTTCTGCACGGCTGTCTGCTGTGTACGTTGCGGCACGCGGCCAGCGTGCGGCCTGAATCCCGGTCCCAATCCCCAGCACAATCGAATCGGCGGTCGGCGATGAAAGCGCCGCTGAGAACCAAGTCCATCGGCACGAAGGTGAGCGAGGAGGAGTTCGCGGCGATGGAGGCGTGCGCTCGCCAGGCCGACATGACGCTGTCGGAGTGGGTGCGGGCGGTGCTCTTGGCCGCGCCCGGCGTCGAGCTGCCGGACGACGAAGCGGCGCTGGCGGGCCGGGTGACGCTGGCCGAGGTGCTGGCGTTGCGAACGCTGTTCCTCAATCTCCAGTTCCGGCAGGCGCAGGGGCCGATGACCGAGGCCGAGATGCGGACCTTGATCGAGCGGGCCGACGCGGTGAAGGGGGATCGGGCGCGGGAGCGTCTGGAGGCAGCGCGAAAGGCGGTCGGCAAAGCGGACGAGAAAGAGGCTGGAGAACCACAGTCAGAGGAGGGTTGAGCATGGCGGAATGGGGCCGGAAGCAGTACTCGAAACCGTGGCCGAGCCGGGCGCACGTGTGGACGTGGGGAGCATTTTTCGCAGGTGGCCCGGTCATCAGAATCGGAATGAGCCGTAAAAAGCTGTGCCCCGTTCATCACAGTTTTATCGTGATGAGCGGGCGGGTGCAGCAGCGCCGTCCGCATCGTGAAGTACGCGCTGCCTTCGGCATCGGTTTTAGGGCAACACCACCACCTACACCTACGACAACAACGGCCGCATGACCAGCGTCTCCGGTGTCGGCGGCAACTTCACTTACGGCTACGACGATGCCGGCAACCGCGTCTCCGTCGCTGACGGCAAGGGCC
>JBAWCO010000132.1:0-5708 GCA_049590315.1 Occallatibacter sp. | reverse complement strand
GTTGCGCGGAGGCTATGCGGCAGCGGCTATATCAGCGGCGGGCGCAGCGCCTTTGCAGTTCTTTTCCATCTCGTCGAAGCTGGGGCGGATGTGCGCGGGAATGGCGCGGCGACCCATCTCAATGGCGATCATGGGAGCCGAGCCCTTGAGAAAGGCGAGAATGAGAACGCGCAGCACGTGCAGATATTCGTTGTGAGCGTCGGCGGATTTGGCCATGTTGGAACTGAGAGGACCGGCGACGCCGTAGCAGAGGAGGATTCCGAGGAAGGTGCCGACAAGAGCGGCGGCGACCTTCTCGCCGATTTCTTCTGGAGGACCACCGAGCGCGCCCATGGTGATGACGACGCCAAGGACGGCGGCGACGATGCCCAGGCCGGGGAGCGCGTCGGCCACGGTGGTGAGGGCGCTGACGGGCTGCGTTGCCTCGTGGTGATGGACTTCCATGTCGAGCTCCATCATCTGATCCATGTCGAACGGCTCGACGCCGCCGGTGATGGCCGTGCGCAGCGTGTCGCAGACAAAGTCGCGGGCGTGATGGTCGCTGAGGAATTCAGGATAGGCCTTGAAGATGGCGCTATCACCGGGCTTCTCGACGTCGTTTTCAACGCTCAGCAGGCCCTCTTTGCGCACCTTGTTCAGGAACTGGTACATCATTTTGAGCGTGCTCAGATAGCGGTCTTTGCCGAAGGGCGAACCCTTCAGCACGCCCATCAGGCCGGCGCCGATTCCTTTGAGGATGTGGATGGGGTTGGCCACGAGCAGCGTGCCGATGGCCGCACCGCCCAGGATCAGCAACTCGGCTGGCTGGACGAGGACCATGATGTGTCCCTTCTCCATCAGGAAGCCGCCAATGACTGCTGCAAAAACGACGACGATTCCTATGATGGCGAACATGCAACCCTCCCCGATGCCGATGTGATCTGGTTTCCGCCCGCATGAATGCTGGACTGCATGGCGGACTGCGCGTCTTCTAGAAGCTGCGGCAGAGTTTCAGTGGGATCCGCCTGGGCCGCGCCGATGCTGACGGTGAGCGAGACGCGGTCGCCCCACCAGCGGAAGTCGGCCGTGCGGGCGAGGCCGGCCAGCAACTGCGCATGCGCTGCGAGCATTTCGGCATTGCGTTCATGCGAGATGACCAGAAATTCGCTGTCGCCCCAACGCCCCAGTTCCTCTGAGGGACGCATACCGCCGGCGAGTGCACGCGCAACTTTCTCGACCATCGCTTCGCAGGCTCGCGCGCCATGGGTTTTACGCAGGCAATGGCCCTGGTCGACGCTGATCCAAAGAATGCCGAAGGGCGGGCCTCCGTGCGTGAAGTCGTCGAACTCCGACTCAAGGCGGAGATCGAGATCGGAGACGACCAACGATACATTCTTGTCCTGGCTTGTTTCGCCATGGGGTAAAGCATCGAGGCTCTGGGCGGGGTGGAAGACGACCGCTTCGCCGATGCGCTCGCCCAGGGCATCGCGCAGGATGAGGACGCGCGCGATGGCGGGCAGTTCATGGCCAAGCTGGTGACGCACGTGGACCAGCGATCCTCGATTAGTTGAGGGACTAGTGGAGGGGCTGGCCGACGGTCCTGCGTCGGTTTGAACGGTCCATTGATGCGCGCCGCCGGCGATCACCGTATCGAGCGCCTCGCTGACGGACCGGCCTAGAAGGCTGGCTCGTGTGTGCCCGGTGATGGCCTCGGCGGCAGTGTTCCAGAATGCGACTTGACCTTCCAGGCCGGCCACGGCGATGCCGTCCGGAAGAATGTCCAGCGCGGCTTCAAGCAATTCCATGCGATCAGTCATCGAAGCCCCTCACTGTGGTTCATCGGCGAGAGGGGAGGGAACTTGATTTGGCGGCTGTGGAAAGGAGGGACATCCTCTGGAGCGTGGGAAAATGCTTGTCTGGATGGTTAGGGAAAAGGGCCAAACGCTCTTCTTCTTCGCCCAAAGGCGGTGCCGGGCTATTTTATTTTGCCCCCCGGATTCAATCGAATTCGGAAACGGAAAACGCTGTTTACCGAAAGGGGTAATAATATACTTGACTAACGGTTACCGATCAGATAACACTATGGGTACCGTGAAAGGGTGGGCCGAGGCGGGGGGCGACGAAAGTGATTCAAAGTGAGCGTAATCTCGGTTCAACATCTCGCCTCCGCGATCCATCCTGGTCGCAGTAAGATTAAGTTCATGCTTGGCCTGACTGCCTATTTTGACGAATCAGGGCACTCTGAAGATGGAAAGTGCCGTTTCGTGGGCATGGGTGGTCTGTGCGCCCCTGCCTCTGCGTGGACTGAATTCGATGGCAAATGGCAGGCGGTCCTAGACGAGTATTGCGACGGTAAGCCATTCCACGCGACCGATTTTGCGAACCAACAGGAACCCTTCAATGGGTGGGAGGAAGAGAAACGAAGGGGCTTCTTGGGTGGGTTAGTCCGAACCATCAAGGAATCCGGAGCGCGTCCGTTTGGGGCAGTCGTCTCTTTGGACGCCTACGAAACCATTTGTCAAGGAATTCCAGCGTTTCGGAATGCTTTACTCGATCCGTATTACTTGTGCTTTCAGGATGTGACTCGCGCCGCCGCTGTGAGCTTGATAGGCTACTCAATCGAACACATTGACGACTGGAAGGAATTTGAAGAAAACGAAAAAGTCGCAATGGTATACGCCTATCAACAGGAGTTCGGAGCGATTTCAAGTCCAGAAGAAACTCGGCGGCAGAACAGGGGAAGAGCTGAGAATCTGTGGCACGCAATTAAGGATTTTAATCCGCATTTTGGAAAATGGATGGGGTCCTATGCGTCTGCTCCCGCCGACGAACTAAATTTCCTTCAGGCCGCAGATCTTTTTGCTTACGAACTGACTCACGAATTTGAGAACCGAGTTCATAGGCCGAACGACCCAATGAGGTGGGGACTCGCCGAACTGCTTCCTGCAAACTGGCAAGACTTTTTGCATAAATTTTACGGAGTTCCTCAACTCTTGGAAATGCTTATCGAAAGTGGTTTCCTAGGACCACATGAAGATCATAGAAACGGAATTTCGATCAACACTTCGATGAACAATATAATGAATAGGGATATTCTGTTTGGGAGAATGGGCGAACGGAGGAATAAGAAAAAGTGATTAAAGACAAGCCACAATCATCCGAATACAAGGCTTTTGAGAACTTGCTCGGCACCGTCCTAAGCGTTCCAAAGGTAGAGATTACGCGGCGAATTGAAGAGGACAGGCGAACGCCTAAATCCTCTTCCCCCGCTTCTGCCGTCCCAACCAAGCGAACTTAGACCGTCGTTTCTCCCACCTTGCCGGTCAGTTCTGCATAAGTCAGTCTTCTCCCTGAAATCTGCGATAAAGCCAGCACGAATCTATCTGCATCTGTAAGCGGATTGTCCTTCGTAGCGCGATTGTTATAGCGGAATGCTTGCTCATCCACGTAGCGGTCAAGGTGGAAAGGCTCTACGGCAATGTAGGTGCCCCCAAGTGACCTCTTGAGCAATGCCTAGAAGTTTTCGATTCCCTGAGTGTGAACCTGTCCATTCACGTACTCGACCGCGTGATTGATAACCGTGTGTTCAAAGTTGATTCCCTTATATCCGCCCCATTCATCGGTCACAAGAGCAGCGCCGGGAGCGATGTATTTGTTCGCTACGGCTCTCAGGGTAAGGTGGCTGCGTTCAGCGACAACCTCGGCACGAACACGGCCCTTGCGCTCAAGCATTCCAACCACAATGGTCTTTGCCATTGCACCGCCAGCGATACCGCTAAAGCCAGTCCCTTTGGGCTTCTTGCTCTTGTGCATATTCTTCAACTTGCCACCGATGAAAGTCTCGTCCATTTCAACGGGTCCGCCCTGATGCCCCAATTTCAAAACAGACTTGTTTTTCATGGCGAGGCGAATGCGTTGAAGCATGAACCATGCCGACTTCTGAGTGACTCCGATCGACCGCGCAATCTCGTAGCTCGAAACGCCATTCTTGCAATTAGCAAGCATCCACATCGCGGTCAGCCACTTGTCCAGCTTGATTGCGGAATCCTCAAAGATCGTATTGACCTTGACGGAGTATTGCTTGCCACATGCGCGGCACTGGAAACGCTTCTGGTTCTTAAGCCAGTGCTGGCGAGGGGTAGCAGCATTGCAAGCGGGACACTGAGGGCCATCAGGCCAGCGCATACCGGCAACTGTATCAATGCAAATCTGCTCATCAGAGAAGTATCTGATTGCATCGGTGAGTGTTTTCACTAGGTTTTCCATAACAACCTCAGAATACCCAACTTTCTTTCATTAGTCAAGTATATTATTGCCCCGAAAGGTAACTGACGGATAGCGGACTAACCACTAGCAATCCGCATTTATGGAACAAAACCTGCACCTTTGGTGTCCAATCAAGAGAGAAAACACCGCAAATAGGGCGATCCGAGGCTGTTTCGGTTGGAGTCTGTCTATTGATGCGATCTTTCATCGTGGCCGTCATTGCAGTCGTTCTTTTCATTGGTGTGGATCGTCCGTGCTCTTCGCAATCCTCAGCTCAGACGAAGAGCTCTCAATCGATTTGTGTGCGGATTGAGTTGGTCAGGGATGCACCTGGGTCTTGGAGCGGGATCCTAGCTGCGATTCAAACGCTTGACGCGACTGTGATCTCAACCTCGACAACTGAGTACAAAATCGGCGAGCATCTGACCTTCGGCGTGCCGGTTGTGCAAGGCGACAAGCTGGCGGATTCGACGATTCCACGACTGAACCCTCGGCTTGTTCACAAAGGAGCGACTCTGACACTCCAGACCTCTGAAGCATGCAGACAGCCAGGTCATACGGATTGGATATTCTCGTGTGTCGTTCTCAATTGCACAAAACATTGAAGCGTGCGGGAATAGCGATGCCGAGTAAGGGAAGTGTGGTCCACTACTCGGGACCTTCATTCGTTCTGATGGGCTGAACTAACCAGCCACATGAGATTGCCACCATGTGGGCTTCTTCACAAAAAGGGTGACTTGACCGGGAACAGGCGTGAGTTTTCGACTGATCTTAGTGGGGCACCAAATGCCGCCAGCGGAATCCGGCTTGCTGATCACGCCCATCGACTCAATCTCTTGAAGCGTTGCCTCCACTCCACTCCCGCAACCCTCCTTGTGGTTGTTTGGGACGGCATCAAGCTCGATCTTATTCCCGGATCGACAAGAGAACGGTACATCTGCGGTACCGGTTTTATCGGTCACCGCGTACGTAATCGGGGAGTGTGACATTTCATCGCACATAAAGGAAACATCGACTCCGGCTTGAGGCTTACCGTCAAGCGCATCGAGGACCAACACCCGCACGGTCGGTGAATTGGTTTGGTGCTCCGATAACGATTGCGCCGCAACTATTTCGGTCGCAACAGAGAAAACAATCAGGGCAAGCTTGCACCTTGCCCTACTTCTTGTGATCTTCATGCCGGTGATTGTAGTGTTCGCCCTGCTTGGCGATTTGTTCAAGTGTGACACTTCTCTGACTGAGACAGCCCCGCAAAATGGTGTTCCGAGCGAATTACCGGCAACTCGGAAATGATATGGTGTGACCCTGTCAACATCTTCGAATCGCTGGGGTGGTTTTTGTTTTTGTTTTTTCGAGGACAGGGTCAGCGGCAGCCGTGGCAGGTAATGGCGACGATTGATCAAGCTGATATTCGCGGGTCGGAACCGCATAATCATGATCCGTCGGGAGCTGCCTCTGACTAA
>JBAWCO010000131.1:0-8730 GCA_049590315.1 Occallatibacter sp. | reverse complement strand
GCTCTCACCCTACTGAAAATGGCACGAGCCAAATCCCCCTGAAACGCGTTCTGTTACTGATAGGGCTCAAAATTTGAGTTGATAGTGATATCGCGCGCTCTTTCTGCCGATAGGGCATTGTGCCTTGGTTTCAAGTGGCGATTCGCCACGGAAGGATGGCACATCAGTTTTGGGATTTCGAACCTTAGTTCCGGTCGAACAGTGTCGCAAGCGGCTTCACCGGCGAACGTACGCGACTTTACTTCTCTGTGAGGGGGTAGCCGAAGTTCGCCCCCTTGCCACCCGGATTCGGCGCGGCTCCACAGTCTTAGCCACGTTGTTTGTGGCTCTCTTTTCCTGCTGTCCTTCGTTTGCAAGTCACGCGGCAGACGAAAAATCCCCAATGCTGCAGACAAGTAAATTACCTACGCTCACCACAGCACAAGCGGCACACCGCCTCACTTCCGAGCAAGCGGCACGCGCCTATCCCGTTCATCTGCGCGCCGTGGTCACCTATTTCGATCCCGACTCAGGCTCCGGATACGGTGGAATCTTCGTCCACGATTCGACGGGAAGCATTTTCTTGAAACCTCGTGTCGGCTTGATCACGCAACTCGCTGCTGGCACTGTCGTAGACGTGCGGGGTGTGACCGCCGCCGGCAAGTTCTCTCCGATCATCGTCGAGCCCAAATTGCAGATGGTACAGCACTCTCATCTCCCGGCTAACCCTCCCAGGGTCAGTTTCTCTCGCCTGGTCACTGGCGCGGAAGATAGCCAATGGGTAGAAGTGGAGGGTGTAGTCCACTCTGCTGTCGCTTCCGGCCATGACGTCATACTTCGACTGGCCATGGCGGATGGAACTATCAACGCAAGAATGCAAAGAGAGGCTAGCGCAAACTACTCCAGCTTGATCGACGCCAAGGTTCGCATTCATGCTAATGTTGGCTCAACATTCAATCGCAACTACCAGATAATCGACGTCCACCTTTCTGTCCCAAACATGTCCGCCGTGCAAGTTTTGGAGCCTGCGCCAGGCGATCCGTTTGAGCAGCCCGCCATTCCTATCGACAATCTGTTGCGCTGGAATAACGTCAGTGCTTCGTTTCGCCGTGTGCACCTGCGTGGGAAAGTAACCCTTCAATGGCCCGACTCATCGATGTGTCTTCAAGACGCGACTCGCGGAATATGTGCGCAGATGGTTCAGAAGACGCATTTCAACGTAGGCGATATTGTGGACGTTATCGGATTTGTCGGAATCGACCGTGACACAGTCGTCCTCAGAGATGCTGTATCCCAGAGCGCTCACGCTGTTGAGCAGCCCGTAGCCGAGTCCGTCTCCGCGGAGCAAGCTCTACTGGGTAATCACGATTCCGAACTGATCCGGATTGACGGACAGTTGATTGGATACAATCTGGCCTCTTCTGACAGCACACTCCTGTTAGCGTCTGGAAAGAATATTTTCACTGCCATTCTGCCGAAGAACATGGCGGGAGCTGAACCCGATACATGGAAGATCGGAAGCAAACTCCGAATCACGGGAATCTGCTCCGTCCAGCTTCGCAGCGGCGGTACAGGACATTCAGTAGCGGTAGCAGAGTCCTTTAGGGTTCTCATGCGTTCACCGGCAGACGTGACCGTGCTTCAACAGCCCCCGTGGTGGACACCCGCGCATGCGCTGGTGCTATTGGCTTTGGCGCTCACCGCTACACTGGGTGTGCTTGCTTGGGTAGTGGTGCTCAGAAGGCGCATTGAGCAGCAGGCGGAGCTTCTTCGTGAAAGCGAAAGACAGTTTCGTCACATGGCTCTGCACGATAACCTGACCGGACTTGCAACCCGTCTGCTGTTACAGGACCGGCTGAATCTCGCTTTGGAGAGCTCTAGACGGAATAACAAAGGGCTGGCGGCTCTCATGTTGGATCTGGACAAATTCAAAGAGATCAACGACACATATGGGCACCCAGCCGGCGACGAGGTCTTGCGGGTTACAGCGATTCGAGTTTTGCGTACGGTCCGCAAAGTGGATACCGTCGCCCGGGTGGGCGGAGACGAGTTCGTTGTGCTGCTTCCCGATTTGACCGACCCGAAAGCAGCGGAGCGGATTGCCGGAGAGATCGTAAAGTCACTTACGGTTCCTATTCCCTTTGCGGGGCGCGAGGTTCAGGCCTCTGTGAGCGTGGGAGTTTGCACCATGGTCGCGGAGGAGTTCGACGCGGATGCCCTCTTGAGGAATGCGGATGCTGCCCTGTACCAAGCCAAGGCGAGCGGTCGAAATCGCTTTGCGGCATTCCAGCAGGAATCTGTTCTCATCGAGACAACGTGATCCTATCCGCAACTGCGTAGGTCATCTCCGCCCTCTCAGCTCATTTCTTCTCTTTGCGCCGCGACTCAAGCACTTCCCGATACACTTTGCACACCGGCTCGCGCAAGCTGTTTGCGGTCGCAATCCGTCCATCCTGCGTAATCTGCACATACGTTGCGGTCGGTCCAAACTCAGTCCAGTTCGGCAGCCCCGCGCCATTTGGATTGCCGGTCTTTGCGAAGTTCGTAAAGTAGCTTTCCACCATATCTGAGATCGTCGAGTCGATATCTGAATAGGCTCCTGCCAGGTTTCCCACCTTCGGGTAGAAGCCGAATACGTAAGACAAGTCAGTCGAGTGAATCGCTGCCGGCTGCCCAGGAACCGCATGGTCGAATTCATATTCGTACGTCGGATGATGCGCCGACTCGTGCCACCTGCCCTCTGCCGTTGCGGGGCAACGAAACATCGTATCCGCCGCAAATTGGTCCGCCGCCGTTCCATACAATTGATCGCTTGTCCCTATACCGCCATCGGCCAGTCCGTAGGCATTGAGCGCCCGCGGAGCCAGCGCCCCGCTCATTCGAGTAATAGTCGCGCGCAGCTCATTCGCCGAATCTGTCGACTCGAATTCGCGCGTGGTTGTCCCAAACAGCAGCGGGATCGCCGACTCCTCGCCCGCCGCAAACACCTCCCCTGGAGTGCGCGTCAGCACCCAGCCATCTACATCGGGACCGAACCGCTGGTGTGGCTCATGCGCTGTCAGCCGCCTTATCATCTCGCCCGCTGAAATCCCTCGCAGATACCCAATCTGACCCGTTCCCTCCGGCGCGCCCATCGCGGTCGCAAACCTCTTCCCAGCCGCCTCGGCCACCGTCAGCGGCTCGGTTGTCACGGTAGACACCGCACCGCTCTCCTGGATCGCCTTCTGAAACAGCCCTTTTGCAGGCGATGCCATCAGCATCCCCGTATCAATCGCTCCCGCCGACTGCCCGAACACCGTAATGTTCTTTGCGTCTCCTCCGAACTTCGCAATATTCTCAATCACCCACTTGAGCGCCAGAATCTGGTCCATCAGCCCGTAGTTGCCCGACCCATGATGCGCCGACTCCTTTGTGAGCTCGGGATGCGCCAGAAATCCGAACACACCCAGCCGGTAGTTCACCGATACCAGCACCACGCCGTGGTTCGGCAGCTTCCCATCTGTGTAAAGAGGGCTCATCGCCGTCCCGCCCTCGTTCGCCCCTCCGTGAATCCAGAACATCACCGGCAGCGGCTTCTTCACGGGCCACTCCGGCGTGATCACATTCAGATACAAACAATCTTCCTGGCCCGTCTCCGCATCGTGCCGATTCCAGCCGCCTAGATCCGGCTGTGCGCAAGGAGCGCTATACGAATTCGCATCGCGCACACCGCTCCACGGCTTCGTCGTCAGAGGCTCGTGCCAGCGCAACTCGCCCACCGGCGGCTGCGCAAACGGAATCCCCAGGAACTTCGCACCTCCGCCATCCCGCGCTACGCCCCCCACCATCCCGCCGCTCGTCTTCACCACCAGCGGATCGTCCTGAGCCGCGACCACCGTCGTCTGCACCAACGCCACTGCCACACTGATCCACGCCGCGAAACCCAGCCGCTGCAATCTGCAAATCCAGTTCATCCCACGTCCCCCCGCAAACACAAAGCCTCGCCAATTCTAACAACACCTTTGTCAGCAAGCTCATCCACTCCCTTTCCCGCGCGCATCCCGATTTTCCGTCTATCCTGAAGGTGCCATCGCATGAGCTTCGCCCACACCATCGGCTCCACGCATTACACCTTCACCGACCTGCGCGAGTTACTGGCGAAGGCCACGCCGCTGCGCAGCGGCGATGCGCTCGCTGGCCTGGCTGCCGAGTCCGCCGAGGAACGTGTCGCCGCGCAATTTGCACTGGCTGATCTGCCTCTCAAGCATTTCCTTTCCGAGCAGATCGTCCCGTACGAAACCGACGAAGTAACCCGTCTCATCGTCGATACGCACAACGCCGGAGCCTTTACCCCAGTCAGCTCCTTCACCGTGGGCGAACTGCGCGACTGGCTGCTGTCTGACGAAGCAACAGAAGAGTGCCTGGCATCTCTGGCCCCTGGCCTGACCCCGGAGATGGCAGCCGCAGTGAGTAAGCTGATGCGCATGCAAGACCTCATCGCCGTCGCGGCCAAGATTCGCGTCGTCACGCGCTTCCGTACCACTGTTGGCCTGCGCGGCCGATTGAGCGCGCGGCTCCAGCCCAACCACCCAACTGACTCGCCCATCGGCATTGCAGCCTCGATCCTCGACGGCCTGCTGCTTGGCTCCGGCGACGCGGTCATCGGCATCAATCCGGCCGGTGACAATGTGGCTGTAACCGCGAGCCTGCTGCGCATGATTGATTCGCTCCGCCAGCGATTTCAAATCCCTGTGCAAAGTTGCGTACTTGCGCACATCACCACGCAGTTGGCCGCGCTTGAACAAGGCGCGCCAGTCGATCTTCTTTTTCAATCTATCGCCGGCACTGAGGCAGCCAACCGCAGCTTTGGTGTGAACCTCGCTTTGCTGACCGAAGCGAACCTGGCCGGACTGTCACTCCATCGCGGCGCAATCTGCGTCGATGGAAGTGTTGGCCAAAACGTAATGTATTTCGAAACCGGCCAAGGCTCGGCGCTCTCCGCAAACGCTCATCACGGAGTCGACCAACAAACCCTCGAAGCCCGCGCCTACGCCGTCGCCCGCCATTTCCAGCCCATGCTCGTGAATACTGTGGTCGGCTTCATCGGGCCTGAATATCTTTACGACGGCAAGCAGATTGCCCGCGCCGGCCTTGAAGACCACTTCTGCGGAAAGCTGCTCGGACTGCCCATGGGGGTTGATGTTTGCTACACCAACCACGCCGAGGCCGACCAGGATGACATGGACACGCTGCTGACTCTGCTTGGCGCCGCCGGCGTGAATTACATCATGGGCGTACCCGGCGCGGACGACGTGATGCTCAACTACCAGAGCACCAGCTTTCACGACGCACTCTACCTGCGCCGCGTGCTGGGTTTGAGACCCGCTCCGGAGTTTGAGGAGTGGCTGGCAGGCGACGACTTCCACCAACTCTCGCTTGAGGCGGATCGCCCGGAAAGACTGCTGCCGATATGAGCGAGATTTCGCGCCCCCTCGCGCTTGCTTCTCACCTCCGCGCACTTACGCCGGCTCGCGTCGCGCTGGGCCGCACCGGGGTGAGTCTGCAGACCCGCGACCTGCTTGATTTTCAGCGGGCGCACGCGCAAGCCCGCGATGCCGTTCACGCACGCCTTGAAGCTGCTGCGTTGGCTGCGCATCTCGCCGAGCTTTGCCATTGTGCGATCCTGCGCCTGCATTCAGCGGCAGTGGATCGCGCAACCTATCTTCAACGCCCCGATCTCGGCCGCAAATTGGATGAAATCAGCCGAGCCTTGCTTCTAAATTCCGCCGAGATACAGCGCGCTTCGTTCGACCTGGCACTGATCGTGGCCGACGGGCTCTCCGCGCTTGCCGTCGAACGCCACGTATTGCCGTTGTTGAAAGAACTGCTTCCCCGTCTGGAAGGCTGGAAGATGGCGCCCGTCTGCGTTGTCGAGCAGGGCCGTGTAGCTATCGGCGATGAAATCGGCCTCGCGCTAACGTCGCAAATTTCCTTGGTGCTCATTGGTGAGCGCCCCGGTCTCAGTTCGCCTGACTCGCTGGGTGCCTACATCACCTGGTCCCCGCGCCCAGGCCGCACAGACGCCGAGCGTAATTGCATCTCCAACATTCGCGCGGAGGGCCTGACTTACGCGCAGGCCGCCGCCCAGCTGGGCTTCTACCTAAATGAGGCGCGTCGCAGACAACTCACTGGCGTCGCCCTCAAGGAAGCAGACCATCTGTTGAAAGAGAGCTGAGACTTGATCAACCTGAAACGTTGGCTGATTCGCGTGATCGTGGTGCTGCTGGTCGGCTTTGTAGTCTCCTGGGTAGGCGATTTGGTCATCTTCAAGCTGCGCGGTTCGCCCACCTCCAAAGTTACCGTCAATCAGTTCCAGACGGTCCCTCTCAAAGGCACCAAGGTCGAATACGACTACCTCGGCACCTCCGACCTGCCCTGCTCCCAATCACTGTTTCCGCAACGGGGAATGAGCGCCTGCTGGCTACTTCGTAGAAACCCCAATCAGAATACAAGCCTCTGAAATTCATCCTGCCACGCGATCGTTTTGCAATCCCCGCCCGCCGCGAATTGCGATCCACATCACATTTCCGCGTGATGCGAGACACGACAACGAATCGCAATGAGAGCTAGCATCGGACAATCCATTTCGCTTTCGAGGCCCGATGTATAGTCGCACCCAGAACGAAAACGGCAGTTACAACACCCGCTGCCTCTTCTGCTTCATGACGGTAGCATCCGCCATTGAGACAGAAGAAGAGTTGACGTCGCTTGAGCACCGCCACGTCTGCCCTGAGATGGTATTGGCAAATCTGCTCGCGCGGGAAAAACTCGCCCCATTGAGAACCCAGCAGAACTAGAGACGGTCATTTGCCCGCCGGTGGAACCGGCTGCTGCTCCTGTGCAGGCTGTTTACTGGCGCCATTCATCTTGTCGATCAGCTTATCGTCAGCGGCCTTGGTGATGCTGCTGGCCTTCGCAAGCTCAGCCTTTGCCTCTTCCGGTTTCCCCATCGTCTTCAAAAGCCTGCCCAGCCGCCAATGAACGGTCACGTCTTCCGGAGCCACCTTGGCCGCTTCTTTCAGCTCCCGCAAAGCATCTTCTTTGCGGCCTGCATCCGCGTACAGAATGCCCAGATCTAGGTGAGCCAGTTCCCGCTCTGCGTCGATGCGGATAGCTTTTTCCAGCAGCGGCTCGGCGATCTCCGGATGGCCCGTCTGCATCTCAGCGTCTGCCAGGTAAATCATCGCCTGAACATGATTCGGATTGTTGCTGAGCTCCGCCTGAAACTCGCTCGCCGCCTCGGGATATCGCCTCTGGCCCCATAGAAGATAGCCCAGACCGAAGTGCACATCGGGCTCTTTCGGATCGGCCTTCTCCGCGGCTCGGAACTGCTCAATCGCGCCGGCATGATCCTTCAGCTCATCCTGCGCCTCGCCCGCCAGCATGTCCGCCTCGGCCGACTCCGCATTCAGTGTGAGAATCTCGTGGTAGGTATCCAGCACGCACTGGTACTGCTTCGACCACAGGCAACTGTGCGCCAGGGCGAGCCGCAGTTGCAGATTCTGCGTATCGGATGCTGCGGCCTGTTTCAAGTAGGGAACCGCCTCCGCGTACTCATTCAGGCCGTAATGAGCCATCGCGACAAGAATGGTTAGCCGCTGTGCCTCCGGCGAACCTGGAGACGCGGCCTTCAGCAGCAAATTGAATTCGTGGATCGCCGGCTTCAGTTCCCCGCCCTTGAACAGCGCCAGGCCCAGGTTCAAATGCAGGCCAGAAAATGCGGGATCCAGCGTCAGCGCCTTGCGATAAAAGGGAATCGCTTCTTTATAGTGTTCCTGGCGCGCTTCCAGGAGTCCAATGTGCGCATAGGGCTCAGCGTTCGCAGGGTCGCCCTTCAGACACAAACGCCATGCAGCCTCAGCCTCGGCACTCTTCCACTGCTGTTCCAGTGCAAGCGCTGTTTGCCGCTGTGAATCCGGCACCTTCGCCGTCTGTCCCCAGCACGGGACAGTTACCACCAACAGTGCCAATCCAAGTGCGCGGCTCGCTGCATCCGCCCTGCGCCGAATCGTCATCCTGCTTGCGGCAACAAACCGCACCTCGCCCATACCCCATTATCCTCGATTGCGCGGCCAGCTCGATCGCCCAACCGTCGTCTCAGTCTGACCCCACCGAGAGCTTCATCTTTTCCTTCACATCGTGGGCCAGCTTCTCAATCTCGTCGGCTTTGCGGATCACTCCCATGGAAAGCGTGTCCTTGCTGGTCTTGTCCACTTCGGCCTTCAAGTCCGTGGCCAGCTTCAGCAGCTTAATGCTTTCGGCATTGATCTGCTTTTTGCGCTCGGCATTGGCCGCCTCAAAATTTTGCTTTTGAGTCTGTTGTTTATTTATTTCGTCGACCTGATTGCGATCGGGTGCGCGGATGATCTCCGGCGAATAGCGCGGATACGACGTCTGCGCCATCCCCCCGCCAACAACCAGTGAGATTGCGACGGTCGCCAAGACGGCGAGAATGCCAAAGTATCCGACCTTCTTTCGTGACGGGCGTGGATTCATGGCCGGCCGAGTTCCTTGAAATTTCATGAGTGACCTCCTCATCTCGTTTTGGGATATGGGAAAGGGCAGGTGCGCAACGTGGGGTGAAGGGGAGCGACTTCCCGAACCTCCCTGCGCTCAGTCTAGTCCAGAACAATGAGAGTTGGGACATACATTTGTGTGGTCCGCTTCACTTGCAAAAAATCAGCCGCCAAGAAAAATGGGGCGCGGCAGGGT
>JBAWCO010000130.1:0-14990 GCA_049590315.1 Occallatibacter sp. | reverse complement strand
GCTTTGGCTTCGGCAACGTCCAGCGACTGGTTCAGAAACTCCGTGAGGCGATCCAGCTCATCGATAGCTGAGACAATCGGTTCGGCTTGCTCTCCATGCGTGGCAGCCGACAACGACATTTCAAGCTTCCCGCGAATGGCAGTCAACGGGCTGCGCAGATCGTGCGCAAGCGAATCGGTAATAGTGTGCAGTTGATGCATGGAACTCTCAATGCGGTCGAGCATGTGATTCAGTGTCAATCCCAATTGAGCTATTTCGTCATTGCGCGCGGTCGTCGGCACTCTGGTATGCAGATCGGAATGGCCAATTCTCGAAGCGGCCTCGGTGATCTTTCTGACGTGGGTCAGCATGCGCCTGGTCGCGAAGAACACAATCGCGAAACCGAGCAACACGATCAAAAGCCATAGAATTAGAAAACGAAGACGAAGGCTGTTCAGTACCCGCAATTCATCCCGCTCGGAGAGCCCGAGATAGATTCGGCTTCCATCGTCGATACGGATGCATGCCACTCGAAAAGGAACAGCAAACCCGCTCACGCGTACGTCTGTGGGTTGTCCGGGAATCATCTTGCTTCTCTGAATGCCTTTCAGAGTGTCTTGTCCGGTTCCGGCTCCAACCCATAACTGAAGCGTGTCATCGCTGCCCCGTTGCAGGAAGAATACCGAGTCATTTGAGTCGCTCTCCGACTGCAGTTTATTGGGGACTTCTCGACCGGCCAGTTCTGCAACTTCACTAACTACGCGACCGTACAGAGCGTTCTTAGGGGTGCGTTCTGCCACATCTCCTAAAACCTCGACCTCTCCCGAGAGCCACGCATCGCTTCGCCGCTGGATATCATGCTCGACAAATCGCTGCAGAAAGACGAAGACAATCACGGTTCCAAAGGCGAAAGCCAAGGTAGCCCAAAACGAAATTCGCCACGCGGCACTCCGCAACTTCGTCTTACCGGTCTTTGAGAACATAGCCCACACCTCGCAGCGTTCGAATCAGCGGCTGTTGTCCGTTGCCATCCACCTTTCCGCGCAGGCGGTAGATGTGAACATCCACTACGTTCGTATCTGGGTGGATCCGCATCCCCCAAACCTGATCGAGAATCATTGAGCGGGTGACCACGCGGCCAGCATTCCGGCAAAAATACTCGAGAAGTACGAACTCCTGCGGGGTCAATTGCAGCATCTGGCCAGATCGCGAAGCCTCGCGGCGAAGTAGATCCAACTCAAGATCGAGAACCCGCAATCGAGTTGCCTCGTTGCCGGGAGGGCTATTTCTCTTGAGGAGATTGCGAAGCCTCGCTAGTAACTCCGCCATCGCGAACGGCTTGGTTAGGTAATCGTCTCCGCCTTGTTCCAGGCCGCGCACTCTGTCATCTACCGATCGGCGTGCCGACAGGATCAAAACGGGGGCTCTCACACCAAGTTGACGCATGTGCAGGATTAAGGTGATTCCGTCTTGATCTGGCAGTCCAAGATCCACAATCAAGATGTCGAAAGCTCCGTCGATCGCAAGACGTTCTGCAGTCTTGCCGTCCGCCGCAGCTTCTACCTGGTACCCAGCCTCTTCGAGTGAGCGCTTCAGGAAGCTCTGTATGTCGAGTTCGTCTTCAACAAGTAGAAGTCGCATAACTGGATATATTAGTTCATCCGTTGCGGAACTGCCTCGCACTCGATAATGGCGATGAATCTGCGCCGTATAAGCAGTTTGATAGTGCCAACATGAACAATTTGTCATGATCGCGTTCGCTGTCCGTCACGTTCATTCGCTATGCTCGAAAACAGAGCCAAGTAGATGAACAAAGTGTCATCGAAACATACCAGCGAACGTGCTCTCCAAAGGACTTTGCCCTCGTCTCAAGCAGAAGATTGAAATCTGAGGTTGGTGTGAAAGAGCGCAGGTGAATTCTCCCGGCGCCAGAACGATTCTCAACGATCCAAAGATGACGAGGACTAAAGTGCCAGCAATAGAATCTATGGAATCATTGGACGCCAAGCCCTTTGCAGATGCGTTTAGCGCGGGACTGTTGCTGCCGGAGGCTCTCGATCCTGACTTTGAAGATGCGCTCCGCCACGTACTTGACAACCCCGGAAGCCTTGTCCGCCCCAGGTTGGTCTTTCAAATGGCAACTGCGTACGGTCTCAGCACAATTCAAGCACAGCAGCTCGCCGTTGCACTCGAATACTTTCACACCGCCTCTCTTCTATTTGACGATCTGCCATGCATGGACAATGCACTGGAACGCCGCGGCGCCCCTTGCACGCATCTCATGTTTGGCGAAGAGGGTGCCATCCTCACCGCACTAGCCTTGATCAATCGTGCCTATGCGCTGACGTGGCAAGCTGTTTCCGGTTGCCCACAGCATAGACAAATGCAGGCGCTGGCCTTCATCGAACACAGTCTCGGCGTGGGAGGTGTGCTTAATGGACAAAGCCTCGATCTTCACTACTCAAGGCTGCCCCAGACTCGCCACACAACCGAACACATTGCTCGCGGCAAAACGGTTTCCCTGATTCACCTGACTCTGGCTTTACCGGCCATGCTCGGAGCTGCTTCCACCCGCGAACTCCAGCAGATCGAAAGGATCTCAATATTCTGGGGTCTTGGTTATCAAATCGTCGATGACCTCAAAGATGTGGTTCAGAGCGCAGGGCAAACTGGAAAAACTCCAGACCGCGATGCACTGCTCGGCCATCCCAACATCGCGGCGGTCATCGGAATCCGAGGTGCCGTTCAGCGCCTCACACGATTCATTGACCTCGGAGACAGAGCGCTGCGCAGCCTTCTTCGTTCGCGACCTGAGCTCGACTTCCTGGAGAGGTTACGCGGCGAACTCCAACAGGAACTTGCTCGGGTGATGCGAAACTCATGCGCGTTGGTGGAGAAAGTCACGCCATGATCTTCTTGAAGCTGATAGTCACCAATCTGCGCCGGCATCGAATCCGCTCCTTGATAAGCGTGGCTGGCATCGCCTTCAGTGTGGCCGCCATGTTAACCGTGGTGACCATACTGCAAGGCGCGATTGGCATGTTCTCAAGTATCCTCTCGAACGACAGCGAGATCATCGTCTTCGAGCGGGATGTTTCCGACCTCTTTTTCAGCAATGTTCCAGCAGACGCAGCGGAACAGATTGCCAATTGGCAGATGGTCGCGCACGCGAATCCGGTTCTGTTCGGAATCGTCTCCAGCGCGGGCCACCCGATTATCACCTGCTTCGGAGTGACGCCCGCGGATGCGCGAGTCCAGAAGGCCACGTGGCTCCAAGGCAACCGCGGCAGCTTTGCGCAACATGCAGACGACGTCGTATTAGGCGAGCGTGCCGCGAACTTTCTCTCTGCCGCTCTCAATAGCAACGTGCAGATTGGTCATGCGACCTTTCACGTCATCGGCATCCTGAAAACTGCCAATGGCTTTGAAGATGGTGGGGTCTTCATGCCGCTCGCATCCGCGCAGTCCTTTTTTCACAAAGAAGGAACTTCCTCCGTCATCACGATTAAGCTGCGCAACAAAGACGATGCCGCCACCTTCAAGGGCATGGTCAAAGCGAAGTATCCGAACCTGATCGCGCTTGACGACGCCGAGTTTACACGTTCTTATTCCCAATTCAGAATTCTCAAGGCCACGGCATGGGCTGTAGGTGGTTGCGGCCTCCTGCTTGGGGGTCTTGGTGTTGCAAATACCATGATCATGTCAGTGTTTATGCGGATTCGCGAAGTCGCCATTCTCCGCGTCACGGGATTTTCTCATGTGCAGATTGGTGCAGTGATCTTCGGTGAGTCCGCCGTTGTTTCGCTTTCTGGCGCAATGTTTGGACTGCTGGTCGGAAGCTGCTTCCTTTATGCGCTAAAGATGATTCCCGCTCTTGACGGATATGTGGACACAAGCCTTCATCCGTTGCTCATGATGGTCGTACTCCTGCTGGCATTGCTTACTGGCGTTGCGGGCGCTCTGTATCCGGCCCTCTATGCCATGCGGATCCGTGCGGTGGAGGCGCTTCGATTCGAATGAAGGCGACCTTGGAAGTCGATGGAACCCGGCGCATCGTTCTGCGCGCCGCAGACCTGTGGAAGAGCTACGACGACGGGACAGTTACGGTTCTCAAGGGCGTAGATATTGGTTGTTTCGAAGGTCGTACAGTGGCTCTCTGTGGACCGTCCGGCTGTGGCAAAAGCACTCTTTTGCATTTATTCGCAGGACTGGACGTTCCGGATCAGGGAAGGGTTTGGGTCAACGGGGCCGAGATCAATCGGCACTCCAACTTTCTGCGGCTTCTGCGGCATGAGATTGGTTTTGTTTTTCAACTGCACAACCTGATTCCTGATCTGACGCTCGCGGAGAATTGTCTCATCCCCACCGTTGCCGCAGGGACAGACCGCCGAACCGCTATGACGCGCCTACGAGAGCTCGCGGACCGCACCGGGCTCACCCATCGGCTTGACCACCGCATTCAGAAACTCTCCGGCGGCGAGCGTCAGCGTACCGCGCTTTGTCGCGCACTCATGAACCGGCCCAAGATCCTGCTGGCCGACGAACCGACCGGCTCACTCGATGAGCAATCCAGCAACGCTGTCTTCGACCTCTTGCTCGAGTTGGTGGCTACCGAGGGCACAACTCTTCTGATGGCTACGCACGATCGCAGCCTTGCCGCGCGCTGCGATCGCCTTGTGGAAATGCACGACGGAAAGATTCGTGAACATGCATACGCTCGATGAGATGCAATTGCTGCGCCATGAACCTCGGGCCGTCGCCAATGCCGCATGGCACAGTCTCTTCTGGCTTGTGTCTGCAAATGCCATAGGAGTCTTGATCGCGATTCTACTGCTCATTCCCGCGCTGAACTCGCAATTGGGCGAGTGGACATACGGCCGCTGGATGATGGCGCACATGAACCTGGAACTCTACGGCTGGACCAGCCTTCCCCTGGTGGGCTTTCTTTTCAGGGCTTACGGTGCTGATCGCGGATCGACCGCGAAGTGGTGCAGGCCCGTACTTTGGGTATGGTCCGCGGCGCTCGGCGTCGGAGTATTCTCCTGGTTGTCGGGTCACTCCAGCGGCAAGCTCTTTCTTGACTGGAGCGGCTTCGCGCGCATTCTGTTTCCAGGTGCGCTTCTGATGCTGTGGCTGCTTCTGGCCTTTGCTCTCATTGCGAACTGGAGCGATTCTGCAAATGTTACTTGGGCTGCCAGAGCGGCCCGGCTCGTTGGACTTGTGACACTGCTGGCCGTCCCATTCGTCATCTACATCGCCTCAAGTCCAAACACTTATCCTCCAGTGAACCCCGATACCGGTGGCCCGACAGGTGCAAGCCAATTGGAATCCTCGCTGGCCATTGTGGCTATCTTGCTGATGCTTCCCTTCGGACTTGCACGGCGAATACCAAGAAAGTCCAGGTCCATCATCATCGCTTGGATCGTTTTGGCTGCGGAGTCAATTCTCTGCGTCGTCTTGGGTCGCGCCGACGTCAGCCATTATCAGCCTGCGCAGTTCCTTAGCTTGGGCAGCCTTTTGGTGTGGCTGCCACTTACCCCCGCTTACTACGCTGCCTTCGCGTGGCACTCGAACACTCGCCGCTGGCGATCGGCTTTCCTCTGGTGGTGGGCCGCTTTGATCATTACCGGTTGGGTCTTCTTTCTTCCCGGAGTCCTCGATCACTTCAAATTCACTGACGGCCTCGTTGGTCATTCCTTCGTCGCCATGGCGGGATTTACGTCGAGCCTCATCATTTTCGTCATGGTGCAACTTCTCGGCGAGGGTGGTTGGATCTTCAATCGTGCGCGGTCCTTTTATTCATGGAACGGCGGCGTCATCGCGTATGTCGTCGTAGTGACCATCGCCGGCTGGCGTGAAGGTTTTGATCCCACCTTCACCATTGTGCCGGGAATTGCACGCAACATCCTTTATTCCCTCCGACTCGTCACCGGAATCCTGATGCTCCTTGCCTCGCTTGACTGGTTCGTCGATGCCTCAACGCTGCTTCGTGAACCAGCCCTGACTTTCACTGAAGTTCCTCGGGAGAAGATCGCATGAACCGTCCTATCCTGCTTGGCTATCAGGTGCTGATTGGCATTTCAGATACTTCCACAGGCGCACTGCTCGTCGTCACCCCGGCTTTCACGCTGCGGCTCATGCATCTGCACGCGCCATCCGATGCACTCCCATTTCTGTCGTTCATAGGCGCCTTCGTGTTTTCCGTAGGCCTGTCTTGTCTCTACGGCGCATGGCTCATTGCTTGCGGCGGTTCTGGAGCAAAGCTTGAAATGGTATGGCTCCTCACCGCATTCACTCGAAGCGGCGTTGCAATCTTCGTCGTATCGCAGATCCTGGCCAGCACGCTCGAAGCCGGCTGGTTCACCGTCGCGGTTTCAGACGGTGTCTGCGTCCTGATTCAGGCCATTGGCATGCGCAAAGGCTGGCTTCGTCATGCGGCACAGTGATTCACGCAACTCGGGATGGCAAGGCGTCGTCCTTGTCGCCATCACCTATGTTTATTTACTGATTTTTGCTCAGTTCGCGTTTGTTCATCGGCTTGCGAATCTCGGTCTCGCAGACACATATCTGAAAGCGACCATGGCCTCCATGGCCGTCGGAGGAATCCTTCTCAGCCTGCTCGCACCACGGTTGAAGTTTTTCCCGTCTCCCCGATTGCGAATTCGCGCGGGCCTCATTGTTTCAGGCGCAGCGGCACTTCTTACATTGCTTCCGCTTGGACCCGCGTCCAGCATCGCTGTTTCGTTCCTTATCGGCGCAGGACTAGGACTTCTCGCTGTTACGCTGGCCACTGATCTGCGTCAATGGACGGGCGCTCGGAATCCGCTCTTCAAGGTTGGGCTTGGGACTGGCATCGGTTATCTGATCTGCAATTTTCCACCCTTGTTTACAGCCTCACCGGAGACCCAGGCGGAGACCGCTGCGATCCTCTGCCTCGCCGGAATCGGAGCTGCCTTGCGTCATTCGCCCGCGCTGCGTCCGCAGACGAACGTCCAGCAGCACTCCGACCGCTCCTTTCTTTTCGTTCTCGCCGGATTCACCGCGCTTGTTTGGCTCGACTCTGCCGCCTTCTTCATCATTCAGAGCACACCGGCTTTGAAGGGCGGCACGTGGGAAGGCTCGCCCCACCTCTGGACAAATGGTCTGTTGCATCTCGCTGCAGCGCTCGCGAGTGGATGGCTGCTGCATCGCCGAGGTCTCTCCTTCGTGCTCTCGACCGCATTTCTCGCGTTGGGTTTCGCCTGCCTGCTCCTGCTTGACCCGAATCGTCTCATGCTAGCCTCCGTCTTCTATCCCATCGGCGTCTCGCTTTACTCAGTGGCTCTCGTCGCGTATCCCTCGCTGATTGCACCGGCGTCTTCGATGGCAGAACGTGGCCGCCGGGCAGGCTGGATCTATGCCATCGCGGGATGGACCGGCTCTGCCATGGGAATTGGTATGGGCCAGAACCTCGGCCATGTGCCCCCAATCTTTGTGCTCGCTGCTGGATGCGCGGTCCTGCTGCCATCGCTTCTCAAATTGCTAATGCAGCGAAAGCGCGAGGTCGCGGTTACTGCGGTTGTTCTGCTTGCCGCCTTCTGTGTTGAACGCATCGTCCAAGCCGGAGACGCATCGTCGCAACTCACGCAAGTTGAGCGAGGCAGGCAAGTGTACATCTCTGAGGGCTGCATCCACTGCCACTCGCAATATGTCCGTCCGAACACGCCAGACGTTCTGATGTGGGGACCCGTAGAATCGCTGCAAGAACTCCGGAGCCAGCGTCCGCCACTGATTGGGAACCGCCGTCAGGGACCTGATCTTGCTGAAGTTGGTGACCGCCGCTCGCCGCTGTGGCTCAAGGCGCACTTCTATGATCCCGCAGAAGTCAGCAGCGCTTCAATCATGCCTTCGTTCGCTTTTTTGTTTCGCGATGAGCGCGGCGACGACCTGTTGAGTTACATCGAAAGTTTGAAGGGGCCGGGCGCCGTGGATCATCTGGCTGCGGAAAGAGCGTGGCATCTTTCTCCCTCAGCATTCCGCAATGCAAACCCAAAAGACGGCGAGTCGCTCTTTCAGCATCACTGTGCAACCTGTCACAACGCAAACGGACGTACGCACCGCACATGGCAGACCAGCTTCAAGCGGCCTCCAACCGACTTTGCGGTCGGACCGCTTCTTGACCTGCCGGTTACCGATTCCAGCGATCGGCGAATAAATCGCATCGCGCAAATATCCAAGTTTGGAATTCCTGCAACCGATATGCCCGGGCACGAGTACCTGTCCGACCAACAGATTGCTTCCATCAGCCTATGGTTGTCGCAAAGCATCGCACAGCCCGTCCTAAACAAAGAACCTATTCCTCATTGGAGAAGAACCATGAAGACCGGCATCCATTCGCTCATCATTTCGCTTCCATTGCTGATTGCGCCTCTTGCCTTCGCACAGCATCGAGTCTTTACCGTCGCACCGGATTCAAGCCAGGTTGCATTTTCACTCGCAGGCACCGGACACCATGTGAATGGGACCTTTCATGTGCAGAGCGGCACAGTTGACTTCGACCCAGGCGCCATGAAGATCTCCGGCGCCGTAGTGGTCGCGGCCGGCAGCGGCAACAGCGGCGATTCGGGGCGCGACAAGAAGATGAATTCGGATGTGCTGGACGTTCCGCACTTTGCTGAAGTGACATTCGCGCCCAAAAGCTATCAGGGAACCATCGCGCCTTCCGGTGACTCCACCATTCAGGTGACGGGTGTTTTCACCCTGCATGGAACTCCGCACGACCTCACCGTGCCGATGCAGATTCATATCGACGGTACCAGCCTTACTGCCAAGACTCACTTCACTGTTCCCTATGTTCAGTGGGGCCTGAAAGACCCGAGCATCTTCATTCTAAAAGTCGCAAAAGAAGTAGATATCGATCTGACACTTGCTGGCAACGTAGCTCCATGAAGCTGGTTTCACAAGCACTCTTAAGGGCTCGCGCGCACCGCACTCGACACTGCTATGTCTTTTCCGAATGGTGCCGAGTGCGGTTCTGATCCGTCTCTATATGGGCACTCGTATCTAATCAGGAGCTTTCTACATGCGCCCAATTGAGATCCTTCGTAAAACCTTCTTGCTACTTTTTGTCCCACCGCTGGTTGCTCCTCCGTTGACTGCGCAAACCTTGCAACGTCATCCCCCTTCCGAACCCGAATCGAAACCCCCTGCAACCACTTCCAGCGATGCCAATCCTGCATCGCCGCCGGTCGGGGCCACGCTTCCAGCAGGAACCAACCTCCAGGTAGAGATTGTCCGGCACTATCCCATGAAAGCCGGAGAAGCAATCGAGGGGCGGCTGGTCTTTCCAGTGTTTGCCGGCGGAAGGCTGGTGGTCCCTCAGAACACACAAGTCCAGGGAAGGGTTGTCACTCTGCGGCCGGACAAGGCCACGCGCTGGCACGCACGGCTTCGAGGGGATTTCACTCCATTCCATGTGGCCGATGTTCAATTCAACCAACTGATGCTCCCTGGCGGTCCCGTTGTAATCGCCACCAGCGGAGCCGCAGTCGGCTCGCCTGTCGTTCATCTTTATGCTCCCGGAGTTACTCCCCGTCAGTCCGTCTTCTCTCGTTATTGGAATCAGGCAAAGAGCCAGCTGCACGATCGCGTGGTCTACTTCACTTCGCCTGGGCTTGGCGACCGGGCTTTGCAGTTGCTCTATCACCAATTGCCCTACCATCCTGAACGCATTGAAGCAAAGACTACGTGGTCCACAGAGCTGAAGGAGCCGCTGCCGCTGTCGGATTCGGCATCCACAATTTTGCCTTCGTTGCAGTCCGCATCGAAAGCTTCCGCCAGGCCCGAAACTTGGCCCGTAAATGCGCTGCTGACTGCCGACTTATCCTCCGCCTCTGCAAAGCCCGGCGATCCCGTTCAAGCCGTTGTAGTCGAGCCGGTGTTCGATAAGGATCGCCAGTTGGTGGTTCCGCAGAGTTCGGTGCTCATTGGTAAGGTGACTACAGCCAAAGCTGCCCGCTCGTTGGGTCGCAACGGCAAACTCCGCTTCACCTTTCAGGAAGTACGCTTCCCCGAGGGCACTAACCGCCCAGTTGAGGGATCGCTCGCCGGGGCCGACGCCGCAAGTCACCAAAGCCTTTCGCTTGACGCCGAGGGAACCATCTCTCCCCGAAACCAGTCCAGCGTCATCGCGCCGCTGCTGTTGACCGTGTTGGCTGGCCGCGCTCTAGATGAGGATGGCAACTTCACCGCTCAGGCAGGCGTCGCCTCCAATGGATTTGGCTTGGTTGGGCGTGTTGTCGGCGTCGCAGCCGGAAGCCGTAATCTGGCCGCTGGCATCGGTTACTATGCAGCGGCGCTCTCTTTCTATGAGAACTTTCTTCATCCCGGACGCAATGTGGTTTTTCCACGAAACACTCGCATCGAGATTGAGACCAGCCCTCTCCGTGCACCTGTACTGGCGCCAAAAAATCAATAGGGACTCTGCTGGCCCGATGGCGCTGTCAGTTCAGTAACGATTTGTTCCTCGATCACTCAGCGGTCAACAACAAACTTCGCGTACGTTTGGATGAAAACATCTTGCTTTTAAGTAGCATCTCCCGCGATCCTGCTTCCGCCCGTCTATTCGGTCGTGTACCTGATCTCGAGCGTACGCATCCGATAGCAGGAGTAAAGCAACACGGCAATGATCAACAGCAGCAAACCCAGAATCGCGGCCCAGGCGGGCACTGGTTCAGTTTCAACCGTCAAGAGCGCGAAGATGCCTTGGGCGGAGACACTGACCGGCATAAGATGGCGCAAATAGGAAGCAACACTGAGCTTTTGGAGCAGCGAAGGCAGAACCGGATTGATCGCCTCCCAACCAAGGAACACCATTGCGGCTGGAGTGGGATTTCTGAACATCATGCTCAGCAGAAGAAATACCGCCCCATACCCGAGGCACGCCAGCACGATGATCTCAAGATAAGCTTCCAGTTGACCGAGGCCCGGACCGTTGAAGACATAGTCTCCTCCGGCAGCGCCAAAGCCGGCATACATCAGCGCGAAATCGGCGAGCATTGCGCTTCCAAACAGAACCACTGCGCCGATGGATCCCGCCACAAATTTGCACAGCAGCAGTAACTCGCGCCTGACCGGGGACAGAAGGTAGAAGTGCAAGCTGCGCTCGATCATCTCCCCACGAATCAGGCGGGAGAAAATGCCCAGGCAGCCAAAGAAGACTCCGAGCCGAATGTAGTAAAGCTGAACGACTCCCGCCAGAACATTGGTGTCGTCGCTCATCCAGGATGGATTGTGGCTTTCGAATGTCGAGTGAATGAAGATGATAAGTGTGGGAATGAAAGCGAGGAAGTATATCCAACCCGCTCTCCACGACAAAAGATTCCTTTTAACTTCTATCCGAATCAGGTGCCGCGCCTGTATCCACCACATGCCCCAGGGCTGTCGTGCCAGATGGTTAAGAAAGTTGCCCATTGTCTCGATCATCACGACACGCTCCCATCCGACCCGATCAGATACTGATAGATGGCGCTTGCGTCATCATCGGCTGGGGCCACAGACTCAACCTTGACGAGCCCCTCCGCCACAATTCCATTGAGCATCGAATAGAACTGGTCTATATCCCCAGTGCGAAGAAATACGCCTCTTCCATCCGCATTTAATCTCGCCTCAACGCAATGGTTCACAGAGAACATCCTTGCCGCCAGCACCGCCGGCTGATCGCAACGAATGAGAACCTGCATGGGCTTTTCGCGCACTTCCTGTCTGACCTGCTGAATGCTTCCTTCCGCCACCAGGTATCCGCCCGCGATGAGGACAACGCGATCTGAGATGCGGTCTACCTCATCGAGAATGTGACTGGAGATCAGCAGATGCATTCCCAGTCGGCCAAGTTCTTGAAAGAGCGAAATGGACTCAGCCCGAGCAATGGGATCCAATCCATTGAGAGGCTCGTCAAGAACCAGCACTCTGGGATGATGTGCAATCGCCTGCGCAAGTCTGACCTTCTGCCGCATGCCCTTGCTATATCCCGCAATCTTTCTTACCGCCGCATCGCCAAGCTGCACCCGTTCCAGAGACTCATGAGTTAGTTCAACCGCTTCGGTCTTGCTCATTCCGTGAAGCATCAGGCTATCGAATATAAAATCCCATCCGGTGATTCCGCGGGGAAACGAATCGAATTGCGCGCAATAACCAAGGACGCGAAACAGATCAGGCGAGTTGGAAGGAGAGAATCCCATTACTGAGATGCGGCCGTTCGACGGCTGAACCAATCCCGACATGAGGTTCATGAGCGTGGTCTTCCCTGATCCGTTGGGACCTACCAGCGTCGTAATTCCAGGCGGGATGGAGAGCGAGATGCGGTTAACGCCCAGTACCTCGCCATAAAACTTGGAAACATCCTCGAAGATGATCTGATCGTTCATCCGCGGACCACCTCGCGAGCACGGATGCGTGCATTGAGCATCGCCACGCAGATGATGCAGGACAGAATGAGCATCACTGCAATCGCCTCAGTCGGCAGCAAGAAGTCTTCCCTGGCAGTCTCCGGAGCCCCGAGAAGTCGATGCCAGAGTTCCGACATCATGAATGGAACGTTGAGCAAAAAGCCCCACTTTGTGCGCAGAACTCCGGTCACAATGCCTCCCACGCCTGCGGGTACAAAGACCGCTGCAAAGATCGCTCCAGTAGCTGCGACTCTCCACTTTACCCATGAAGACAAAGCAAGGCCGAGAATGGAAAGGACTAGTATCCAGATCAATGTTCCTGCCAGAAGGCCTTCCGCGATACGAACATTTGCGCCGGCCCATGGCAGCGCGGAGGAATACCCCTGGTACGCAAAAAGCAGGAGACATGGAACCCAGGTTACGACAGAGAGCGATCCGAAAAGCGCGATGAACTTACCCAGCACATAACCGAAGCGCGAAATAGGATGGCTGAGTAGGATCGGCAGCGCGTTATCCGCAAGATCGAACGTGATCAATCGCGGCGCTATCCAGGATGCCAGGGCCAGCGCAAACCATGACTGGATTTGAAGCATGGTGAGAAAGAACTTCGCATTGACGGTAAGACCCTGTGGCCCTCCGCCTCCCATCATAGCTCGCGCAATCGGATTGTTTGCGAGATAGATCCCGATCAGAAAAACAATGGGGGGCAGCAGGCATAGGGTGAAGAGCCCAACCGTGATCTTCGAGGACCAGGCTTCCGCGAATCCATACCGTGCTATGACAAAGGCACGCGTCCATACCGGGGTCACCCTGCCGGCGTACGCGCGATAAACATGCTTATAAACTGACATGAGCCGTTCGCCCCGATTCGTTATCCATCGCCCTGAGGAAGATATCTTCAAGCGAGTCGCGACGCCGGTTCATGCGCCGGATTTGGACTCCCTGCTCAGAAGCAATGACGTAAAGATCCCGCGCTTCAACGTTGTCCGGAATCACCAGCTTGATTCTCCCTCCTGGAAAGCAGGCGCACTCGCAGCCAAGCCCCCGAATACTAACGGAAAACTTCTCTGTGGCGCCAACGGTTTCGAGTTCCATGAAGCTCCGATTGGAGCGGCGCTCCTCTTCTATATTGCAAAGAGCGGCGATATGTCCGCCTTTGAGAATCAACACCTCATCGCAGGTTTCATCAATATCCCGGAGCAGATGCGACGATATGAGCAGCCTCACACTGCCCTGCTTGCGAATTTCCTTGATGAGTTGAATCATGCGCTGCCGGGCCATCGGGTCAAGACCGTTGGTGGGCTCATCCAAAATGAGCAGCCGCGGACCTTGGGCCAGCGCCTGGGCCAGCTTGATGAGCTGCTTCATGCCAAGCGAATAGGTATTCACCTTCCGGTATCGAACCTCGCCAAGACCCACATAGAAGAGGGCCTCATGCGCGCGCTCCAATGCTTCACCGGCAGGCAAGCCCGCAAGCTCAGCCATGTAGCGAACAAATCGGACGCCGCTCAGATTCCCGATGAAGGAATCGTTCTCCGGCATGTAACCGATGCCGCTGCGGACTTGCGCCCTGTCCCGCTGACTGTCAAGCCCAAAGACGCGAGCAGTCCCTTTCGAAGGCGAATGAAATCCCAGCAGCGTGTTAATCAGCGTTGACTTTCCGGCGCCATTAGGCCCGAGCAGGCCAATCGCCTGCCCTTGCAACGATCCCGTCAGTCCGTCGAGTACGATTCGATTCCCGAGCCGGACTTCCAATCCATTAAGATCGATGACGCTCATGTCACTCTTTTACGTTGGCGTTGACGTGCTTGTTCCCAGAATCTATCAAGGCTCCAAGCGTCAACAGATCAAATCCGAATAACCGGCTGTCGCTCGCTACTTCGATGCGATTTTCTTTTCCCCAGGCGCAAATCGCCGTCGGCCTGGCATCCACGGCAAGCTGACGAAGCGCGTCCGCCCTCTCTCCACTGAAATTCGAAAGCAGCGGAGTCAATACCGGGTTCAGGTTCTGGTAAGCCACGGCGGAGTAGTTGTCATTGCCGTCCTTTGGAAGGAGCGCCTTGAATGCTGTTGCTCGAGCGAGGGAATCTCCACTCGCGTGAGTCTGCAACGCCTGCATCAGAAGAGCTCGACTGGGAGCCAGGATCATGTAGCCGTCGGAAAATGTGTACTCTGCCACAACGTTGCCCGACGTGAGGTCGTGAACCGAATAGAATTGCTGACCGCCCGCATCGCTCGATTCGATTGCGACCACATGAGCCGCTGCGTTGCCTTGTGTCAGGTTGCGAATCGACTCCGTCAATCGTTCGAGAGTCTGCTCAAGGCGCGCCGAATCGTGTACTTCAATCACCGCCTTCCATGAAGGGGTCGGGAGGACCGGCCCATCCAGCGACAGAAGGAACTCGCCGCCCAGGTTTGCCGCCAGATCCTCACGGAAGTTGATCTGCAGCTTCTCCTCAGCCTCGCTCCATTTCTCACTCTGGGCATCCTTATCCGGCTCAGTCATGTTCATAATGTCATCGGCGATTTCTTTCGGTTCTTTCGAAAGCACAGCCACCGCCACCGCGGCATTCGGCGTAATGAAGT
>JBAWCO010000129.1:0-1642 GCA_049590315.1 Occallatibacter sp. | reverse complement strand
TGCGGCGTGGGCGGCATGTGGCGATAGACAACGGATTGTGCTTCGCGAATTTGCGTAAGAGAGGGAAGCTGCATGGATTCAGCATACGGTCTCGCAGGGACCTGGATGAAGCCAAAGTCGCTCGCGTCCCGTCTTACGGGAGAGGTCCCTTGACCTTGAAGCCCGGTCCGCTCAGACTGATTGAGCAATCTTCCTGCTGGCGGAACACGCTGCCGCCGCTATCCCCCATCAACAAATTCTCGGAGGAACTTCATCTCATGACCTCAATGAATCTCGCCAATCGGATGAGTCGCAGAACCGCCCTGATGCGGATGGGTGCTGTGGCCGGAGCTGTCGCCAGTGTTGCCACCCTCGCTGAAACTCTACGAGCCGAAGGATCTCCATTCCTGCAGGCTGCTCCTGCCCCCGCGGCGCCAGCTGGCCCGTTCAAATTGCCGCCACTGCCGTATGCGTACGACGCGCTGGAGCCTTACTTTGATGCGGAGACGATGCACCTGCACCACGACAAGCATCACCAGGCGTATGTAAACAATTTGAATGCCGCGATGGCCGCGCATCCTGAGCTGGCAGGCAAGTCGGTGGAGGATTTGTTGACGAGCCTCGGCACCATTCCCGAAGCTGCGCTGAATCCGGTGCGTAACAATGGCGGCGGCCACTACAACCACTCCTTTTGGTGGCCGACGCTGGGCAAAGGCGGGGCTGCGCCTGCTGGCGAGTTGGCCAAGGCAATCGATGCGAAGTTCGGCTCGCTGGCGACCTTTCAGGACAAGCTCACCATGGCAGCGACGGGAGTCTTCGGTAGTGGATGGGCCTGGCTGGTGAGGTATCCGGACGGGACGGTCGCGATCCAGACCACTCCAAACCAGGACGCCCCCATCAGCGCAGGCTTGAAGCCAGTGCTGGGTGTGGACGTGTGGGAGCACGCTTACTATCTGAAGTACAAAAACGTGCGCGCGGAATACGTGAAGGCGTTCTTCCAGGTGCTCAACTGGGACTACGTAAGCGGACAGTTTGCGAAGAAGGCGGATGCGTAAGTCGTTTGCATCGGTCTGGCTGTCCATTCCTTTGGTTACGCTTGGGGCAGCGATTGCGGTGGGCTTGGGGAGCAGCATGGCAGGCTGCCGCTCCGCACCCGAGTTGACGTCGCAGCAGGCGGAAGGGAAGCATCTGTACGAGGTTCGCTGCGCTCACTGCCACCGGGACAACGACCTGGCTCTGAAGAAGGTCCCTCCGGATTTGCACAGCCTTTTCGATCACAAAACCCTGCCCAGCGGCGCTCCGGCCACGGACGCTTCTGTTGAAAACAATGTGCTTACCGGCAAAGGGATGATGCCAGGGTTTATTGGGCGCTTCGATCAGGAGCAGATGGCCGCGCTCCTGGCTTACCTGCATACAGGACTGCGTTGAACCGTCTGCCTTGCGGTTTGCCCTCGGACGCTTTCCATCCCGGGGAAGCAGCGGTGACTTTGGTCACCCAAAAGTAACCATAAGATCTGATATTTACAACTTTGGTTCTCGTTTCGGATTACACTGGTAATCTGTCAATCGTGACCAATAGGGGATGGTCTGGAAATCTCATCTCAGCAGCGAGAAATAACCCAGGGCCCTAAACGTTCGATTGATTGCGAAGGGGGTCTTGAGT
>JBAWCO010000128.1:0-5373 GCA_049590315.1 Occallatibacter sp. | reverse complement strand
AATCCGTCTTCCGCCAATACACTTCAATCGGCGGAATCTGCCTCATGCGCAGCACCGGATGCTGATGGAAATTGGTCTGCTGTATCTTGCCACCCACCAGCGTAATCTCCTGCGCCATCTCGCTCATCCCATCAATCACGCCGCCGTAACCCATGCTCTCGGCCGCCTGTGGATTGATGATCTGGCTGCCCACATCCCCAGCCGCCCACACCTGATGAACGGTGACCTTGTTGCTCGCGTCCACACTCACGTCCGCCACTTCCGCAAAGTAGCCCAGGTGGCAGAACCACGCGGCAAGTCCCATCCCGCGTCCTGGCTCCTTCGTGCGTTTCGCCCAGCCAGACTTCTCCGCAACCAGCTCAAGAACGCCCTTGTATCGCTCGGGGATCAGAACCGATGGCCCCGTCGGCTCGTGATCGCCTACCGCATCACCTTCGCTCGACTTCCATGCTGCTTTCTTATTGCTCAACAGTTCGAGTTGAAACTCCAGCGGATCACGCCCGGCCTCGTGAGCCAGCTCATCCAGAAACGACTGCGCCACCCAGCAGTATGCATTGTCGCCCGGCGCACGCAACGCTCCGGTGCGCAGGGTCAGCGGCTGCATTGAGGTGTACATCGCGTAAGCAGGCGGAAAATCCGCCGGGTACGCTTCCCCACCAATGCCACCGCCTGAAGTCGCATGTTTCCCATCGCCATAGGTCACAAAATGCTGTCGCCACACGGTGAGCTTACCCTGCGCATCCAGCCCGCCTTTGAGGCCCATCGTTCCACCGGGACGAAATGGATCGTGCGCAATATCGTCTTCGCGCGACCACAATAGCTTCACCGGCGCATCAATCTGTTTCGCAATCCATGCCGCCTCAACGGCGTAATCGTTTTGCAGCCGTCGCCCAAAGCTACCGCCTCCGCGCACCATGTGCGTAGTAATGTCGCTTTCCTTGATGCCGAGCGATTTCGCAATCAGCTCTTGGCCGTTACCAGGCAGCGTACTCGTAGTCCACATCTCGAGCTTGCCGTCTTTCCAATGCGCAGTGCAGCCCTGCGGCTCCATCGTCGCGTGTGCAATAAACGGAAATTCATACGTCGCCTCAACCACCTTGGCCGAAGACTTCAGCGCGCCGTCCACATCGCCGTATTTGCGAACCGTGTTCGCAGGCGGCGCTGCAAGCAATTCAGCGGCACGCTTTTTGAATCCCTCCGTGCTTTGCGATACGGCTGGACCCAGGTCCCAATCGACCTTGAGTTGTTTGCGCGCCTGCTGCGCCTGCCACCACGTGTCGGCCACAATCGCAATGCCCGGCTCCATCCCCGGTTCCCATGGCGTCAAGGCCGCCGGCGTAATCGTGCCGTCAATCACCAGCACGTGCCGCACCCCCGGCAGCGCCTTTACCTGGTCGACGTTTGCGCTCTTCACTTTTCCTGCAAAAACAGGAGCCTTCTCAATCGACGCATACAGCATCCCCGGCACCGTCACATCGATGCCGAAGATCGGCTTGCCCGTCACAATCGAGTGTGTATCCACACCCGTTTGCGAGTGCCCAATAATGCGGTACTCCTTCGGATATTTCAGCTTCACGCTATTCAGCGCGGGTGGCGGCAGCGCGGCGGCCTTGGCTGCCAGTTCACCGTACCCCGCTGAACGCCCGGAGGCAGCATGCAGTACTCGTCCCGAGCCCGCTTGCAGCGCGCCGCCCGAGGTCGCTTGAAGCGCCAGGTCAGACCCCTGACGCACCACGCGGCCGGGTTGTGTCGTACACTCTGCCACCGGAACGCCCCAGGTTTGCGCCGCAGCAGTCATCAGCAACTCGCGGCCGGCTGCACCCACGCGCCGCATCGGTTCCCAGCCTTGCGGTGTGTTCGAGGAACCGCCTGAAAATTGCTCCCCGTATTTCTTCTCATTCAGATCGGCCTGCAGCACTCGAACGTCTTTCCATTCGACGTCCAGTTCCTCGGCAATCAGCATGGGCAGCATATTGCGCATACCCTGGCCGGTTTCCGAAGCGCGCGCCATGATGGTCACCACACCATCCGGCGCAATCTGGATGAACGCCTGCGGCGTCAGCTCAGGCGGCTTCCCGGGCCCCTGCGCCGCAAGCAGCGGAGTGCGATACAGATTCAAAGCAAACCCGCCGCCCGCAAGGGCGCTCAATTGCAAAAATGATCTACGATCTACGCGCATCGGAGGACCCTCCTTCGCTTTGAGTTGCCGCACCCGCATTGGCTGCTTTATGGCCTGCATTGGCTGCTTCATGGATGGCCTGGCGAACCCGCGGATACGTCCCGCAGCGGCATATATTTCCGCTCATAGCCGTGTCGATCTCCGCATCCGTGGGATGAGGTGTATGCGACAGCAGTGCCGCAGCCGACATGATCTGCCCGGCCTGGCAATAGCCGCATTGCGGCACATCGATCGCTTCCCACGCCACTTGCACCGGGTGCAGTCCATCCGGCGAAAGTCCTTCGATCGTCGTAATCGACATCCCCGCCGCGCTGCTCATGCGTGTCATGCACGAGCGAACCGGCTTGCCATCCAGCAGCACCGTGCACGCGCCGCACAGGCCCATCCCGCAGCCGTACTTGGTGCCCTTGTAATTCAGCACGTCCCGCAACACCCAGAGCAGCGGCGTGTCCGGTGAAACGTCCACCGTTGTGGCCACGTTGTTGACCGTCAACTTCAGCGCCATGGTGTTTACTCCATTGTTCGCGAAAGGTTTACCGTGAATTGTTGTGTGTTGACCCCGATCGAGCGATGCCCGGCAAGCTGGCAAGGGAAGAGCCAACCGGTAAGAAAAGAATAGTGCCGCGGCGCGATTCCCCGCAAGCGTGAATACCTGTCAATAATAGACGAAACCCGGATCCCAAGTGTCTCGCAACCTGCAGACAGGGAACCCGGGCTTCCTGGGTACTGAAAACTGATCACTGACAACTGCGCTTCAACTATCGGCTGAAAACCACATACCGCCGTTGCGCATAGAGCCTGAAACCGCCGGCCGGATCGGCCATCACCTGAAGTGGCATGGGCCGTTTCATTCCCGCATCCTCGCCGGAGCTCACCGTCAGCACATCGTGCGCACCCACATCGGTCACCACAAATTTGTCCGCGACAAATCCCACACCGTATACACCCGCCGGCAGGTTCTGCCCGCCAATCTTGATCGGAACCTCGGTGATGAAATAGGCCTGGTACTTCGATGCCACATCGGTTGAGTAACCGCTCGTGTCCACCAGGGTAGCCAAGACCAGGTATCCGTCAGAAAACTTCACGCCGCCTGAATTCCTTAACTGCGTAGTTGCCGACTGTGCGCGATAAAAAACGCTCGCGGGCAATAGCTTCTGTGTATCCGCCGGCTTCAGAACCGTGTCGCCCTGCGCCATTGCCGCCATTGGTCCAATTGCCGCCGCTATCATCGCTGCGGCCATCATTCCCATCGCCGCCATCTTCACAAGTCCGTTGTGCCGCATATTCGACTCTCTCTTTCCTGCTGCGTAACGGAGTATATCGCAACATCCGCTTCACTAGCTGCCCTCAAATAGCGTAAAGATCCACGTACTCATGCACCGCCATCGATTCAAGCCGCCCACGATCGAGCGAAGCCTCGATAATTCGCGCCTGTCGTTCTTCGTCGTACCGCCGCCGCAGGTTGGTCTTGAATTTCTCTACCAGCAGCGGCAATCCCTCCTCGCGCCGTCGCCTGTGCCCGATCGGATATTCGACCGTCTCCTCTATCACCGTCCCATCGTTCAATTCCACGCGTAGCGCGTTCGCAATCGACCGCTTCTCCGGGTCGTGATAATCGCGCGTAAACTGCGGCTCCTCTTCGCATTCGATCAAGTCCCGCACAAAATCAATGCGCTTGCCCCATACCGGATCGTGAGCCACCGCATCTTCGTAGTCAGCAGCCGTTAGCCGCCCAAACAGCAGAGGCACCGCAATCATGTACTGCACGCAATGGTCGCGATCTGCCGGATTGGCCAACGGTCCCTTCTTGTCGATGATCCGCAAGCATGCTTCGTGAGTGCGCAGATGAATGGATCGTATGGAAGCCGCGTTCAGTCCCCGCGCAGCCAGCTTCGTATGCACGGCCATCGCCGCTTCCACCGCCGTCTGCGCGTGAAACTCTGCCGGATAGCTGATCTTGAACAGCACGTTCTCCATCACATAACTTCCATAACTCCGCTGAAACTTGAACTCCTGCCCCTTGAATGAAACATCGTAGAATCCCCACGTCTTCGCAGTTAGGACCGACGGGTATCCCATCTCCCCCGCCTTCGCCATCAGCGCCAGCCGCACCGCCCTGCTCGTTGCATCCCCCGCAGCCCAGCTCTTCCGCGATCCCGTATTCGGCGCATGACGGTAAGTGCGCAAACTCTGCCCATCCACCCACGCCAATGAAAGCGCGTTGATCGTCTGTTCGCGATTCAATCCCAGTAACTGGCTCACCACCGCGGTCGACGCCACCTTCACCAGCACCACATGATCCAGTCCAACTTTGTTGAATGAGTTTTCGAGAGCAATGCATCCTTGTATCTCGTGCGCCTTGATCATCGCCGTGAGAACATCGCGCATCGTCAGCGGCGGTCTTCCCTCGGCAATCGCCGTCCGCGACAACCAATCCGCCGTAGCCAGAATCCCGCCCAGATTGTCCGAAGGATGTCCCCACTCCGCCGCCAGCCAGGTGTCATTGAAGTCCAGCCAGCGAATCATCGCGCCAATATTGAACGCCGCCTGCACCGGATCAAGCTGATGCGCCGTCCCCGGCACCTTTGCCCCGTTCGGAACCACAGTCCCCGGCACAATAGGCCCCAGCAGCTTTGTACACGCCGGATACTCCAGCGCCTCCAGCCCGCACCCCAGCGTATCCATCAGGCAATACTGAGCCGTCGAGTAAGCTAACTCACTCGTAACTTCAAACTGAAGCGCATAGTCCGCAATATCGACTAATACCTTATCGGCCGCCGGCCGCTCATTACTAATTTGCGAAGACACTCAATCTCCTTTTGCGCGAATCACCTTCAGATCCCCTATGTGAATGTCCGGAGGAAGTAGATTGACACAAATACTCATCATGAATGGCAGCCGGAACCAGATTTGAACGCCTCATTCGTTGCCGTTAGCATCTCAGCAACTCTGATGGTGTAGACGCCGCCACAATGCGACAGCCAATCGCCATAGCCGTCTTGGTAGTCTGGGATCTTGGTTTCGGTTCTCAGCAGTCGTAAAACACTCTTGTCGATCGCAGCCTTCGCGAAAGGAGCGTGTTCCATCGTCGATGGCCCTGGACCGCCATCGCATTTCTTGAATTGGAAGCCATCAATCCTTACATGCACGATGACGCCTAGTTTTGGCGTAGATTCGACGCGCAAGACTGTGAT
>JBAWCO010000127.1:0-26079 GCA_049590315.1 Occallatibacter sp. | reverse complement strand
GATCCCGCTTGGGCAGCGAGGCAGCTTCTCCATCAATGGATTCGGAGAGGCTTCGCAGGTCTATTTCGGAAAGGATGTACGGCAACTCGATCTTGCCGAGTGTGCGTTCCTGGCCGGCATTATTCAGCGGCCCAGCTACTTCAATCCTTTCCATCATCCTGAACGCACCATTGAGCGACGCAATCTGGTGCTCGATTCGATGGTCGAGACCGGTGCGATCACTAAGGACCAGGCCGAGCGAGCAAAGACCGAGCCGTTACATCTTTCAGCGCAGAGCGTGGATGCAAGTGAAGCCCCTTACTTTGTGGACCTGGTACACGATCAACTGAACCAGAAGTTGGGCGAGCGCGACTTCAACCGCGAGGGCCTGCGCATTTACACCTCACTTGATCCGGACCTGCAGCGGGTTGCATCTGCTGCCGTCGACTCCACCATTCACTCCGTGGACGAACAGGTCGACCGGCTTCACCGGCACCACAAGCCGGGCGAGACCTGGACCTACCCACAGGTCGCACTGGTCGCACTGAATCCTCATACGGGCCAGGTGCTGGCACTGGTGGGCGGGCGCAACTATGGCAACTCGCAGTTGAATCACGCAATTGCCAATCGGCCTACGGGGTCAATTTTCAAACCATTCGTCTATGCCTCGGCTTTTGCAACAGCCGTCGAAGGAACAATGCTCCCGGGACAAACCAAACTGTTCTCGCCGGTCACCATGATCAGCGACGAGCAGACGACCTACGACGTGGGAAGCCAGGTATACACGCCTCGCAACTATAAGGGCGAGTATTACGGCCAGATCACTGCCCGCTATGCGCTGATGCGCTCGGACAACAACGCAACGATCAGCCTGGCCAGCATGGTCGGTTTCGATCGTGTTGCCGCGCTGGCTCGCGACGCCGGCATCAAAAACGCGCGCGGGACACCGTCCATGGCGATCGGCACTTACGACGCCACACCCTTGGACATGTCAGGCGCCTACACCGTGTTTGCCAACAACGGCCTGCACCTGAACCCCTGGATGCTGGCCAGCATTCGCACACCCACCGGGGACATCATCAGCGATTTCACGCCCACCTCAAAACAAGTGCTGGACCCCCGCGTTGCCTACCTCACGACTAACATGATGGAAGCCGTCTTGCATGGCAACGGACAGGACCCCTGCGTGATCGAAGGGCGCGATTACTGCGGGACCGGCGCCGGAGTGCGTAACCTCGGGTTTCTCTCTCCCGCCGCAGGCAAGACCGGCACAGATCATGACGCATGGTTCGCCGGCTTCACCAGCAATCTGCTTTGCATTGTGTGGGTGGGTAACGACGACTATACCGACATCAAGCTGGAAGGCGCACACGCCGCCGCACCCATCTGGGCTGCATTCATGAAGAATGCGGTGCTACTGCCGCAGTACTCCGACACGCACGAATTCTCGCCACCCGATGGCGTGCAGATTGTCAGTCTCGACAAGAACACCAACCTGCTGAGCGATGCGACTTGCCCCGACGACTACGACGCAGCCTTTCTTAACGGTACCGCGCCCACCGATACATGCGACCACCCGCCGGACAAGCGTAACCTGCTGCAGAAAATCTTCGGGATCGGCAAACCTGCGAACTGATTCGAGGGAATTCTTACTCGTTGACTACCGTTCCGTCGGGCATCGGCTGGCAATGCTGACACCAGAAAGTGACACGCGCACCCGGGCCCTGAATGCGCCTGCGGATGGGCTCACCGCAAATACGGCAAGGCTCACCGTTGCGGCCGTAGACATAGAGGCTGGCAGCGGGATCAGATTCGTGCGTAGTGCGCCGTTTGCGACCGCCATAGGTCTCGATGGTATCGCCTGAATCTTCCCGCACATTGGCCGCAACCAGTTTTTGTGCGGTGGCGATTAGAGCTTTGGCCTTCGATTCGGTTAGAGCGGCGACCTTGCAGAACGGGTTGGTCGCAGCAACAAAACAGATTTCCGACTTGAAGACGTTGCCGACTCCGGCCAAAACCTCCTGGCGAAGAAGTACATCGGCGATCTCTTCGTTTTTGTGCATCAGCAGACGCCGCAACGCCTGGGCCGCGTCAAACTCTTCATTCAATATATCGATCGCGGGTGCAGGAATCCGGGCTGCTCGCGCGAGTTCCTGTGGTTGTAACATCTTGGCCACCGGTACACGAAAACCTACCGCGATGTAGTCGCTGTTCTCAAGCAGGATGCGCATGTTGATGCGCGATTGCTGCCATCTCTCCCCGGGCCTGTAAATGTGCCAACTTCCGCTCATGAGCATATGAGTAGCCAGAATTGCTCCGCCGGAAAAATGAATGAGCAGCCATTTACCGCGCGACTCCACCTGCTCAACTATTTGCCCGGTAAGAGGCGTGTCGTCATTGAATCGCGCGAGCAGCGGATAGGTGGATTGGAAACCCGTCAGCGGTTTGGCCATGAGCGCGCGGCTCAGTGCGCGTGCCGTGCGGAAAATGGTGTCGCCTTCAGGCATGGGCTATTGCACCTCGCCGGCATGCGGCTCGTGATCATGTTGTCCCACGGGGAGCAGAATGCGACGCAGTTGCATGCCGAGCGGACCGGGATGAAAGCCAGCATCCATAAGGAAACGCGCCATCGGGTGCGCCGCGACCGGCTGGCCGTTGATGGTAGTAATGAGGACGCCCTGATGGTTGCCTCCCCGCATGCGTTCCTGGCCACGGGAACAGAGAAATTGAGCAAGCCCGGAAGCAGCTTGCGACCTCTCAGGTTCCTCGGTGGGCAAGAACACCAGCAAGTTTGGATTGCCGCGACGAAGCCACGCAACCAACTGGCCATTGCGCAGAATCACTTCGGCATAGGCGGCGCGGGTGAGTAAGCGCGGGGCAGATTCGCTGTCCTCTTCAACTATGGGCGGGTCGGGCCAGCGCAGGACGGAACCATAGGGATTGGCGGGATCGGTCGCGGCCAACTGAACAAACTCCGGTTTCTCCTGCGGTGGCGCATTACGCAATTGACGCAGCAAATCTACCGCAGCCGGCAGAGCAAATTGCGTCGCCCCGAGGCCGGCCACAAAGTATCCACGGCGGATGCGACCACTCTCTTCGAGAGCTTTGAGCACGTCATAGACCGCGCTGAATCCGCCTGGAACATTTTCCGCAGCGACCGATTCGCGGAGCACAACGCCGTAGCGATTGAGCAACTGCAGGGCAAGCGCATGGCTCGCTTCGGTGGCTGTGGGAGAACCTTCGCCTCCCTTCTGCGGACGCAGGGGTAAAAGCGACCAGCGGCCTTGTGCCGTCGGAGGCGTGGTTTTGCGCGAACGGAAAACAACTCCCGTCTGCAACCGGCGCGGCGTGCGCGCGTTCTCCGGGCGGGCGATATAGGCCCGCAAGGCGTGGAGCGAATCGTTGGTGACAAGACCGCGCCAGACCAGGCTCCACAGCGCCTCGATCGTCTCGCCGGGATACCCGCCGCCTACAGCCTGATGAAGAGCGTCAAAGAAGCTCGCTCCGGTGGACTGAAGGACTGCTACGAGCTTTTCTTCGCGCTCTGTCAGCGGCTCAGCCTGCGGACGCTGTTGCGCCAGCAACGGGATCTTATCCGCGAGAAATAATGCGATGCGTCCATCGCGCTCGCCTATCGGCTCCACGCCCGCCCATGTTATTTCGCCGGCCGCAATCAATGTATCGAGGCCCGCTGGTGCGTACTCGGCAATGCGCGCTGGGAGGATGGACGACTCAATGAGCGAGGCAGGCAGAGGGGCTCCCTGCAAACTCTCGATGGCGTCAAGAATTCCGTCGAGATTTCCATGGCCGCCCCGGCGTGGCGCAAGGATGCCCTGCCAGTGGGTAAGAAAGCGAGCCAGGGTGTGCCGCTCAACCGGCTCGACTTCGCGGCGCAACTTGGCCAGCGACTTGCGGCGAATGAGACGCAGCATTTCCGCATCGCACCATTCACGATGAAGGCCGCCGGGACGAAAACCGCCTTCAAGGACACGGCCTTCCTGGGCAAGCTGGCGAAGTACATCCTCAACCGCAACGGTATCGAGAGCAAAACGGTCGGCGACTTCGCGAAGCGTGAATGGCCCATGTGTACGCGCATAGCGGCGGACGAGCTCCAACACAGGGTGGGCCACCTGCTCCAGGAGTGCCGAGGCTAGTCCTGGGGGCAACGGAATTCCAAGGCCGTCGCGATAGCGGGCCGCGTCTTCAGCCGCAACCAATCGGTGCTCGCCGTCAATGCGCAGCTCAAGGAGACGGCGCGATCGTACGAGTCGATCAATCAATTGGAGCAACGCTGCATCGGAAACACGACGAGCGATTTCGGCCCTCGATAAATCACCAAGGCGCAAGCAAAGATCGTGAATGCCATCTGCGGAACGCGCACGATATTCTTCGGGCAGACACTGAGCAATCTGCTCCACATCGTCAATGGCATTCGCGTCGAGCAGTTCGCGCAGATCGGCTTCGCCCAGCAACTCGCGCAACTGGTCCTGGTCGATGGTGAGCGCCTGCGCGCGGCGCTCGGCTAACGGCGCATCGCCATCGTAGAGGAAATTCGCGACGTAACTGAAGAGCAGCGATGAGGCGAACGGCGAGGGTTTTTGCGTTTCGACGACATGCACGCGCAATTCACGTTGCTCAATCGCCTGCAGTGTTTCAATCAGTGCGGGCATATCAAATACATCGCGCAGGCACTCGCGATATGCCTCGAGAAGCAGCGGAAAAGATGGATAGCGCGCAGCCACACGCAACAGATCGTAAGAACGCTTGCGCAATTGCCAGAGCGGCGAGCGCGCATCGGCACGGCGGCGTGGAAGGAGCAAGGCGCGACCGGCGGCCTCGCGGAAACGACCGGCGAACAACGCCGTTGTGCCTAGCTGGCGAAGCACCAGCGTCATGGCTTCGGCGGATTCAACAAGGAACCAGTCGGGGTCCGGTGGCTCATCCGTATCGGGAAAGCGCAACACGAATCCGTCGTCGCCCCACAGCGTTTCGACTTCAGGTCCGCCTGCGGCGCGGATGCGAGCGCTGACAGCCATGGCCCAGGGAATATGAATGCGGCTGCCGAATGGCGTGAGCACGCAGACACGCCAATCTCCAAGCTCATCGCGACAACGCTCGATGACCACGGTGCGATCATCGGGCACAGAGCCGGTGGCTGCTTCCTGATCGGCGAGAAACTGCATCAGATTCTCTGCCGCGCCGGGGTCGAGATCGTGCTCAGTAACGAGGCGCGTGAGGGCTGCGGGCCTCGGCAGCGCTCGCAGTTCGCGGACTAACTCTCCGATGCGGCGCCCGAATTCGAGCGGTCGTCCAGGGCCATCGCCTTTCCAGAAGGGCATTTTCCCGGGCTCGCCGGGAGCAGGGACTACCAGTACGCGGTCGTGTGTGATCTCTACAATGCGCCAAGTGGAAGCGCCCAGGATGAAGGTCTCATTGGAGTGCGATTCGAACACCATCTCCTCGTCGAGTTCGCCGACGCGCACGGCTTTTCCTTCGCTGTAAGCAAGAAAGACGCCGTAAAGGCCGCGGTCGGGAATGGTGCCTGCGTTGAGGATGGCGAGACGGGCAGCGCCATCGCGGGCAGTCACAATATTGCGAATTCGATCCCAGGTGAGGCGCGGGCGCAATTCGGCAAACTCGTCCGAGGGGTATCGGCCGCTGAGAAGATCGAGTACACCGTCGAAGGCCGAGCGAGTCAGAGATCCGAATGGAGCGGCACCGCGGACGAGATCGAAGAGGGCGTCGACACTGACTTCTGGTTTGGATAATTCTGCGTCTGGGCCAGCAGTATCCGGGTCGCCAAACTGGAGTTCCGAAGTTGGGTATGTCGCTCGGCGCGTACTCTTCAAGACTCTCGTCTTGCGCGGAACAGCGAAGTGGGGCGGGTGCGCGACGATCGCGACTAACTGCTGCGCGAGCACATCGAGGGGGTTGCGCGGGAAGCGCGTGGACTCGATGTGTCCTTCATGCATGGCGCGGGTGACGGCGGCGCATGCCACTAGATCGGCGCGGTATTTGGGAAAGAGAATGCCCTCGCTGACTGCATCGACATGGTGTCCGGCGCGGCCAATGCGCTGCATGCCGCTCGCCACCGATGGTGGAGCTTCAATCTGGATGACGAGGTCAACGGCGCCCATGTCGATGCCGAGTTCCAGGGTTGATGTGGCGCAGAGGGCGCGAATTTGGCCGGCCTTTAACTGCTCCTCGATGATGGAGCGCTGGGAGGCAGCCAATGAGCCGTGATGCGCTCTGGCGATGTCTTCGCCGGCCAGCTCATTCAACGCTCCGGCGAGCCGCTCGGCGACCTGACGGCTGTTGACAAACAGAATTGTGGAGTTGCGCGCGCGGATAATTTCGAGCAGGCGGGGATGAATCGCGTTCCAGATGGAAACCCGGCGCGGCGGCTGCGATGCCGGACCGCTGGAGATATATTCCTGCTCGCCGAGACGTGCCATGTCTTCGACGGGAACTTCGATGCGCAGCTTCAACTGCTTGCGCGCGCTGGCGTTGACGATGGTGACGGGTCGATAGCGGAGGGTTGCCGGGTCTGAGGTGTCGGAAGACCAGGACTGTTCCTCGTTAGTTTCCGGCGATCCCTCAGGGGCTAAAGCCCCATCACTTTGCTTTTCATTTTCGGCACGGCTAAAGCCGTGCCCTTTCAAAGCTTCAGTTCGTTGAGAGTCATGCGCTGTTTCGACGCCGCCGAGGAAGCGGGCGACTTCTTCAAGAGGGCGCTGTGTGGCGGAAAGTCCGATGCGCTGCAGGCGTCTCTTAGCCAGCGCTTCCAATCGCTCGAGGGAAAGCGCGAGGTGTGCGCCGCGCTTGGTAGGAACCAAGGCATGGATCTCGTCGATGATTACCGTGTCGACGGTGCGCAGGGCTTCAGACGCCTGTGATGTGAGCAGCAGGTAAAGCGACTCCGGAGTGGTGATAAGAATCTCGGCTGGATGACGGGCGAACCGCGCGCGCTCTTGCTGTGGAGTGTCGCCGGTACGCACGCTGATGGTCGGCTCGCGAAAAGGTACGCCCCGCCGCCGCGCCATGTTGGCCATGCCGGCCAGCGGTGAGCGCAGGTTCCGCTCTACGTCGACGGCCAGGGCCTTTAACGGTGAGACATAGACGATGCGGCAGCCCTGGGTTTTTCCTGGCTGCGCGGGCTGAAGCATCAGGCGGTCGAGACACCAGAGAAAAGCTGTGAGAGTTTTGCCAGTACCGGTGGGTGCCAGGATTAGTGCGCTTTCGCCGCGCGCAATAACCGGCCATCCCATCCGCTGTGGTGCGGTGGGCGCATCGAAGACGGCGCGAAACCACTCCGTCGTCACCGGATGGAAACATGAAAATGCATCTGCTGCTTCATCCGGAGTGGGGCGGCGCGGCGGCATGCTCATTAGAATAACGTAGATTAAGGCGAATAGGAAGCGAAGAGGAAATGCGGCCGAGCGATCACGAATCTGGCAAATAAGCGAGTCAGCGAATGGGCGGGGATGGCGTGGCTTCGCAGTTCCTAATGTCCGATTTTGCGGTAGGCGTAGGAGCAGCGTTTGAGGAAATTGGTGAGAGTCCTCGAAGCGAAGCAACGCGACGCCGGCAACGACGTTGCTTCCACTTGAAATATGACGAGAGCGGCCAGACATCCATGCCGTACCATTCAATTCCTCGCCAGTAAATTGTCTTCAGCAACATGCGTAGCGACGGCCAGATATCGAGGTTCTCATTGCGTTGAACCGAAGCGATGAGAAGCTGCGTGAGCAGTGCGGTGTGGAGATCGTCTGGGTTCTGCTGCATTCTGTTCATGTAATCCGACTGTGGAAAATCTTTGGAACGCGCGTAGGTTCTCCAATAGGGCGAAGGAAACTTGAGGACACCGGCCTTGCCAGTGCTTGCGAACCGATAGCCCGCGAAAAAGACGCGCCGTTGAAAAACAAAATCGACACCGTCGATGAGATCTTCGGGGAGCGGCCAAAAACCACAGGTTTCGACAATCTTGTGTTTGTGCATCCATCCTGAGGGCGGGACAAAGCGCGATCCATAGGAACGTCTGCCATTTGGTACACCTTCTGCTTCGGCAGGCCGTAAGGGATGGAGCCGCGCGACAATGGCATGCACAAAATCGGCATTAGTCTCCTCCATGGTTGTGACCAGGCTTTTCAGATGCCATGGAAACCAGAGGTCGTCTTGCCCGAGATAGGCGATGTATTCTCCGCGCGCACGCCGCAGTCCTTCGTTATTTGGACCGCTTTGGGAGCCAACCCGCTGCGGAAGATTGGTCCAATTCAGCCGTGGATCACAGAAACCAGCGACGATCTGCTCGCTGTCGTCGGTGCAGCAGTCTCCCACCACCCAGGCCTCAAAGCCGCCGTAGGTCTGGTTGCAGAGAGATGTGAGAGCGCACTTGAGCGTGTGACTGCAGTTATAGGCAGCGATAATCACCGTGACTTTTGGCATCGCGTCGGCATCTTTGAGATTGAGCAATAGTTCTCCGATAGCTGGGAGCTGAACCCGTAACGATCAAGTAGCTTGCACAGCGCGAAATCTGCAGTATCATGCGATATTGAAACCCGGCTCTACTGTGCGGGACCGTCGTCGAACGCAAAGGGAATGAAGTCGTTTTTGAGCGGGAGCCTGTACTTGTCAGGGTCTTTGTGGTTGTAGGCTCGGGTAGGAAGATTCATGAAATGAGCGTCGTCGTTGCCGATATTCTTCAGGGCATGGAAGACTCCCCTGGGGATAATCAATATTCCGCGCTTACGTTCGGTTATTACGAACACATTCAACATACCGTACGTGGGAGACTCGGACCGGTCGTCGAAGAGCGCTACGCGGACGACACCCCGGATCATAAATAGCCGATCATCCTGAAGCCTGTGGACGACCCATCCCTCAACTTGACCCGGCCGGATGCCAACGAAATAGGCATAGACCAAAGGATCCGGATGGAGGCCCCACGCTGGATTGTAGATCTCCTGCAGTTCTCCGCGTTCGTCTTCGAAGAGTGGGCGGTGATCAGTGACGACGCCAGAGATTTTTTGTACTATCGGCTCACCTTGCGGGGTGACTGTTTGTGAATCCTTACGGCTCTCTGCGGCAGCGGACGGTTTTCCGGAAATAGATACATTGCTCATTGGGGACCCCTCTTTTTTGGCGTGAATGACGTCCAAGTGGGTTGCGAGGCTTTCGGCAACAATTCCCGAAGCTACAGCTTCGATCTTCAAAGCCGTTTGCCCAGTGTTAAGGGAAGATTGAATATTTTTACTCCCACGAGACGGCAGTGTGCAAGTTTTGGTTCTTCCATCTGCGCGACCGGCACTGATCTCATTTCCTGAAATATAGATAGACGATCCGAAATTCCGCTGACTCGAACCAAGCAGATCGAGAAAAATGCTGTTTCTTTGAGATGCGCTCGCCAGACTTTCGAGGCTTGAGCCCGCACCATGAGTTCTCTCTGTCGTGCGAGGGATGCCACGAGCAACCACCAGATGGACAATTCTCCTCAGGAGCTACGCTTCAAAACTCGCTCACGATTTCGATGAGACCGACGATGTGGCGATTGAACTCGACTAGCTCTTCAGCGGGGATCCAGTACTCCTGATGAATGCGGGCGCCTGCGGTCTGCACCGGGAACTGGGCGAGATAGTCCGTCTCAACGTCAAAGCGAAGAACATAACCTATCCCACCGTCGCGAGTGTTCCATTCTCGAGCGATTTTCGTTGCATAGTCTACGTTCAAGACTGGGTAGAAGATGGGCTGTTCGGGTAGTCGCGGCGGAAAAGCCCGCCAGCCGCTGGTGCGGATCAACTCCAGTTCCTTTTCGCCGACGGGGCGGTAGAGCGTCGTGACCGGCATTAACGATTCTTGCCTCCAATTCCAATCTAAATCGCCTCCCGGATTCGATTGTTGTATCCGGTTGAAAATAAAAGTGTCACAACGCATCCGATATAGGCGCACGCCCATCGAATACCATGAACCTTGCCGGAGCGCCCATGCGAGACCATTTGGCTACACTCCTCGACGACTTCCACCGCTACGGTCGCGAGGTCGCGGTGGTCCGTTACCAGGGCAACCGGCGGCGAGTCACGACCTACGGAGAGATTGCGCGGCTGGCAGGGCGTTTTGCGGCACTGCTGGCACAGCGCGGCATTGGGCCGGGCGACCGGGTGCTGATCTGGGCCGAGAATAGCGCGGAGTGGATTGCTGCATTCCACGGGTGCATGCTGCGCGGGGTGCTGGCAGTTCCATTGGATGCCCACGGAACCGCCGAATTCGCTGCGCGCGTGGCGGCCGATGTTAACCCGAAGCTGGCGGTGGGCGATGCGGTCCTGCTGAGCCAGTTGGATAATGTGACTCCCCACCCTGGCGACAAAGGCAATGGCATCGCGAGGAAGGGACACCCGGAGATAGGGTTCCCGCGGATCTGGTTCGAGGATTGGCTTGAGCAGTTGCCTGCGGAAGAGGCTGGACCGGTTGCTGGGCTTTCGTCTGAAACCCCGCTGCAGATTCTGTTCACGTCGGGCACGACGGGCGATCCGAAAGGTATCGTGATAACGCACGGCAACGTGCTGGCCAGTGTTGGACCGATCGAAGATGCGTCTCGGCCCTATCTGCGTTACGAACGGCTGATCCATCCGCTACGCATTTTGCACACGCTGCCCTTGAGCCACGTTTTCGGCCAGACCATGGGGCTGTGGGTCCCGCCGATCTACCGGGCTGAGCTTCACTTCGAAAGCCGCCTGGTGGCGCCGAGGCTGATTGAGACGATCCGCAAAGAACGCATCTCCGTGCTGGCAGCAGTGCCGCGCGTGCATGCGCTGCTCAAGGCTCACCTGGAGGCCGCGCTGCCGGGACTCACTGAACGCGCCGAGGGCCCCAAGGGAACAGCGACCGGCGTTCCCGTCTTGCTGCGATGGTGGCGTTTCCGCGATGTGCACTGGGCCTTTGGACTGAAATTCTGGGCGCTGATTTCAGGGGGCGGGGCACTGCCGGGACCGCTGGAAAAGTTTTGGAATGCCGTCGGCTTTGTGGTGGTGCAGGGTTATGGGATGACGGAAACCACAGCGCTGATTACGCTGAACCACCCATTCCATGTGGCGCAAGGAACGATTGGAAAACCACTTGCCGGGCGCGAAGTGAAGCTGGGGCCGGACGGCGAGGTGCTGGTGAGGGGCGCGGCCATTTCCGGGGCCACATGGTCGGGTGGCGTGCTCAAGCAGCGTGAGGACCAGTGGCTGGCCACGGGCGACCTGGCCGAAATGCAGCCGACCGGCGAACTGCGTTTTCTGGGCCGCAAAAGCGAAGTGATTGTGACGGCGGCGGGCCTGAACCTGCACCCTGAGGACCTCGAGGCTGCCATCGATCAGTCGCCGGGCGTGCGAGCGAGCGCTGTGGTGCCAATGGAGACCTCTACCGGGCCGGAACCCTGCGCCGTGCTTGCGTTTCGCGGAACGGCTAAAGAAGCCGAAGCTGCCATTGAACATGCCAACGCCCGGCTGGCGGAATTTCAGCGTCTTCGCCGATGGGTAGTATGGCCCGAACCCGACCTGCCTCGTACTTCGACCGGCAAGGTTCGGCGCAAGGCAGTGGCCGAGTGGCTGACGAAGAAGCATACGACCGCCAATAACAGCGCGTCCAGTGGAGCATTGGCCATTAAAGCAGCCAAGAATGGCGCCGGGACGCCGACGGATTGGCTGCTGACACTGATTGCGCAAGTCTCCGGCGAGGCTCCGGCTGGGGCCGGAGATGACCTTCGGCTGACGGAAGACATGCACCTGGACAGTCTGGGCCGAGTACAGTTGGCGGCCAGCATTGAAGAACGAATGGGGATGGTTCCCGAAAGCGGCTTCCTGGAAGAAGTGCAAACGCTGGGCGAACTGAGGCGGCTGGTGGGCGGACCCCAATCGCAGAATGGCTCGCATCCGGCGACTGAGCCGGAGCCAGGTACGGACTTGAGTTCGGCGGAGGTAACGAGTGTTTCCAACGAGAATCCTGTAAGCACGGTGAGCAAAGGGACAGAGGAATCGGAGGCCGATCCCCAGGAGCAGCAATCGGAGCCGCAAGTTGCGCCCGCCCCGAAGGCGACCTATCTCTACCCGCACTGGCCGTGGTGGTTGCCCATGCGATGGTTGCGTGCGGCCTTTGGTGAAATGGTGATACGCCCGCTGACCCGGCTGTTGGCCAAGCCCAAAGTGGTCAGTACTGCGCCGGAAGCGATCGCGTCACAGGAACCGATGCTGATCGTCGCCAACCATGTCACGGCGTTCGACGCTGCATTGCTGCTGTATGCGCTACCTGGCAAGGTGCGGCGGCGCGTTGCAGTGGCCATGTCCGGCGAGATGCTGGAGGATTTCCGCCACTTCCGAAATCCGTTCCCAGGACCGAAGTATGGCCGCTTCTATTTATTCGGTCCGCCGGCGTATTGGCTGGTGACCGCGTTTTACAATGTGTTCCCTTTGCCTCGGCAGCGCGACTTTCAACCCAGCTTCAGCCACGCGGGAGAAGCGATGGACCGGGGATTCAGCGTGATGGTGTTCCCTGAGGGAGCGCGCTCGCCGGAAGGGAAGATCGCGCGCTTCCGGCCCGGAATCGGGCTGCTGGTGAAGCAATCGGGAGTGCCGGTGTTGCCCATGGCCCTGCGCGGGCTGGGCGAGTTGAAGACGCGGCAACTGAGCTGGTTCCGGTCGGGAAAGATCGAGGTGGTTGTCGGAGAGCCGATCCGATTTTCGGTGCTTGAGACCGAGGCAAGCATTACTGCACGGTTGCAGGATGAGGTAGAAAAGCTGATGAAGGGCTGACTAAATTCTGCGCTGAGTCCGTTTGAAAGCTCGACTTATTGAGGGGCTAACTCGCCTGCTTCGGTCTGAAGTAGCATGTGCCGCCCGCTAGGACCGGGGTCCAGATGGAAGGGTCGGCCGGTTGCTCGCTGGAGCCGAGAAAGAGAATTCCGTCTGGAGCCAATAGCCTGTGAATGTTAGCCAGCAAGGCGCGACGCGTCTCCTGTGAGAAGTAGAGCATCACGTTGCGCAGGAAGATCACGTCGAAGCGATCGCTTGTCCGCTGGAATGGAAACTGCGGCCCGCAGAGATTGGCCTGGCGGAAGGTGCACATCTTTTTGACTTCCTGCTTCACCACCCAATCTTCGCCGTGATGATCGAAGTAACGCACAACAAAGCGCGCTGGCAGTCCCCGGTTCATCTCAATGCGGTGATAGCACCCGTCCCGCGCCTTCTCCACAACTTCGGCGCAGATGTCGGTACCTTCAATGTGTGTATTCCAACCAACGAGCATGGGAAAATGCTCAAGCATCATCATGCCCAGGCTGTAGGCCTCCTGGCCGGTGGAGCAGGCCGCGCTCCAGTAACGCAAGGAGCGGAGGTTGCGGCGAGTCTCGATGAGCTTCGGCAGCAATTCCGTGCGCAGTAGCTCGAAGGGGCGGCTATCGCGGAAGAAGCTCGTTTCGTTGATGGTCATGGCTTCGGCGATGGCCCGCTCTAAAGCCGGGTCCTTGCGCACACGTAGGTGGTGGACCAGCTCGTCTAGATGAGCCATGCCTTGATTTCGCAGGAGCTTGGTGAGTCGCGTATCGAAGAGGTAGTCGCGCGAAGAATCGAGCACGTTCTGGGAGACACCGAAGACAAGTTGCCGGAGATAGCCATAGTCGACGCTGACGGAAGTTTGCATCCCTACACCGCCGATCTGAGAAGCACGCGGGCTTCACTGTTTGTCCGGCCAGCGATTCGGAGGATTTCGGGAACGATGGCGTCAAGCGGGAGCACCTTGTGTGCCAGGCCCGCATTAGCCACTGCTCCGGGCATGCCCCATACCGTGCTGGTCGCCTGGTCCTGGGCGAGCACGCTGCCGCCATGATCACGAATGATGCGGCATCCAATCATGCCATCGGAACCCATACCGGTGAGCACAACGGCCAGCACACCGGAGCCGTAAACCTCCGCCGCAGATCGAAAGAGCACGTCGACAGCAGGCCGGCAGTGATTTTCAAGCGGGCCTTGATTCAGGTGAAGCGTGGGTGGCGATGTGGGACGCGACGCAGCGAGCACCTCCATATGCCAATTCCCGCGCGCGATATAAATCACGCCGGGTTGGACCACATCGCCCTCCGCTGCCTCGCGAACCGGGATGCGGCAGCGGCCATTAAGACGCTCGGCAAAGAGCTTGGTAAACATCTCCGGCATGTGCTGCACGATCATGACCGGCAGGGGAAAACTGGTTGGGAGGGCAGGAAGCAAGCGGTCGAGCGCCGCCGGGCCGCCCGTAGAGACGCCGATGGCAAGCACAGTCGGAACGGACAAGATGGACTGCTTATGTGTCTCGGGCACCAGAACAGGCATCCGAACGGTACCGGCACCTATGGAAGTAGGGGGCGCGAACATCGAGCTTGGCCCAATATTCGTCGAACGGCCAGGCGCAAGAACTGGAATTCCCGAGTGGCTTTGCGACTGCAGTGTGGTGAGTGCATGGATTTTGGGAATCAAGTCCTGGGCGAGCGCCTTGGTGGCCGCTTCGCGACTCGATTGGCCAGCCGGCTTGGCAACGTAGTCCGACGCTCCGCACGCGAGTGCCTCGATTGTGACCTTGGCGCCGCGCTGGGTGAGCGAGCTGCACATGATGACCGGCATTCTGTACCCCCGCACCCGCAATTCACGCAGAGTGGCTAGCCCGTCCATCACCGGCATCTCCACATCCAGCAGCACAAGGTCGGGCCGCGCGGTTTCAACGGCCTTCAGAGCTGATTCCCCATCTGCGGCAGTGGCTACAACTTCCAGACGTGCATCCGAGCTGACCACAGTGCGCAGCAGGCTGCGCATAACCACCGAATCGTCGACGATGAGAATCAAGGTACGGCCTGCGGCCATCTTTCAGACCTCCGCCAGACCAAGCATGGCCAGCTTCTCGTTCAACGCTTCTCCGTCGAAGGGTTTCATCATGTATTCGTCGGCGCCCGCATCCAGGGCGCGAATAATAAAATCGTTCTCGGCCTCGGTAGTCACCATCATGACCTTGAGGTCATCGAACCCCTCCGCACGTAGTTGCTTCAGCATCCCCAGACCATCCAGCACGGGCATGTTCCAATCCACGAGCGCCAGGTCAAAAGGTTCGCCCTCCTCCAGCCGATCCAAACCGGCCTGGCCATCGGCAGCTTCCTCGCATTCGATGCCTTTTTCTTCCAGCAGGCCACGCAGAATGCTCCTTACAAAACGGGAGTCGTCGACGATGAGTGCTCGCATTGGGGCGCCTCCAGGCGGAATTTGTTCAAGCAGCCTGCGCCGCACCCAGGCGTATGGGGTCGAGGCGCTCAGGATCCAGCATCACGAGCAGGCTGTCTTTTAGCTTGTAGGCGCCGGCAAACAATCCCCGCCGGCTCTCGTCCAGAATGGAGGGATTGGGTTCATAGTCAGTTGATGAGACGGTCAATACTTCTCCCACGGAGTCGACCAGCAACCCAAAGCACCCGCCCGCGTTTTCCAGAACCAGAATGTCCTGGGCACCCTCTCGGGGCGGCAATCCCAACACCTGACGCAAGCTGACAGTGGTGAGCACATCGCCCCGGTAGTGAACCAGCCCGCCTACAAAGCCGGGAGCCAGCGGAACCGGTTGCGGACGGGCCGAGCCCACGATTTCAAGAATGTGCGTGATGGGGACGCCGAACAATCCCTCGCCGAGACGCACGGAACACATCTCGACCAGCTTGATTGGCGCTTTCTTTCGGCGTGTTGTTTCTCTACCTGCTTGATTCATTGCACTGCCTCCACCCATTCACCGGTAGGACTTTCGACAACCGGCAACGGCTCCACTCCACCTAAATCCACCACCCCGGTAACGCGATCCTTGAGTAGCGTCACTCCACCCGCCTGTTGGCTGGTGCCGGCCTCAAAAAGGTCGCCGCCTGCAGCCACATCGAGCACGTGCGAAACCGCGACGCCCACCTGGCGATTGCCTTCGCGGCAAACGACTACGATGACTTGCGCGCTTGAATTGTCCGGACCGCCCCCGGTTACGGACAGAATCCCGCCCGAATCCTCGACCGGCAATAACTGGCCTTCGAAATTCACTACCGGCCGATGCCCGATGTATTCAATGCGTGAGACCGGAAGCTGTTCTATGCGCACCACGTCTTTGAGCGGCACGGCGGCGCGCCGACCGGCAACCTCGACCAACAGATACTCCAGGCTCTCGGCCTTTTCAGACTCGGATTCGTTCTCCGTCGTCTGTTCCACCTCTTCCTGCGCGCTCATACTGACCCCGGCCTTCATCGCAATTGCCCCCGGATCGAGAATCAGCGCCAGTTCGGCGTTGCCGAGCACAGTGGCGCCGGAATAGAGGCCGATATTCTTCAGCACAGCGTTGAGTGGCTTCACCACAATCTCTTCCGGATCGGCCAATCCATCAACGACAAGGCCGAACTGCCGTCCATCGGCAACCAGGACGGCAATGAAATTGTCCTGCTCAGTGGGCAACGCGTGCGGACCTGCGGGCGTGAGCAGCCGGTCAAGGAACACCAACGGGAGCAGCTTGCCACGCAGGCGGTAAAGAGGGGAGCCTTCGATCCATTCGATGGTCTTTGCAGCGTGTTCCGGTGGAACATGCACGAGTTCAGAAAGCGAGCCCTGCGGCAAGGCAAAGCTCTGGCGGACGCTGCGGACAATGAGCGCGGGAATGATGGCGAGCGTCAATGGAATGCGCATCCGAAGCGTGGTTCCCTTGCCCGGCCGCGAATCAATTTCGACCTTGCCGCCGATCTTTTCCACATTCGTTCGGACCACATCCATCCCCACGCCGCGTCCGCTCACATTGGTCACGGCAGCAGCAGTGGAGAATCCAGGCAAGAAGACAAGTTGCAACAGCTCGCGCTCGGCCAGATGCGCGGCACGCTCGGCGGGAATCAGACCCTTTTCGATGGCCTTTTGCCGTATCTTCTCGACCGACATACCCGCGCCGTCGTCGGAAACTTCGATGATAACGTGGCTGCCCTCGTGACTGGCCCGCAACTGCAAGGTTCCCTCGGGGTCCTTGCCCGCCGCTTCACGGACTTCAGGTGGTTCAATCCCATGATCAAGCGAGTTCCGCACAGCGTGCGTCAGCGGATCCTTGATGGCCTCAAGCAGACTCTTGTCGAGTTCCGTCTCCTGGCCCACCACTTGCAGCCGCACACGGCGGCCGAGCGACTGGGAAAGATCGCGCACAATGCGCGGCATCTTGGAGAAGATATTCGAGACAGGCTGCATGCGGGCTTTCATCACGCTCTCGCGCAAATCCGCCGTGACCATGTCGAGACGCCGCGAAAGCATGGTCATGTTGGGATCGGCGGCGGTGGCCTGCAGCACCTGGTTGCGAGTGAGCACTAGTTCGCCCACCAAATTCATCATGCGATTGAGCAGTGTTACGTCAACACGCAGCGTGCTCTCGGCAGCAGTCCCCGCCGCCGGAACCTGGGTCCGAGCCCGGGCTGGGTCGCTCTCGGGCTCCCTGATAGGATCTGAAGTTATCGGTGGGGCCGGAGATGGAGAAGGTGACGTTGGCGGAGCCTGGGAAGGGATGGTTGCAACTGCCGCAGTCTCAAGCACCGGAGGATGCGCGGTTGCAGAGCGACCACCGGTCCTTAGGTTAGCCTTTTTCTTTGCCGGAAGCTGCGCCTGCGCTTGATCCGAAGTCTGAGCGTGTGGTTGCGCCAGTTTGGGGGCTTGTAGCTCTTCAAGGCGATCGATCAGTTGAGCATCTTCACCGTCGCCCTCGCTATCCAGCGTCTCAATTGACTTCAAGATGGATCGCAGGCCATCGAGAAGCTGCAACAGCCCGGTGATGATCGGGCCACTCGCAGCTAATTTTCCTTCGCGCAGCAATCCGAGCAGGTTCTCTCCGGAGTGTGCCAGCTTCTCAAGCCGCTTGAAACCAAGGAATCCTGTGGTTCCTTTGATGGTATGTACAGACCGGAAGATCTCTCCGATGAGGGCCGCATCCTGCGGCTTCTTCTCAAGGTCGGTGAGACACCGCTCCATACGGTCAAGCCCTTCCTGGCTCTCGATTAGGAACTCCCTCGTCAATTCATCCATAGCCATTGCATACGCTCATCGGCTGGCCGGGATGTGAAGACCCGGCGCAGCAAGCATTCACAGCCTTTATCGGTAGAAGTCAGCTCAACTTGAGGAGCCTGGGATTTTCGCGGAGAATTCGACAGGGGAGTGCCCCTCGTGCGGAAGCCCGACTAGGCGGACACCCTTCTTTTGTTGTTCTTCGAGTCGAAACGCGGAGAGCGCGCGGGATTGCGGCAGACCGCCCGTGTACAGCGGAGCCTGAAATGCTTTAGCCTCAAATTTCACACGGGTGCGCAGAGATAAACTGATGACTATGACGGATCACTCTCAGCCGGCGCTCGAAGAGCTGTTTGCAACGGCAGCAAAGGCGGCACAAAATTCCTATTCGCCCTACTCTCACTTTCGGGTGGGCGCAGCACTGACACTGACTGATGGAACGGTCGTCACCGGAACGAATGTAGAAAACGTCAGCTATGGGCTGACCGTCTGCGCGGAGCGGTCCGCGCTGTTCAGTGCTATCTCTCAGTTTGGTCCAGATGTGAAGATTGCGGCCGTGGCTGTGGCCAATTTGAATAACGCTGCAAGCCCGCCGTGCGGCGCGTGCCGGCAGGTGCTGGCCGAATTCATTCTGCCTGACGCCCCGGTCATCTTCCCCGCCGCAGATGGACCGCGCGTTCTTCCCTTCGCCGAACTGCTGCCGTTGGCATTCGATATGAAGTTGAAATAAGGCTGACACTCAATGACGCAATCCAGCTCCAATCCTGCAGAATCGCCCCTTCACACCATTGACCTGATTCGCAAGAAGCGAGACCGGGGCTCGCTGGAGCCTCGCGAAATCGCGTTCTTGGCCGCAGGCGCGGCCTCGGGTTCGATCCCACTGGAACAGCTCTCCGCCTGGCTCATGGCTGCATGGCTGAACGGCCTCTCGCTGGACGAAACGCGCGCACTCACTCTCGCCATGCGCGATTCCGGGGACAAGTTCTCGGCCGCCGGTCTGGGTAAGGTGGCTGTCGACAAGCACTCTACCGGCGGCGTGGGCGACAAGACCAGCTTCCTGATTGCTCCCATCGCTGCCGCGTGCGGGTTGGCGGTACCGATGATCTCGGGGCGCGCTCTTGGGCACACAGGCGGGACTCTGGATAAGCTGGAGGCGATTCCGGGATTCCGGACAGCATTGACGCTGAAGGAATTTGAGACAGTGCTCTCGCGCTGCGGTGTGTCGATCGTGAGCCAGACGCCGACGCTGGTACCTGCCGACCGCGTGCTCTATGCATTGAGAGATCGCACAGGCACGGTCGAGAGCCCAGGGCTTATCTGCGCTTCCATCTTGAGCAAGAAACTGGCGGCTGGTCTCGACGCGCTGGTTCTCGACGTGAAGACGGGGTCGGGCGCATTTTTGCGGAAGAAGGAAGATGGGGAATATCTTGCGGCCCTGATGGTGACTACGGCCGAGGCTGCCGGAACACGCACCGTGGCCCTGATGACCGACATGGACCAACCGCTGGGGTACGCGGCGGGCAACTGGATTGAGCTGGTTGAATCCGCCGAACTTATGCGCGGCAAGCGGCCGGCGCAAAGTGAAGATTTGCGTGCGCTCTCGCTGATTTTGGCTGGATGGATGATTTTCCTCGGAGGCAAGGCGGCCACGTCGGAAGCCGGTCATCAGCTCGCAGAAGCCGCACTGGAGGATGGTTCCGCTTTGTCGATTTTCTTCAAGATGATCGAGGAGCAAGGTGGCGATGTTGCAGTCTTCGATGACGTGCACTTCCACAAACCAGGCGCAATCGACGAGCTGAAGGCTTGGGAAAGCGGATTCATTTCGACGATGGACACGACCGGTATTGGATGGGCCGTACAGCGGCTGGGCGCAGGCCGCGAGAAGGCTGGCGAGCCGGTGGATCCCCATGCGGGCATACTCTTCCATGCTCGGCGCGGAGCGCGTGTGGAGCAGGGGCAGCCGATTGCCACGCTCTATGCGACCACACCGGCGATGCTGACTGAGCCCATTGCGCTACTGAAGAAGGCGATCACTATCAGCAAAGACCCGCCGGCGGCAGTGCCGTTGGTTAGCCGCATCTTCACGCGGGAATCGGCGGAGGCCCATCTCCGCAATGCTGTAAGGTAATCGGATACGAAAAGTTTTCAGAGTTCAGTTTTCAATCGGCCGAGATGGATTCCATCTGCCCCGAAACTGACGACGGAAAACTGTTCCTCAAGAAGGAGCAACCTCTTGGATCGATTCACCGGATTGCTGGGTATTCTGGGCGTGCTCATTGCAGCCTGGCTGGGTTCGACTGATCGCAAACGCATCCGCTGGCGCACGGTCGCCTGGGGACTAGGGCTGCAGGTTACCTTCGCCTTCCTGGTGCTGCGCTTCGACTACGGGCAGCGCGCTATGACCTGGGCGGGCGGCGTGGTGAACAACATGCTCTCCGCCACCTTTGCCGGAACTGCAGTCTTGTTCGGTCAACTCGGCCTTCCCAACTCCGGAGCGTTCGGCAACCTGCTGCCGCCGCACTCGGGTTCAGTCTTTGCCTTCCAGGTACTGCCCACCATCATCTTCATCTCCGCATTCTTCGCGGTGCTTTACCACATCGGTCTGATGCAGATCATCATCCGCGCCATGGCGTGGGTGATGCTCAAGACCATGCGCATCAGCGGCGCGGAAAGCATGAACGTGGCGGCATCGATCTTCATGGGGCAGACTGAGGCTCCGTTGACGATCCGTCCGTTCCTCTCGAAGGCCACACGCAGCGAATTGATGGTGATCATGACCAGTGGCATGGCGCACGTGTCGGGCGGCATCATGGCCATGTACATTGCGCAAGGAGTTGAGGCGCGGCATCTTCTATCGGCCGTCATCATGACTTCGCCAGGAACGATTCTGGTGGCCAAGATGCTGGTGCCGGAGACTGGCGTTCCCGCGACCGAAGGCAAAGTCGTCATCCCCAAGGACGAGTTGCACAAGGATGAAAACCTGATTGGGGCCATCGCCCGTGGGACGATCGACGGCGGCAAACTGGCGTTCAACGTCGGCATCATGCTGGTCAGCTTTCTGGCTCTGGTGGCGTTGCTGGACAGCTTGCTGCTTTGGATCCACGGAGGCGTGCCGTGGGTTCCCGGCTCGCTTGGACAGATTCTCGGCTATGTGTTCGCGCCGGTCGCGTGGTTGATTGGCGTACCCTGGCATGACTGCCTGGCCATCGGCAATCTGCTGGGCACGCGCATGGCGCTGAATGAGGTGATCGCATACATTGCGCTGGGCACGCAGAAGGCGACGCTGAATCCGCGCTCGTTTACGATCGCGACGTTTGCTTTGTGCGGATTCGCGAACCTGGGGTCGATCGGGATGCAGATCGGCGGGATTGGGGCGCTGGTCCCGGAACGGCGGAACGACCTGGCCAAGTTAGGAGTGCGCGCGATGCTGGCGGGAACGATGGCGAATCTAATTTCGGCTTCGATTGCGGGGATGTTTTTGGGGTAGCATTCCGCTAGGGGAGACCCGATGAGCAATGAGCGACTGACCAATCTCTTGAGTGAACTCGCCGAAGGGCGCACCGAATTGGTGTTCGACCTTCTCGCTGCAGGTCTTCCAGCGGACCACAAGGACGAGAACGGCGTTTCCCTGATCCTGCAATGCGACTACTACGGAGATGTGAGCGCGATCCGCTTCCTGCTCTCGCATGGCGAGTCGCTCGATTCCCTCGGCGAGAATTTCAACCTGATCCGCGCTTCCTTTCATGGCCATTGGCGGCTCTGCAAGTTCCTTCTGGAGCAGGGCGCGGATGTAAACCATGCAGCAGCTGATACCGGCGAGACGCCGCTGCACGCAGCGTTGAGCAAGACAGACCGCGTGGTCTATGACCGGGTTCTGATGGTGCTTCTGGCCCATGGGGCGAATCCGAATATCGCCACCAAGCCAGGCGTTGAAACGGGCGCCTTCATGCGCGACTGCAGAACCAAAGGCGAGACGCCTCTCCATCGCGCCGCCGCCTTTGGTGAAGTGGAAACGATCCGGATGCTGAAGGATGCTGGCGCCACTATCGACGCAAAGGACGTGAATGGAGACACGCCGCTCTCGTGGGCAAGCTGGTATGGGCGTCCGACGCCCGTCCTGAGAGAGCTGCTCTACGGAGGCTTTCGCATCCATCCGCAAAATCAACCCATGCGCGCCAACCTGCTTGGGAAACCGCACGCTTAGCTTGTTGCCAAGTCAAAGGTCCACAGAGACGAACAGCAGCGCTGCGACCACCGGCGTGCGGTTCTTTTGCGCCGCTACAGAATTGGGACCGGCCGCCACTCCATGTAGTAGTTCATCTCATCTTCGCGAACGATGCTGAAGCCGAGGCGCTTGTGGAAGCGCACCGAGCCCGGATTCAACTTGAAGATGCAGGAACTGATCGGCAGCCTTGCCTTGGCGGCTTCCTGTTGGAGCCGCTGGATCAACACGGTGCCGATTCCCTTTTTCTGAAGACTTGGATGGACGGCGATATCCACCAGGTGGAATCCGCTGTTAATGGGCGCCACCCACAAGCGGCCGATGGGTTTGCTGTCGAGCAGCACAATGTGGAAGCAGGAATTCGGGTACATCTCTGAGTAGCCGGACATCTGGCTGCGAAACTGGAAGCGGATAAGCGCTTCCCTCTGATCGGGAGGGATCGGCGCGAGCGCGAATTCGGGCCCGCGAATCGCCGAGTAGAGCTCGTAAAGAAAGATCTCGTCCTGTGGAAGCGCGGGGCGTACAACAAGTGTGGACATGGTCTTGAGGTGGCGTGAGGGCCAGAAATAACCGGCTCTGGCTGACAGATTCTACTACGAGCGCGGTGGTTAGGCGCCGGGAGATGTTGAGCGCAAGCGGCGCATCCGGTAGTAGAGCGTCAGAAAGGTAACCGATCCGCAGGTCAACAAACTGGCGGCCATGCCCAGAATGAGCGAAAGGTCGTTCTGGTAAAGGCCATGCACAATCCCGATGGCCTGGAGGATGCTGAAGCCGCCAAAGGTGATGAGTGAAATTCCCTCGTCGGATTTCTTTCGCCAAACAGCCAGCACCTGCGGAACGAAAAGCAGCGCATTGCAACCCAGGCCCAATCCGAAGATGACCGCGACAATCTCTTTCATCCGGCGCGTCTCCCGTCGCCGAATCTCTCGGCATTGCGCGCTTTTGCTTTGGCTGCTTCTTCCTCGCGGCTCCTGGGCGGAGCATTTGTTTCGAGCGAAGCTAGAAGATGGGCCGAGACGTGGGCGATGTCATCGACGGCTTTCAAAAATGCCGTTTCATTGGCGTGGGACGGCTTGTTGAAGCCGCTGACTTTGCGCACAAACTGGAGCGAGGCGGCACGAATCTCTTCTTCGGTCACCGGCGGATCGAAGTTGAAGAGCATTTTTATATTGCGGCACATCTCTTTAGGCCCTCCGGTCAATCCTATTCGCTGCCTGTAGAATCTCAAAAAGCGCATCTACATGCCACCGAGGACCTATTTCGATCAAGTTCATGAAGCCGCTGCATTCCTCAGAGCGAAACTCGGACCAATCACTCCGAAGATTGGCATCGTGCTTGGCTCAGGTCTGGGAGCGGTCGCCGATGCTGTCGCTGACCCGATCCTCGCCCCCTACGCTGAGATTCCTCACTTCCCTCAGTCCACCGTCGTGGGACACTCGGGCCGGATTGTGGCCGGGCTTCTGGGCGGCGTGCCGGTGGTCGTGATGCAGGGACGCGTCCATTTCTACGAAGGGTACACGCCGCAACAGGTCACCTTTCCCATGCGCGTCCTCGGCGCACTCGGGCTGCGGGCTGTGGTGCTAACCAACGCAGCGGGAGGAATCAAGGACGGCTACCACCTCGGCCAACTTGTTGCGCTGGCCGACCACATCAATTTCATGGGCTTCAATCCATTGAACGGCCCCAACGAGCCGCGATTCGGCTTTCAGCCGAGCACTGGGTTGCGCTTCTTCGACATGACCGAAGCCTACTCAAAACGATTGCGCTCGCTGGCCCATGATGCCGCCGAAGCCGAGGGATTTCCTCTTGATGAGGGCGTCTATCTTGCCGTTCCCGGTCCCAGCTTCGAGACGCCGGCGGAAATCCGCGCTTTTCGCACGCTGGGAGCAACGCTGGTGGGTATGTCGACCGTGCCGGAAACCATCGTCGCGCGCCACATGGGGATTGAGGTGTTGGGTATTTCCTGCGTCACCAACCTGGCTGCCGGGCTAGGTGCGACCCCGCTCAGCCACGAAGAGGTATTTGAGACCGGACGCCAGGTAGAGAACCGACTGGCGCGGCTTCTGGAGAGGCTTGTGCCTCAATTCGTCGAGTAGCTCGTAATACGAAGTAGGGGCCGAAGTGAAGTAAGCTTCCCAAATCGAAAAGATCTCACATACTGCTGACCAATTTGGTCCCTTCACCAAAGTTTCATTGCACAATGATCCGATTAGTGCATCAAGTTGGTTAAGGTGGGGTCTAAGCAGGTGTGGGGGGCAAATGGCCGGGAGAGCATTGGATTCGATCAAGCGAAATGTGGCCATCTGGCTTCGTCAGGGCGTCGCACCCCGGCGCTTGGCCCTTACCCTTGCGCTCGGCTTTGCCATCGGCTGCGTTCCGGTGGTTGGCATTCCCACTCTCATCTGCGCGGCCCTGGCGATTGCGTTGCGGCTCAATCTGCCCGCAATTCAGGCAGCAAATTATGCGGCCATGCCGTTTCAACTGCTACTCATTGTGCCATTTGTCCGGCTCGGCGGATGGTTGTTTGACGTTGGCCCCGTTCGCGCTGCGCAAGCGACCGCGCTATTGCACACTCCGCCCAGCGAAGTCCTTGGACAGTTAGCGGGTCTCTTCGGGCACGCACTGCTGGCCTGGCTTTTGATCGCGGTTCCCGCCGTCCTGATGATGACCTGGGCACTCACTGCGGTCCTGCGGCACATTCCAGATTGTGCCGCAGCCGAAGCAGGAGACTGAAGCCTCGCCTACTTGCCAGCGTGTGGATCGGGTACTGGTTGGGCACTGTCCACCCACGCAGTGTAAATCATGTCGCGCAACATACTGGCTCCGGCAGCAAGTCGTTCCGCGGTAAACTCGCGCGACTCGGCCGATCCCGCTCCGACGAACCCTCCTGCCTTTTCCAGTTGGTACACCTTCTCGACGTAGGTGGCCGTGTGGCGCAGGTAGGCCACATAGCTGTCGAACATGTCCCCATCAATGGTCTTGGGCGCAGTCATCTTGGACCGCACCTCCGCCTCATGCTCATTAGCGGCGACGAATGGGCCCTCGAACTGCCAGTGAATCTGGTGTTCGGTGGTGTAGCCATTTGGATTGGGACCAACCCAGCCGTTGTACTTGTCAGTAGTGTGAAGGGGCTGCGAGGCATCTCCCACATAGTGGCCCAGCCAGCCGGCATAAAAGATCGTGGCCGCTTCCACGGCGCGGGTATCCTGCTTAGCGGCTTGCAGGCTGCGGTACTCGCGCAGAGCGGCCTTGAGTCGCTGCCACACTTCGTTGGCCTCCCAGGGTTGCAGGCCGATCTTTTCAGGACGCTGGCCAGCGGCAAAGACTTTGGCCTCGAAATCCAGGCGATTGCGCGGCAACGGACCGAGGGCGTCGGCGGGTTCCAAGTCGATGAAGTGTTCGGGAGCCTGCGCCGCGCTCAGTTCCGGCTCGGCACGCGACCGCCAGCGGTCAGGCTCAGGACCGAGATACTCAATTTCGCTGACCGCTGCCTCAGCACGCAGAAAGGCAGGTGCGTCGGCAGGGAGGGTGGAGGCTGCAAGCTTGTTGATCAGGCGATGTCCCTCGTTGCCCCAGGCGTGAGCTGCTGGCGGAAGAGCAAGAAAGCAAAGCAGAACGGCGACAGCAATGGAACCGCTGACTGGATGGAAAGACGAAAATTGGCGCAACATGAGGCCAGTATACGGTTGTAGCGCGGACCGATGTTTGAAGATTCGGCCATGGGAGGGTTTGTCAGAGAGGGGACACCTTTCCGAATTGGCTAGTGAGGTTTGAAGCAAACGCTTATACTACCTGCAACTAGTTCAAAGCAGAGGTTCACTCCTCCGCGCGAAAAGGGGA
>JBAWCO010000126.1:0-26252 GCA_049590315.1 Occallatibacter sp. | reverse complement strand
GACAGAAACGCCGTCGTGGTCATCAGGAACTTGCCGAAGAGCATTGGCGAGGCTCCGGGCTTGCGCAGAACTCGGACCGTCTTTTTGGTCGCCCTGGAACAGGCGTTGTCTGCCTCTTCCACCTTCTCGATGGTTTCGAGGACGCCGTACTGCTCCTGGAAGTCCCTCCGGCCTTGCCCTCCGTAGGCGAAGCCCTCCCGCACCATCGCGTGCGGCTCCATGCGGTAGAAAATGTTGAACAGGTCGTCGGCGTAGCCGCCCATCAGCGTCCCAGTGAGCGCGATCAATCTCTGCGCCGCGCGTCCGAGCACGCCGAGTCCGTTTCCTTGCGCCGTGTCGCCGGCCAACTGGTGCAGTTCGTCGGCAATGGCGAAATCGAACCACCCGCGCATGTAGCGCCCGATGTACTCGATTGGCGCCATCCGCTGAATGCGCGTCCGGTCGGCCTGCCACAGCGCAGAGAAACGTGTGGTGCCACCGCGGGGCGCAGTCAACGCCTCAGAGACCTTGAGCTTGTCAGTGAAGTCAAGCGCGGTCAACTTCTGCATCTCGGAGTCCAGGATGGCAACGCCGGAATCCGGATTGACGACGCCGCCCAGATTCGGACCGGACTTTGCCTTGAGATAAACGTGCTCCCAGAAGTAACCCAGCTTGCCTTTGTCCTTGCCCGTAATAAAGAAGGTCGGCCCAGGGAAGCGCTTCCGCCATTCCTTGCGGCCCATGCGCCGCATGTCGGCCAGGCTGAGGCGCTTGCCTTCGTAAACCGTCTTGCCTTTGCTCAGCTTCACCTCGCAGATGCCGTGCGGCCGGCTGGGATCGCCGCCATTGCGCATGTCCTCGATGAGGAAGGCGCGGGCGCGCGGGATGGTCAGCAAGACCTCGCGCGCCCACTTGTGCGTAATATGCGATGGGCACATAACCAACGTGGTACTCGGCCGCCCATCCGCCAAAACATGAATTGCGCCCAACGCCATGTAAGTCTTGCCGGCTCCGCATTCTGCAACGATCCGCGCCGCTTTGGCTTTGCGCAAGTACTTCGCGGTGCCGGTAATGGCAAGGGCCTGGGCAGGGAGAGCTTTCCGCAGCAGCGATGCAATCGGCGGCGCAACGGGGTCTTTCGTGCTCTGGAGCGGGGGATAGGTTTCGATAATGCGCGAGCCTAGCAAAGTTGCGTAGGTCCGCAAATAGTCGAAGGTCGTCTCCATAGAGGAACCTCGGGGAAGTTGCAAACTTGCGAGATTTGGGTGGAACTAGGAGTGAGGTACGGAGGGACTAAGATCACAAGTCGATTTGGAGCGATCCTCAGCGGCCTCAATGGCCTTGCGTGGCGTCGGGCTGGATTACCTTCGCCTTCAGGCGGCTTTGCGGGAAGTCTTTTATGTTGAGAGTGAAGATGAAATCCGCGCTTCCCTCCTCGGCACAGATACAGAATGCATCGTCCTTGGGATCGGGCGATATTTCGGCCGAGGAGCGAATCTCGACCGATTCTCCCCGCTCTCGAATGAAATTGATGAGCGCGCCGATCGCTGCGGATCGAACGTGCAACCGCTTCAGAACTTCCTTGTACTCGGCGAGAATATCCTCCGAGTACAACCACACAAAGTGTTCCTCGTCCGCCCAGCGATGGAGCAGATCGGCGCTCGGAATCCGGCCTGCAACATATTGGTTACGGAAGCCGGAGATGCCCGCCACCACCACATTCGTTTCAACCACGGCACGCTGTTTTCGCTTCTTAGGCTTCGGCTGCAACGGTGATCTCCGGCATTCGCCTTTCCTCACGGTAACTGCGAATGGTACGTTGGATATCCTCTTCGGAGATATCCCCTATGTCTTTGGCCGCCACGGAGAGCGCGTCCAGGAATTCCTTCTTCCATCCCGCCCGCTTCCGCCCGCGTGGCATATCGCGGAAAAGGTCCGCTCTGCCCATGCCCTGTTCAATCTCGTCGCCGAGCGATCGAAAAGGAACTCCCAGCTTGATGGGCTCCTCCGCGGCGGAGAAGCGGCATGTAAACACCACGTACTCCGGATTCTTGATGCGGAGTCTCTTCTCGGAGGCACGGAAGACGTCGATAAGCTTCAAGAGAACATTTGCGCGCGTCCCCAGGGATTCCTTCAAGCGGAAGGCCACTTTCGCAGTGAGGAGGGTCTCTCTGTCAAAAAGATAGACGCCATCCACCCTCTTCGGCTTGACCACGCCGAATTGCACGAGGTTTTGCAATTCTTTCGGCTCAACCTTCAGAACCGCGCTCGCTTGCTTCAATTTCAGCGCTCTCTTTGGCATATCTCCTCCATTGCAATCTAAATATTAGATTGCAATTCTGACATAGTCAACTCCTCCGGGACAAATCCATTTTGCGCAAGGGAACTTTGTAGCCCGGCGGTTCAGCCAAGAGCGATTTGACTGGCCTCCGGAATACCGTCTCGTTCATGAACGCACAGTGTATCGATGGAAGTTCGCGGCCACCGGATCGGATTGTTTGAATTCGGAAAAGCAAGAGTCTGCGAGCGCAGACCATGACCAATCCACTCAAGCATCTCCTCGGTCGTTGCAGTAATCAGAACAGGCTGGCAGCCGATTCCGTCGATCTCCTCGATCCGCTTTTTCCCTTCGACGATCTCAAGGATGTGGCTGGCCCACGAGGGATCGGCTGGCAGCCCCAGGAAGCTCACCAGCGTGGCCCACGCCTCCTCGCGCTGGTATCGCAACAGAATCGTCCGTCCCGCGGTCCCGTTGGTGTGAAGATACTGAGACACCGCCAGCAGATGACGGACCGGATGTTTCCGGCCTGGCAGAGTGACAGCCCCCTTGTAACAGGAGGCATGTTCGCCGAGCGACACGTCTTTTACCGTACCGTCCGGAAAGGTCAAGTTGAAGGCGGCCTTCTCGTGAACGGCGGCCGTGATCGCGCCGACATCCGAGTCATTGCCGAAGACGCTCAAGAGATGTGCCTGTCGATCCTCCCCTATATAGCGATCGACCCGCAGGCGAATTCGGGTGGATGCCTTTTCCGTGAAGCGCACGTACTCAAGCAGCCCGAACCGCAGGTGTGCATTCTCCATCGGCTTCGTCCTCCTTCTTCGCCGGTGTCTCAGTGAGCTTCAGCGTTCTTCCATCGGCGTAGACCAGGTACAACTCATTGGCCCACCGTTCTCGGTGGTGGATGATCTCGGTGTCTCCGTCCTGCTCAACAAATGTCGTCACATGCTTGACCGAGCGCCAGCGGGCAATGTGCCGGTCGTCTCCCTGGCCGAAGACGCCGTTCAGCAGCCCCGCTGTACACAGTAGCCCGACATGGCCGCCATGCAGCGGCGTGATTGGCCGGCCAGTCGCAACGTCCTCATGCGGCATCAACAGCGGCGCCGCCTGTTTCCATGCGCCCGATTGCGGCAACAGGTCTTCCAAGAGGTCGTACGGAAGGCCGCGATAGCTCAGCTCCGCCTCGGACGAAGGAGGAACGGAATACGGCGGGCACGCGCCTGGCTGCAACTCAGTCAATCCCAGGAAGCTGCCGTACAGGCCAACGCTCAAGAGCTGCCGTTTGTTGTTCTCAACGGCTGTTCCTCTGACGTCGTGCCGCAGGCCAAGCACCGCGATTTGCCGGTACTTGACCGATTCCTCATCTGTCATGCGAAGAAAAGCGAGCTGGGTGAAGTGGGAAGCAAGGATGCCGGCGCAGTCATGCAGTCGTCCGAACGGGATCACCAGGATGAGAACGCCTTCCATTGCGAGCCAGCGGTAGGTATGCTCCAGAAACACAGCCTCCATGCGCCGATTGGCAATGGAGCCGATCTCCGAGTCATAGGGCGGGTTCAGATACAGGAGCGAAAACGATTCGGGCCGTGCAATGGCGTCAAAGGCGTTGCCCTGGATGGTCTCTATGCCATTGGTGCTGGCAATCCGCGCACGTTCGGCATCGAGCTCGACGCCATAGCGCCGAACCTGCGCGTTGCGTGTGATGAGATGTAGGGCAGTTCCTTGCCCCACGCAGGGGTCGATCACCGAAGCCGGCCCTGCGAAAGAGAGCAGAGAGCGGATCTTCACTCCCTCGGCCTCTAGCAATGGGTAGTAACCCATTTTCAAGCGCGCGACATTCCGCATGGATTCACCTCACCTCGTGGAATGGAGTTTCAAGAAATGCCCACATGAGTCAGCTTCAGGTTTCAGAGCTGGATGAGCGCGTTGGCCTGTTGGCAACAACTGACGCTCGCCCGGCCCGCTGACGCAGGCTGATTTCGTTGCTTCAATAATCTTTCTCTGCACACCTTGACCTTCTACAGGTTCAGGTTTATATATGTAGGAGTGATAGGCATGAAGACAGAAAACAGATTCGATCTTCCGCAGGGCACTCTGGATCTCCTCATATTGCGTGTCGTCGCGATGGGCCCGATTCACGGATACGCCATCGCCCAGAGAATCCAGCAAATGTCATGCGAGGCCCTTCAGGTCCAGCAGGGATCCCTGTATCCGGCCCTCCATCGTCTTGAGTACAAGAAATTACTGAGCGCGAAGTGGCAGACCACGGAGACCAGCCGCGAAGCCAAGTTCTACGAACTCACCGCCAAGGGCCGAATCTACCTCAAAGCCGAAAGTGAAAATTGGGATCGGCTCACCGACGTCGTTGGGCTCATTCTCAAAGGAACCGCGGAGGGTATCTCATGAACTGGCTCCGGAGACTGTTCTCACTCAACCGAATGGAACGTGAACTCGAAAAGGAGTTACTCTTCCATATCGAGACTCAAGTCGCGACCAAGGTCCGCTCGGGCATTCCCGAGATTGAAGCGCGCCGTCTTACCCGGCTCGAGTTCGGAGGGATCGACCAAGTCAAGGAAGATTGCCGAGAGAGCCGCGGGACCATGTGGATGGCGACAACGATGCAGGATGTTCGCTACGGCCTTCGTCAACTCCGTAAAGCTCCCGGCTTTACCCTCACAGCGGTCATCACGCTGGCGCTCGGCATCGGCGCAACGACCGCTATCTTTACCCTCGTACACGGTATACTCGAGCGCTCGCTTCCAGTGGCCGATCCCTCCAGCCTCTATCGTGTCGGCGATAGGACCACCTGCTGCTACTATGACGGCTTTGAAAGCGACGACGGTGATTTCGACCTTTTCCCGTACGACCTCTACCTCGACCTGAAGCAATCTACGCCGGAGTTTGAAGAACTCGCCGCCGTTGAGGCAGGCGGGGCATCACAACCGGTCCGCTGGGGCTCTTCTCCTGCCCTGCCGCTGCGCTCGGAATACGTCTCCGGCAACTACTTCGCCACACTTGGCGTCGGGACGTATGCGGGACGCCCACTCACCCAGAGCGACGATAAGACCAGCGCTCCGTCTGTCCTTGTCCTCAGCTACGCCTCGTGGCGATCGAACTTTGCGGGCAATTCAGCCATTATCGGTTCCACAGTCTACGTGCAAACCCATCCCTTCACTGTTATCGGAATCGCGCCACCAGACTTCTTCGGTGACCGCATCGTTGAACGCCCACCCGATTTCTGGATGCCCCTATCCGCTGAACCCACCATCGAAGGTCAGGGATCCGACCTCTGGCCCAAAGGTAATGAGGACAGCGCATGGTTTTATCTCCTGGGCAGAGTTCGCCCACAAACCCAGGTCCCGGCGCTCCAGGCAAAGCTGTCCGCCAGACTGCGCCAGTGGATGTTTGCGCATGTGCAATACACCGCGCATGGTGGAGCGACTCTGATTCCGCGTCAGCACGTGGTTCTCTCGCCCGGCGGCGGCGGCATCCAGAAATTGCAAGCGCAAACAGGCAAAGGCATCCGCTTGTTGATGATCCTCTCCAGCATCGTCCTCCTCATCGCGTGCGCCAACTTTGCTAACCTGTTGCTCGCCCGCGGCACCTCAAGACGCGCTGAGCTCGCCGTGCGCATGGCTCTGGGCGCAGGCCGCATGCGAATCATGCGCCAGGTCCTTACCCAAAGCGTACTTCTCAGCCTCTTGGGCGGAGGAGCCGGTTTGGTCGTCGCCTACCTTCTCTCGAAGATGATCCTCCTGCTGGCCTTTCCGAATGCCCCCAGCATGCCGGTTCAGCCTGGTCCTTCGCTCATCGTCCTCGGATTTGCTTTCCTTGTCTCTCTGCTCACGGGCGTCGTCTTCGGCACAGTGCCCGCCTGGTATTCATCGCAGGCGAAAGCCGCAGAAGCTTTTCGCACCGCTGCTCGCAGTACCGGCGAACGTTCTTCGATCGCGCAAAAGACGCTCGTCGTTATTCAAGTGGCTTTGTCAATCGTTTTGCTCTCTGGAGCGTTTCTGATGAGTCGTTCTCTGGCCAATCTACAAAATCAGAAGTTGGGTATCGTTACAGACAATCGCTATGTGCTCCGCATCGATCCAAAGGGCGCGGGCTACTCACTACAGCGTCTGCCCGCACTTTACCACCAGATTGAAGACCGTCTCTCCGCTTTGCCGTCTGCGAAAAATGTAAGCTTCGCGCGCTACACACCGCTCGACGGCAACGGGTGGGGAACTTGCATCGTTCAGCAGGGCCACGCCGCGCCGGGTCCTCAGGACAAGTGCTTTTCCTCGTGGGTTCGCGTCAGCGAGCACTTTCTAAGCACCATCGGAGTGTCCATCGTTCGCGGGCGTGACTTCTCCGCGCAGGACACTCAGAATTCAACTCCCGTCGTCCTGGTCAATCAATCGTTCGCGCGACAGTTCTTTCCCAACCAGGACCCCGTCGGCAAGCACTTCGGTCTCATGTCTCCCAAAAACTCCGGAGCCTTCGAGATCGCTGGTGTGTTCGCCGACTTCAAGATGAACGATGCCCGAAAGGACGTTGAACCGCTCTTTCTGCGCCCGTTGACCCAGCAATACCTTGGCTACACGGAGCTTGAAGCAATCTCCTCCGAGCAGAACTCGATGTTCCTCAACTCGATCATCCTCCAGTTTTCTCGTCCCCAAAGCAACGTCGAAAACCTCATCCGCCACACGGTGGCAGAGGTTGATCCCAACCTCACAATCTTCTACTTCTCTTCCTATGACGCCCAGGTTGCCGGCAACTTCAATCAGGATCGCCTGATCGCGCGGCTAACGAGCTTCTTCGGACTTCTGGCTCTTACGCTTGCATCGGTCGGTCTTTACGGTGTGATTGCGTTCTTCGTATCCCGCCGCACCACCGAAATCGGAATTCGTGTGGCGATGGGTTCAACGCGCTCCGGCATCATTGCAATGGTGCTGCGCAGTACCCTTTCGCCCATCCTTATCGGCATCATGCTAGGTATCCCCGCTGCTCTCTACGTCGGTTATCTCAGCGCAAGCCTGCTTTACGGAATAAGGAGCAGTAATCCTGTGGCCTACATTACTGCAGTTGGAGCGCTCGCGATCAGCGCTGCCTTCGCCGGATTCCTCCCGGCGCACCGGGCGGCCTCAATTGACCCGATGCAGGCGCTGAGAGAACAGTGACAGAAACACAGCCCATATCGCAACGGGATAAGAATCCTTTGTCCATTGCTGACGTCAATGTGTGCACCGTCACCGAGTATCAAATCGAGGTTCGCAGCAGCCCGACCGCTATGCGGCCAATGCGAGCGTCGGAGCGGGACCTGGGTCCCACGGCTCTGGAATCAAGGGAGCAATTCGGACGATCCTCTCCGATCCGCAGAGACCGCACCGCTGCCGGGCCGAAGAGGAGACCATCGTGCAGTTCTCACAATAGACGGCCTTCTCCAGGGGAATCGATACAAGGCCAGGCTCCGTTCGAATCATCCGTACATTGCACATAGATCCTCCAGGTATCGACCGATGCCGGTTACGCTCGTGGATCACCGTTTTCGCGACGTGCCGTGTCGCGTTGCTCAATCAGCGACTTGTACAGGTCGGCGAGTTCATCGACCGTATCCGCTCCGCCGACCGGCTCATCTCGTCCTGAACCCAGCCATGGAAAGCGTTCTTCGAGCAGAGCCAGGACCCATTCAACAAATGTTTGAGGATGCTCGTCTTCGGCTCTCATTCAAAGCTCCTTGGCGCAGCGAATCATCCGCCAATCGAAGAATTCGAAGCGTATGCGACGTATTGCAGGTATCGACGCAGACAGCCCGCCGGAAAGGGGCCGAGACAGGTTCTGGGGCGCGACGTGTCATCTGGGCCGTGCGTGTGATGCCTCCGCGCCGAGAAGGCGGGGTACTTTACGGCTCCTCGGTCATCAGGCGGCGGGTTGCCCGGCCAGTCCTTCGAGTTCCGAAACGAGATGCTTGAGTGCTTCGAGATTGCTGATGGTTGTCATTGAACCGATATGCAACCGATCAAGCACAGAGACGAATTGCGTATCGCCGATCGATTCGGCCAGTGACTGCGCCTTGCGGATTCCCCGTGCGGCCCGCTCCATCGCCTCTGCGACATTCGTCTGTAGCTGTGCGTTGGGGATGGCGTTCGCCTTCTGTGTTCGCGCGACACGCCACAATATCTCGCCGTAAATTGGATCGCCGAGAATGCGCCGAAATCCTTCGATCTTGCCGGTGACTCTCTGATCGATGGGCCCCCGCTGGATTGCCGCGGGGTGCGGGCCGGATGCTGGATGGTTCTTAACGGGGGCACCCGCCTTCGGTAGCGCCCATTGCGGGAGAGATGGGAATTCGAATGGCTGCCGATGCTCATTGAGCGGGACCCACATCTCGGCGAGGTTGTAAAGGTAACGCCCCAGGCCGTAACAACTGGCTGCCCGTTTGAAGGCTTGCGCTTCCGCCGTTGTCATGGCATTTGACTCATCTGCCCAGTCCTCACCACTGCCGGCATGGCAACCCAATCCAGTAATCGTGAGCGTGCATGTCACCAGAACTTTGCCCGTCTGGATGAGTTTGTCTTTCTTCATGCGCGTGACGGCCGATACCGTGGAGACATCGTAGGTCCGGGTCCAGCCAGTCGGAGTGAACAGCTGGTTGAGACGGTCCGTGTACGCTCGCGGATCAGCGTATGCAACGACCGCGCCCCGGCTTCCATCCTGGGTTGTGTGTGTAACGCGCCACTTGATCTGGTTCGGGTCAAACGGCTCCGCCAGTTGTGTGAACAGAGCGTCCAGATCCGTGTTCGTCTTGGCTTCTTTGATCGCCATCGTCGTAGCTCCTCAAAAGGAAATGGCGCCCCGCAGAGCGCCCTGGTTCACGGCAAGGAACAAACCCCGTTTTAAAACGGGATCTGATCGGGGTTCAGTTCTTCGTCGGAGTACTGCTCGTCCATCTGCTGCGGCTGGTAGCCCGATCCACCAGAACTCCTCCGGGAATCGTCCCGACCATTGCTGTGAGTGGAGCCGCCATTCTCCCCACGGCCGCCGCCGAGCAGCGTCAGATCATGGACGAATATCTCCGTCCAGTACCGCTTCTGCCCGGATTCCTTGTCATCCCAGGAGCGTGTTTGAATCTTGCCCTGGATGAAGAGTTGCGTGCCCTTGCTCACATAATCCCGCACGATCTCCGCGGTCCGGCCGTAAGCGACCAGGTTGTGCCACTCGGTCCTGTCGGACCAATTGCCCTGACGGTCCTTCTCCCGGTCGGTAGTTGCAAGAGAAAAGTTGACGGCGAGCGTGCCGCCCGGTGTCGTTCCGACCTCGGGATTCTTGCCAACGTGCCCGAGCAGAAATGTCCTGTTGACGCTCTTTGCCATGGTGGTTGTTCCTTTCCTAGTGGTCTCGGTTGCGTACATGGTCGAGAGCCGCAGCTTTGGTAACCTCGACATACGTTCCGTCTGAATAGCGGTAGAACCGCTGGCCGTCCACACTGATGTTGAGATAGCGGCGCGTGAGCCAGTGCTTGTACAACTCGATCTCCCCAGCTCGGCCCATGTACATGAAGCTTTCAAGCTCGCGAGCAGGAAGGACCAGCTCAAGCGGAGTCCAGTTAGGCTCACCGACTGTAATCGCAGCTTTGACGGGATGCGTCATGGTCTCAATCCTCCGGAGACTGGCGGCGTTCCGAGATGCGAATGCTTACAGCCGACGCAGCAAACCGCCGCCGTCACTTTTCTGATCGCCTCTTCAAACCGCTGCGGCGGATGCAGCACCTCACCCGCGCGGTTATAGAAGATGGGAGTCAGCTTTCCCCGGAGCGCGCGATGTTCATCCTTCCAGAGATCGAGCGGGAGGACACCATCCCGCCCACGGAAGAGCAGCGTCGAAGCAACCTCCGGTCGAATGCGGGCTGGCGTGTGAGACAAAGTGTGGAGCGTAATCGCAAGCTCGCATGTCCTCACGGTGCGCAGCATCTCCAAGCGCACCAGGCTCTCGGCAAGGAAGATCGCATGACGGCCATTCACGGCAATCGAGTCGAGCGATTGCAACCATGGCAATGGGTTTCCTTCCGGCGAGACGAAAGCGCACGCTCTGCCTATGTCGGAGACCGCGCCGCCGGATTCCACGCCGCGCAGCACATATCGTTTGGCCAGGTGCTGGTGTTCCAGTGAGACTGCGGGGGAGGAATAGATGCCTCGCTTCTGGAGCGCCCTGAGCAAGCTGGCCGGAAGCGCGAGCCCGTGGAGAGCACGGCGCAATGAGGCAGATTCAGGCTTCCGTTTTTCGGGAACGGCCTTCATACTCACTCCCTAAACCGCCGCTCGCGTGGGTATGGGCTGTCCAAGCGCTGCCCGAATCTCCTCTTTCGTGCAGCCGGCCCAGCATTTGTAGAAGCGCGGATTCTTGATCTGGATGGCGAGGTTGTCGCCGGAGCGGTCGCGCCCAACTCCCGCGCAGGAGGGACACTTTGCCCACCAGTTCCGGCTGTCCTTGCGCGTTGCGCGAACATAGTCCAGGATTCGGAACTCCGGGTATTGCGTGGAAGAGACGGTCGGGATGTACGGCGCCGCGACGACTGGTCGGTACGCTTCGGGCAGACTCATCCCTTCAATAAAGGTCCGAAGTTCGGACTCGGTGAGTTTCTTCAACCCGTCGAGGTAGGCAAGCTGCGCTTCCGGAGTGGGCTCGCCTTCGTAAAACCAGTAGCGCCGATTCGTCTTCCGGTGCACGCCGATTGGAGCGCGGATGGCATTGCCAAGCTCTCCATCTTCGAGCCGGTCCTGGCGTGGGAATACCTCAATCCCTTCCTTGAGACCGCCGCCTTTGACCGGGATGCCGAGTCGGAGAGCGAGATTGTAGACGTAGATTCGGCATTCAGAGGCCAGCAGTGGCTCGGCGCCGAAGATCCAGAGATGCCCGCCGCGGCGCGATTGTTCCAACGCGGCGTCAACTCCGTCCTGCTTCAACTCCCATTGCAACTGAAACAACGACTCCAGAGAGCCCTCGAAGTCGGCATCGATCGCCACCCACTTCGAACGTTGGGTCTCCGGATTGATCGCATAAAGGCTGATTGTGATGTCGCCGTTGAGGTGCATCCGCACCACGCCTTCATCCAGCGGCTTCGGCTCCTTGGTCTTCCAATCCCTTGCCGGGTAATAATGGACAGAACCGTTCGGCAGGGACCGCTCAGCCTGGATTGCGTAGGCCCGCCGGTTCACGAACAGTCGCATGAAGTTGTTTGCCGTTTCCCGGTTTACACAGAACTTGGCATACATGGCGTCCTGCCTCCTTCATCCGATGTGTGGTTGTATCCCGGCTTCGGAACTCGGTCAAATCTCCGGAAAGCGGCGAGCAAAACACGCTCATCTTGTGTGTTTGCCCGCCAATTCCGGTTGCCGGCGTTACACCGTGGCGGTCCTTGGGACCACAACGACCTTCACGAATTCGGCCGCGCTCACGGGGACGGCCAGTGTTGGGTTTGCCAAAGTGCGGTGGGGGTTTCCGACTGGCACGGACCAGGCGGACGATTGGACCCTGGCGATCGCGCGGTTGATTGAGCGGATACGGCTTGCGGACAGACGCATGACGGCTCCTTCCTGAGTTAAGGTGGAATTGGTTGTTGGGGGTGTTGCGAGGTGGGCTAGGCGGCGGCCGGTTGGAACTCGGAGAGCAGCAGGCCAGGCTGCTCGACAAGGCGGAACAGGTCGTACTCGGAGAACGCGCGGTCAAACTTCTCCGAGGTGAATTGGTCTTCGCAATCCTCGAACGACAGCATGTACCACTGCTCGCGCTGTCGATCGAAGACGTAGATTGCTCCCGATGCGCCGTTGTCCGGCACCATCTGCAGGACCAGGACACCTTTGGCCGTCTGGATCCAGCGGGTGGCAATCGCCTCTCCGACTTCCAGAAATGCGGCGACGGTTTGCTCGACAGAGCTGGCGGCACGGTCCCGCCAGCTGAACATCTTGTAAGCGGACATCTTTCCTAAGCTGGGTTGCATGGCGGTTCTCCTCTCTTGTGGGATTGGGATTGAAGTGAATTGTTGCTGTCCGAACAGTGCGGCACGTCACTAGAATGGGGTTGTAATGTCAAGTGGGAGCGGCATGGAAAATACCGAAAATCTTTTACGCGGAACGGAGACGAAGCTTTTCGACCCTCAAGATTCCCCTGCAGGCAGCGGTGCAGAGGTTCTCGATGCGAGCGTGGTCCGACGTGGGGATCAATGGTGGATGTATCTCGCTGGCCAGGCGAGCGGACAGGGAGCTACCCAACTCTTCAGTGCTTCACTCGATCGTGGCGCGCCTCTTTCCGCATTGGGTTGGAATCTCACCCAAACTGAATCCGGCGAATTAGCGCCACTCGCTGGACAGGAAGTGAGCCGCTCGTGGGACGGAAATGGTGGGCGGCACTGTCCCTCATATGTAAAGGGATGGGATCCGAAAAAGCGCGAATGGGCGGAGCGAATTTACTACGCAGGAGCCGCAGAACATTTGTGGGGACCCTACAAAATTGGTTTTCTGGAATGGAACGAGAAGGCATGGATCGATCAACCCGCACCTGCATTTGGCCCGAGTGAAGATTGGGAGCACGGGAGTGTATACGAGCCGAACCTCATCTATCACGACGGCAAGTGGAAGATGTGGTATGTCGCTGGGTCGAACCATGAAAACTACCTTGTGCACGGCTACGCTGAGAGCGACGATGGAATTACCGGATGGAGCAACCACACAATCTTTGCGCCGCCAGAGATGAAGATGTTCGATTTCTGCATCCGTGAACGAGCCGGCTCGTTCGACGCGATCTTCGCGCGCGTTTGGGTCGGAGAGGGCAGCGCGCCAGCCGAAACGGGACTTTGGTGGTGCCGCTCAGATACGCCATCCGGAGTCTTCTCCGATTGGAGCCGGCCGATTCAGATATTGACTGCGGAAGATCGTGGATGGCACAGTGGTCCGTGGAAGCCCTCGCTCCAGTTCGACGAGCAGAATGCGAGCCGCGCATTCGTGTTCTTCGACGGGCTTTACCGAACCAACGCGGCTGGCCCGTTCCCGTTCGCATTTACCCTCGGATGCCTTGAGGTGGACCTGCCGGTAACTGCTGTGAAAATGCAGATCACAACCAAATCTTAATTTTTACGAACAACGATGAGAGCACCCAATCATTGCGACATCGAGAATGATACAAGGTGTGCAGAGGAAACTCACTAACTGGCTTTCGGAAGTCATCGGTTGCGCGCTAGAAGGGCCACTCATGCTCCATCGGCCTTGGGCGGCTTACGTTGCTCAGGTTCACACACATTGCGTCTTGACTTCACTCCACCCGTACATCTGGCTCCGACAAGCACGCTCATTCACCTCTCACCACATTATCTAGAACTCCACAAAAAGGTCTATGTACAAGGGGATAGTCAAGAAGCAAGTCTTTGATGGGCCTTGACTTAAGCCAGGCCGATTCTGCTTAATGGGTCGGCAAAGCAGGTCAATCGGCCGTGAATGGGATTGGAATGGGATGTCAATGGGTCGGCAATGGGATGCGAAGATGATGCGCGAGCACTAGAGTTGATTCCCGCTCAGGAAGTCTCGCAGCAGCATAACCTCGGAGTTGTTTGAGTTCGTCAACGTGCGAGTTTCGAGCAATGATCGACGGAATGCGTCACTCAAAACGAAGCCAATCCGCTTGCGCATTGCGCGCAATTCCATGGCGAGCACATACAGGATGTCGTCGTTTGCTGTGAGATACAGGACAGCATCTGTCGTCTCGTCACGCTCAAAAACTTCCCGAATTGCGCGGTACCTGGCGGCAGCTTTTGCGTTCCGCTCGTATTCGATGCCGATGGTGCGGCTCATTCCGTCGACCTCGATCCCGGCAACGGCGTCGAAATCTTTCGCTGCTCCGTTCTCCAACACCAGGTTCTTCGACGCGATTTCGAGGTCTGATTTCCAGGAATGAAGTACGCCTGCTTTGGCAAAAGCGACACGGATATTCACCATCTCAAGAGCGTGGGGAACCTGGCAAGGATGGAGAATCGCCTCCGTTGCGCTCGGCAGCGAGAGCAAGTAATGGCCACGGGATTCGAGAAAGATGAGTCCATGCTGCGTGATTCCGAAGACTGGCGTTCGAAGATGCGTCTGTCCTTGAAGCCTCGTAACCAGCCCGGCTTTCTCAAGGCGCGCCAGCCTCCAACGAAGCGACCGCGGACGTTCAGTGATGATTTCGAGCGACAACAGATCGCACAGCTGATCAAAACAGATGGCCCGCGCGTTTCGCACATGCAACAAGATCGGCACGTCGCGCGCATCTGAGAGTGCGATATGGCCCTTGTAATACCTCACCGGAGTGCTCCTTCGCGATCAACGTTCAACCGGATTCGGCATCCGGACTGATCGAGTTGCCATCGCCCAAGGTCGCTCTCGACCCAATCCCGATCTCCGAAAAGCAACATCGCTTCGTACCTACCGCCGCGCAAACTGATCGAGATGGGACTGACGCCCGGCGACTTCCATCCCGGTTTGCCAAACTGGATCGCGCCATGTTCCGAGGACCGTAGCGTGACGAGGCATGCGTCTGGCATCGTCTCTGAGGTGCGGCGCTCGAACAGCAGGTGCATCTTTCCAGCGAATTGGCGGGGCGGTGAGCATTGGAATATCTTGCCAATCGCGCGCAACGGGAACTCCGGATCGAACCCGCTTTTCGAATTGAAGCGGATCCGGCCAGGGAAGATCGCGCTGTGATGAAGCCGCCTTCCCGACATCAAGGCGGCGGCATTGAACCAGGCTGTCCTCCGCCGGAAGCAATATGGATCGCTCATGTCGTGTGAGTTCATAGCCCACCAGTTCGTTCCGAAGCTGACTACGCAGACGCGCATGCCGTCAACTCCGTTGTAAGCATTCCCAGGACGGCACGCGTCTGGAGCATTCGCTCCGGGCCACGTAAGGAATGCAGGAACCAGATGCGCTCGAAGGAGAGGCCGGGAAGTACCCGATTCCCGTCATGGAAAAGAGTGAGAAGCTTTTCCAACTCGACCATCGCGTGCGCAAACGCGATCTCTTCGGCGCTCCGGGCCCCGAGTTCCTGAAGGAGATACTCGCGCCACTCCTCGGTGACCGGGTGGTCTTTCACATCCCTCTTGTAGACAACCCAGAGCCCAAAGTACGGGTTTTGCTGCGCGAGATGGTTGCGCAGTTCCTGAATCTGTTCTCGTGGGGAAGGTAGAATTCGCGAATCACTTTCCGACGCGTTGGACTGCGCTTGATTGAAAAGATGAACGGTCAGGTTCCGAAGCACTTCGCCATTCAGAGCCTCCAATGCGGCCGTCTGTTCTGGGTCCTGAAGAATCTCGATGCGCTCAAATTCCTGTGCAACCGGAATGGGAAACGGAAGTCCCTGCATCAGGTAGAAGCTCCGAAAGAGATCGATGCGGCCGAGAGCAAGCGCGTAAGGTTGCTCCGGAACAGGAATCTCACGACGTACATAGAGGAGCCAGTCGTCATGACTTCCAAAATCGGATGGAATTGTTCTGATCATTCTGGCCCTTTCAAGCGCCCTTGAGCGTTGCGTTGCGGCGCCGTTCCTGGTCAAGCAGGACGGTTGTTTGGTTCAGGCGCTGCTTGAGATTCTGCTCGCTGTTCTGCAACGCCTCAACGCGCCGCTGCAAAAGTAGGTTGTCTTGCTGCAGGCTCGCTGTGGCTGCATCCGGCGCCGAAGCTTCGATCTTCTCAGCTTCCATCGGCGAGATTCCCTTACTCACCGCGAGACTTCGAACACTCCGCGTCAAGCTTCCGGCCGCCTCGGCATCCTGTTGCGAAGCGCCTGGCTTCTGAGACAAGTTCTTTTCCACATCGGCGTTATGGGCTTCGACCAGCTGATTGAATTGCTGGGTACGCCGCTCAATCTCGATCCTGTCGCTCACGCGACCGTTCCATAACTGCGCGATAAGAGATGCCGCGACGACTTCGCGCTTGTCGGCTGCGCGCCACTGAAGAAGGACAATGGCGACCAGCCCGCTGAGCAAAAGCAGCGTTACGACATTCGACCAGAAGTAAAGATCGTCGATAGTGTTTTCGACGACAGCATTCCGGGCGGATTCCATCGACGCGCCATAGTCGATGCCATGCGGGTTGACTTTGCCCAGAGCATAGTCAAAGAATCCCTGGCGTTTCGGGGCAGACTGCGAGGTTGCGGTGCTCGGCCGGTCCAGAGTTTGACCAAGAGATTGCCCGTGCATGCAGCAGAACAAGATGGCAATTGCGGCCCATCGGATTGTGACCAGATTTCGCATCGTCACTGCCCACCAGCCTCGCCGAGGAACAACCCCGCCGTTCTCCTGCGCCGCTGTTTCCGATTCACGGCTTCCCTGAACCGCAAATTCACGCCGAGTTCCGGGTCAAGATAGCTGTGCATCTTCGGATAAAGAGAAGGCTCCAGGCCCTCCAACTGAAACCGCGGAGCGCGCCGGACGTGCAGATGGGAGTAGCGGGTGCCCTCGCGGCTATCCACCATGAGAATCTCCATCTGGCCCACCGGCAGATTCTTGATGTGGTCCTCGCGGGCTCGCGTTTCCTTGATATCGCTTTCGCTGCCCGTTCCGGTCTCCGTGTATTTCGTCGCGAAGATTCCGGTGCGGCGCACCGACAAGCTGCGCCGTTTGGTCGCGATCCTGGCCGAGGCCTTTAGGAACCATTGCGCTGTGTTTTCTTCCGAGACGTTCATGATCATCTTCGTTCCAGGCGCGGATGAGACCTCGTCGGCGAACGCCTGGCTCACGCGTTGCAACTGGGGCATGCTCTGGAACGAAAAGAGGAATGAGACGCGCGCCCCCCGCGCCGTCTGGAGCACCTGGGTAAATCCAGGATAGGCGAACGGCGCGAACTCATCGAGGATCACCGAGAGCATCGGCTCGTCGGCATCCCTGTCGCTGGCTGGCTGTGCATAGCGCTTGCCAACCATCAGCTGAATGTTCTGGAGCAGGATCTTTCCCAAGGCTTCGACTGCGCGCTGATTGCGATTGGCGTTGAGGGAGACGAACAGGATGAGGTCCTTTTCGAGAACGTCGTCGAGAGTCAGCAAATCCTGATAGGAGCCGGTCACGATCGACAACTCATCCTCCAGGAAGCTCAACAGCTCATTCAAAAGCCCCTGAATCTTCTCGACACGCTCGCGATCCGAGAGTGACCGTTGCAGCATTTTCACTGACATCTCGAAGTTCAATCGCTTCTGCATAGAGATCCCCGGCGAGGAGGCAAGCCGAGTCTTCGCAATCGCAATCTGTTCTTGCAGTACCTGCTCATCGAGCGCCATCACCAGCACGTCGTAGACGTTGAAGAGCTTGCCAGTGTACTGAAGGATGCGGACGAGGTCCGAAAGATACGCCTCCTGGTGGCCCTTGAAGAAATCCTCGCGTAGCCCGAAGGAGCGGAAGATGAAGTTCACATGCTCCTGGTAGGCGTCGTCGAGTGCGTAAAAGGGGTTGTATCGCGCCGACTCTGAAGGGTGCGTCGGATCGATCACGCGTAAATCTTGCAGGCGGCCGGCGGCTTCGATGTGCGGCAGCAAGCGGTCAAGGAACTCGCGTTCCCCCTTGCCGTCGAAGATAATCATCGGCATTCTGCGCGCGCCAAAGCGCCGCGTCAGGTCCTGGGCGATGATGTTTTCAAGGAATGTAGACTTGCCCGCGCCGGTGCCGCCAACGATGACGCCATGCTTCATCCGCACCGTATCCGGCCAGAGCCATGGCTCCTTGTGGACGTTGTATCCGAGTAGCGTAGCTCCGGCCTGATTGGCATCGCGGACCATCTTGGCATCCTTGGATGCCGGTATCTGGATGCCGGGGTGCGGCCAGTTCTCTTCTCTCTTCTTCCTCCGGCCAACCAGTTGCGCAACAATGAGGCCGCCGCCAAAGAAAACAATGGCGCCATTCAGGAAGATCTCAAGGCACTGGGCATTGCGCAGATGGAGGCGCGACACGGCGACGTACCAGCAGAATCCAACGGCGGCGCAGGCGAATAGCACAAGGACGCCAGCGACATCCTCCGGCCCTCTCTGACGCCAACCGGGCTGATCGTAGTACGAGCTCATCCGCGTCCTCCGACTGAGAAATAGATAAAGACTCCGACCAGAGCGCACAGGAGAACAACTGTGAGAACGAGCAACGGGCTGGGCTTCCAACGCCCCTTCTCATCGATGGGTTTAAGTTCATCAGAAAGGGATTCACGAAGAGCGTTTTGCAGATTGGACTCGGCATCGCCGCGGTAGATCTGTCTGAGCGCCTGACGCACTTCCTCCGCCGAGATGTAGCCCAGCGCATCCATGACTAGAGAACCACCTCGACCTTCAGAGGTCCGTTCTGGTCGGCGCCGAAGTTCAACTGATAGATCTGCGGCAGATTCCCCGTCGAACTCTCGATGCTAATGACGCCGGTTGTCTTCTCCCCAGGTGCAAGATCGCGCGTGCCGGTTTCGGCCTGCGTTACTGGAATGCCAGAGACATTTCGCGCTTTGAAGGCTGCGAAGGTCTGGGAAGTGATCTGGTGATTCTTGAGACTCACGAGCGAGATGGGCTGCTCGGTCGGAAGCGGGGCGCACACATCCGGAGTCGTGACTCGGAACGGGCTCTTACTCTGATTGGCGACCGAATAGCGAATGTATATCCGATCCTTCGTGTGGTAGACCTGTTCGAGTGCAACCTGCACGCGGTCAGCTGACGGCTTTGTCGAATCGTGTGCTATTTCCTCAACTCCCATCAGCGCCTGTCCCAGCACTAGCGATGCGATCTTACGGATCTCGGCATCTGACGGTTCGGCCGCGGCACGCGCGCTGGCATGTGGATTGGGCGAAGGCTCCGTGCGGACCAGTACATCCATTGCCGCAAGCTGGCCTGCAGGGTCGAGTTCATAGCTCAGCTCGCGCGAAGCAGTCCATATGAAGAGATTCGTGGATACTCCTTCACGAAGCGGCTTCACAAAGACCTTGTCGTCATGCCGCTCGACCTGGAAGCTGTCGGCATCGGCTATGGCGAGCGTGGTCACGGATTCGCCGAATTCGAGAACGGTGAGATGGTTCAGCGAGGTTTCAATGTGGCGGATCTGGCTTTGGCTGGTGGTCTGCGCGCCCGCAGCCGCAACCGCAAGAGCAAGGGAAATCGTCGTGAGCGTTTTCATAGCGGCCTCCTGAGGCGCAACGATCGTCCAAGAAACGGAAAGGAGAAGCCGAGCCAGAGGCTCAGACTTCTCCTTCGCCGGCTAGGAGTGCCCCAGGGGAATAGGAGCACTCGTGTTTTCGAACAGCAGATTGCGCTTCCCCTTGTATTGGAAGAGAAAGACTCTCTTCTCGCATTCCGGGCCTTCCGGATTCGCGATTCGCTCGACGAGGAATGCCCGCCGCTCATCGTCAAACCAGGCATAGCCGTTGACGGTCTTCGGCATTCGAACCCGAACCCGTTGGCCGCCAGTCACCTCCGCAAAGGCATCGACCACCTCCTGCGGAAACGACTGGAAGAGGACCGCGCCGGAACCTGTGCCTCCAGTAACGACTGCATTCATCGCCTGCGCCCACGCCCGCCGGTTCTCCTGCTTGCCTTGTGCCCAGTAGTGAATGAACAAGTGCAGGGAGCTGAATTGATCCCTTGCATCCTGCTCGTGTTCCCAGAGAGCCGCCTGCGCCCTGTTTCGTGCGAGCACCGCAGACCTTCTCTGTTCCTTGTCCTCACTCTTGCGCACGGCTTCCCATTGCGCCTGAGTGTCCTTCAATTGCTGCTTGACCTCATCCTCGCGCTGGACAATCCTGCTGGCAATATCGCCGTAGATCGAATTGACCAACTGGCATTCCTCGAACATCTCCCGAGTGACGTGCTCACCCGAAAAGAGTCCACGGAAATCTTCGATCCCCATCTTTTCTTCGAAGCCGTTGCCGGTTTCGTCGGGAAGAAAGCCGAGTTCCTTGCGCAAAAGGTTGTAGAGCCTTCCAACCTTGTCCGTGTCCGCAACTTCAAGATGGGCGGGCAGGTCCGACACTCTGCGCTCTCGCTTGTAGCGGAGCCAGGGCGCCGGCGCTACCTCCTTCCTGATATCACTGACAACGGACTCATCAATCTCGACCCTGTGTTTGAGGGAATCGAGTGCGTTCTGCAATTGCTCGACAAGCTTGTAGGCCAAGTCAGGCCGTCCCGCCGCAAGGCAAGAGGTCTTCAGATCGGTGATCGAACCGATCCGGTTTCCCCGCGCCTTCATGGCAACTGGGCAAGCATTCCACCAGGGAGACTTTGCTTTCTGATGCTTCGTCTTTTCCTGCCGGAACTTCTGCCCGTATGCGATCCTTCCCGCAACGAACTTCGGGAACTGATCGGATGGCATCACGCAAATGGTGTCGAAGTCGAAGTCGCCGCCGTTCTTGCTCGCGGTCTTCGAATGGAGGATGTAAGTTCCCTCCATGCGGAGTTGCCGTTCAAGAATGGTTGCGACCAGCGTTTCATCGAGGTCGGTTGTTCCCAGCGCCTGTTTGAGCGCCGGAACAAGCTCTTCGTTGGTGAGATGACGGATGGGCAGAAGGTCCTCCTGCATCCGAATTGGGTAGCGGACGCAAAGGCCCTTCTCAGCCGTCAACGATGTGATCGAGCTGTCTTCTGGTATCCAGTCGGACGCCGAGAGAATCTTTCCCCGGTGTTCGATCAGGATGCCGTCATCCGCTAGCGCGAACGATGGCAGTTTCAGATCCGCGCTCGTGCAGGCACGGAATGCCCAGCGTGCGAGCTTGCGGTTCAATTGGTTGAAGACGTAGGGAATCTTGATTGCATTTCCGCTACGGTCCGCAAGGAGAACCGCCTCCGCCGGATCACACCCTTCTGAAGCCTGATCGTCCTCTCGCTCCAGTGAGTCGGGATCGAAGTTGACGCCATCGTCGATCGTTGTAACCTCGGACTTGCCGATCACTTCGAACAGCGCCTGGTAATCGCCCTCGTCCCATGCCTTCCGCATCGTCTTGATTCGTTGGAGCGCCCACAGTTTCAATTCAAACTGCAGCGCCTCTTCCGAAGCATGTTCGATCAAGGTGTAGCTTGACCCAAACTCCGATTGACGGGAGATCTGTTTGATCCCGAGAATCGCCGGACCCGTGAACATGCGGCCCGATGTGCCCAACTGGGGAAGAAATCGAACTCCTCCCTTTAAGGCCGGTTTGCAGGCGCTCTCGGGCAGAATGATGTCGACCGAGAGCCTGTCAGCCACGCGATCGCTCATCGCCTTCAATGCGCCCTTTGCCTGCTTCGGTTCGCGCGTGTCGAATGCCAGCCTGAACTGGCAAAAGCGATTCGTGCCAATCTTCAGCTTCCGGTAGAGGGATTCACGCACCCAGCCCCGGCAGTCGTTGGTGCCAAGGACATGATCCTTGACCACAGCGATGCGCAGATCGGGCTCCTCGACCATCAGCTTGCAGTCGGAGACGAGGATCGCAAAGTACACGATCGCCGCCTCGGGCCAATGCTGAAAGCGCTCAGCAATCGGACCGGCGTGCGCCTGATCGACGAAGTAGAATTTGCCATCCTTCGCCGAACCACTGGCGCCCACCAGTTTGTACTCGACCCCACCGTAGCTGAGGCTGGCCATGCGGTTTTCGACCACAGACTGCTCATACGGCGTCAACTCATATGGCACACTGACTCGCGCGACTCGGATACCGGGATAGAGTTGCCCGAGGAGCTTTCCCTCAAGCGTGTCCTTCCGACCGAGCTTGGTTGGCTTGCGGGTCACTTCACCGGACGTATCGATCCGCAACTCGAGAATGAGCTGTTGATCGAGTGCCGCGTTTTGTGTCCTGTTCGCTGTCATGTTCTCCTCACTTGTCTGGCGCTTCAAGACGAAGTGACAAGAGATTGGCTGACGCCGGTTTCTTGTCTCTCGCCTGGCCGCCCGGGTTAGGGGTGGGATGTTAGCCGAACCAGGTTTTGAGAGTGCAAACCGGGTCAGCGGAATTCCTCATCGCTCTAGCGATAAGGCGTCAAAGGATGCGACATGAGCCGTGTTTCAGGTTGTCCCCTCTTTGAATCCGTGCTGACCGCTGCTACTAATGCCGGCGCCCTACTTGCGAATGGGCCGCTTTACCAATGTCGGAGATCCTTCCTGCATCTCCGCCTCCGCCTTGTAGGCAAGGAGGGTGTAGATCACGCCGTTCTTCGACTGAAATGCCTTGATCAGAGCCTCGCCTTCGCTTGGCACCTCCACTCCGAGTTCGGGCTTCTCAACAGAGGATCCCTCCTTGGCCAGGAAGTATCGGACAACTTCTTCCGTCTGTTGGCGCGATTTTCGACCACGCCTCGGCTCTGTGACCTGTTGGGCTGGCGGCTGCATTTCGGCAACCTTCGCGAGTGCGGCTTCCATCATTGCCCTCCCTTGTTTTGAGCGGTGTCACTGTCCAGAGTGGCATCCGGCGCGTTCAGGATGCGGTCGCGGCGCTCGCCGTCAATCGGGCGTTCGCTATAGTCTGCAATCCAGAGCCCGTCCGGGTTCACATCCGAACGCTTGTCGGCGATGAGACGCACGCGATACTCGTTCACGAAGTGATCGGTTGATTCGTTTCCATTGGACAGATGGTGAACATCCTTCACGCCGTAGACCAGGTACGTAAGGGGCTCGCCGGAAACCGCATCGATCTCCCGCAGATGAAAGACAGACTGCACCTGGCCGTCATCGATCTTGCCGCGTGTGTCATCGTCTCCCAGGGCCTTCAGCGTGTAGGCACGAAGGTTCCGAGTCATCATATTCAGGCTGCCCGCCCAGTGGTCGTCCACGTCGGTCGGCGAGTAGTTGAGGTAACTGGTGAGGAAGCGCTTCACAAACGCTTCATCCAGGAACTCATCGGTCCCGCCAGTGGCGAGATCAGACACAGCGCCTTTTGCAGGCTTGCCGAGCACTGAAGCATCGCCGTTGGGACCGATGCGAATCACTGTTGGCGGCTGCATACGCACAAAGATGGCGAACCCAATGGCCACGAGCGCAATCGGAATGGTCAGAAAGGCAAGAAGCCAGGCGCGGTTTGCGTTTGCCCGGAGCGCTCCATCCATTTCGTAATACTTCGGCCTCGCGATGGCCACTTCGTTCGCTTGAACGGTGCTGGTATTCATGTGTCCCTCCTAATCCTCATTTTTTGCTGCGCCTGCCAGACTTCGAGCGGCAATCCGGGCGGCGTGATACGCGCTCCATGTGCCCAGGTTGTAGCGATGCACGCTCGGTCCTCTCCTTGCCGACGCCGATGATCTGGAGCCCGCGTTGGGTCTAGCGGTTGCAACCGTAGACTGAGCTTGCGAAGTACCCGAGCCTTCGGCTGAAACGGCGATCGCCCCGCCGCTCTCCTCACTGGAGTTGTCCGCGCCCATCACGTCACTCATCGAGCTGCGAATCTGATCCGCATGGCCCTCCAGGGTCGGAGATCCATGCTGGAGCCCACCGTCTTGGAGCCCAGTCCCGCCGCTTCCTGAGTAGGCTGCGATGGAAGTCTGCTGTGGGGGCGCGGGGTGGTTCCCGCCCGCCGATGCGGTCAGGGCTCGGGCTGAGCCCGCAGTTGCTGCACCGGAGGTTCCTGATGCCGCTCCGCCCGATGATCCTGCGCCTGCCGCCGCCACCCCAGCCGCCGCACCCTCAACGGCGGCAGCGCCAGCGGTCAGAGCGGTGACTGCAGTAGCCACCATCGCTGCTGCGGTGCTGCCTACGTCGCCGCTGACAATACGCTTGGCAATGAATGGAATGATCGCGATTGCCAGCGAGTAGACGATGCTGACGATCCCGATCAGAATTGAGCCTTCGAGGTTCCCAAGTCCGCCGAGAAAATCATTCTGGTTGAGCATCTGGCCTATTTGGCCCATCTGAATGGCGCTCAATAGTGCACCGAAGCCGCCGTATAGAATTGGCCAAGCGTTCCAGATGAAGACATTCTCAACATATGCCTTGGCGATCCGATTGGCCCCGCCTAACGGCATGAGGGCTATCACAATCGGTCCAAAAATGTACAGAATGCTCCCGTAGAAGATATAGAAGAATCCAAAGATAACTATGACAATGGGATAGAGCAAATACGCAACAATAATTAAGAGCCCATCTAATAGACCAGGAATGTCAGCTGTGATGAGTCCCCACAATTTTTGAGAACCTGCCTGATTGAATTGGGTTTGCAGATCAACCTTCCAGTTGTCTAGGAGATTCAGCGCTCCTGAAGCGTTGCTGACCCAGTTGCCCGCGTTCACGAAGCTTTGATTGATCGTGGTGAAGACAACACCGTAATTCATTACTACTACCGCCGTGGCAATGTACTTGATAAGGCTTGTGCCTAGCCCGCGGACATCCCCGCCATGCATCGCCGATTGGTAGACCTGCCACAGAAAGCCTACGAGCAGGACGACATACGCCACGTTCTGCATCCCGGATGTGATGCCGGTCGAGTCGATACCGGATACGGCTTGCGTCAAGAAACGCTCGAACAGGTTCAACTGCGTCCCTTGAAGGAACGCGAGCATCACCTCGGGATGTAAGCTCAAGTGCAGCATGCCTGTCACCTGTTGGTCAGCGACCCGTTGATTAAGCCGTTGTTGTTTGTGTTGTCTGCCGTCGCGAGTTTTGAGATCTTGCTCTGGTTGGCAAGATCGATCCCACGAGTCCGCATCAGCTCCGCCAAAGCTGCTTGCGTATAGGCATTGGCCCGTACAACCCACACGTCGGCTTCTGCTTCGAGAATCGGAGCGCTGCCGGGTGCGGCCTGCGAGATCTGCTGGCCCATCTGGTTGGCTTCGTTCAGCTCCGCATCCGCAAGGGCGTCGATCTCAATGGCCCGTTTCATTGCGTCCTGAGCCTGCGCATCTGTCATGTCGGTCATCGTTCTCATCTGCGGGGAAGCTGCGTTCTGCGGCATGACGACGCCATACACGTTCTGAAACTGGGCGGAGACAGTCGGCACGTTAGCCGCGTTGCGCGATAGCAAAAGGGATTCAAGATTCTGCGACTGCGGCAGAGTAGCACTCGACACGTTGACGTGGAACAGGCTGCTGATCTGGTTGAATTGCCCTTCGAACTGCATCACAGAAGTCTTCGCCTGGTTGATCGCGGCGAGCGGGTACATCACCTCCTGCTCATACTTCGCTACACTCTGTTCGTACTGATTGATGGTCTTGAGAGGCGCGGCAATGTAGGTGGACATCAGTGACTGCATCTTGTCGAGCGCTGCAAGTATCGCTGCAAGGTCAACGCCGAATTGCCCGTTCGCGCGTGGAGGTAGAATTGCCAGCACGCCGAGCCCAACCACCGCCACTTTCAGCAACGTCGGGCGATACCACGGACGCGCCTCGCGCTGAGCCTCTTCGTGGCCGCTCACGGGTTTGGCAGGCTTGCACACGTCGAGAGGCTTGCGCCGCCTGAAGAATGATCTGCGCTGTTTGTTGGGGTTCTGCTTCGGATCCGTCATAGGTGTCTCCTTATCGCGCTGTGAGCGCCCCAGTGATCAGGCTGTTGATGCCGCCGGTCGCCGCTGTCCGGCGCTTGACGAGCACGTTGTCGTGAGCGATTCGACCAGCCTCCTGACGCAATTCCGCTGCAAGCATCTTTTGCATGAATGCCTGGCAGCGGAGATTGGCAACCTGAGCTTGGGCCGTAATGAAGGGGTTGGAGCCTGGTGTGCTGACCGCTACCTGGTTCTCCATCTGTTCGGCGGTCTGAAGAATTGCATCGCCCCCCTGGTCGGCGATGAGGGTTGTCTTGAGGTTCTCCTGGCCCAGAGCGTCGTCGACATCCATCATGACGCGGTCCTGCGGCGATGCTGTGTTGACCTGCGGGATCGCCCCATAGTTCGCCATGAAACTTGCCTGCAAGGCCGGAATTTGCGCTGACAGCCGGCTGTGCAAAATACTTTCGAATTGTTGCGGGCCGGGTGTGACGGCGCTCGTAAAGGACGTATTGAATATCTGATTCATCTGGCCGCGAAAACTGTTGGCCGAGTTCGCGACAAAGCCCCGGGCCTGGTTAAGTGCCGCAAGAGGTGCAACTGTTGTC
>JBAWCO010000125.1:0-6943 GCA_049590315.1 Occallatibacter sp. | reverse complement strand
CTGTATTCGGTCTTGATCTCGTTATAACTGAAAGAGACGCTTTCCGTCGGAATCTCGCTGGAACCGGAGAGTTGAATTGAAGTTACAAACAGTTCTTTAAAATCAACTTTGAGAAACGGCTTGCCGTTCCCGCCCGACTTGACGGCTTCCATGTTGCCGGTTTTTATGTGTGCTCCAGTGGTGAGTGCCTTGAACAAGGGCGTGGTCGACTTATCCAAGTACTTCATGATGCTCAAGTCGGCTAGATCGGCCTTGCCGGCGCCCGAACCGCCAGTTCCCGCGACCGAAGTGACCTGATGGGCACCCCAACTGAAGGACAGGATTTGGATCCAATCCTTATGCTTATCGTCGACCGATTCGCCCGAAATGCCATCAAGCTTCAAAAAGAAATCAACCGCCATATCAGAATCCTTTCTTGTTCGGCCTGGCTTGCAGGCCGGTTAGGGAAATTGGGGTTCAGAGACAGAATCAGAGGACCTACTTACCTGCAGGTTGGGGCAGATCCGCAACGAGTCTCAGAGATACTGTGAGTTCGTCCAACTGGAAGTGGGGACGAAGGAAAGCCACCGCGCGCAATGCCCCCGGCTTTCCCGGCACTTCCATCACTTCAATGCGAGCCTCTCGAAGCGGTCTCGCAGACTTGGCCGCCGGCGAGGCGTTATCGTCCGCGATTACATAGTTTGCTATCCATTGGCTCAGGTAAAGTTCGGCCTGAGAGCGGCTCATTGTGCTCCCGAGCTTGTCTCGCATCATAGCCTTAAGGTAATGAGCGAAGCGCGACATTGCCAGCATGTACGGCAGTTGAGCGGACAGCCTGGCGTTCGCGTTGGCCTCCGGCTTGTCGTAAACCTTTGGCTTGTTGGCCGTTTGCACGCTGAAGAACGCGGCATAGTCCGTGCCCTTGCAGTGCACAAGCGGCACAAGTCCCTGGTCGGCGAGCTCCTTTTCACGGCGGTCGGTGATGGCAACTTCAGTGGGGCACTTTAGTGCCACGTCGCCCTCATCAGTGCGGAAGTTGTGCGTAGGCATTCCTTCCACAAGGCCGCCGTTCTCCACCCCTCGGATCGATGCGCACCAGCCGAAGCGCGCAAACGAATTTGTCAGTCGGGCAGCCAAAGCATAAGCGGCATTGCCCCATAGATACTTCGAGTGGTCTCGCCCGTCGACTCCCTCTTCATAGGCGAATTCGTCAATCTGCCTTGTATCTTTGCCGTACGGCTCACGCATCAGAACATGAGGCATGGTGAGCGCCACATACCGCGAGTCTTCCGATGCCCGGAAGCCCTTCCACTTTGCATACTCGGTATTGTCAAAGACTTTTGAAATATCTCGGATTCCCGACAGCTGGCCAAATTCGCTCAGGTTCAACATCTCCGGCGCGACAGCAGAGAGGAAGGGCGCATGTGCAGCCGATGCAACCTGTCCGACTTTCTCAAGCAATTCGATATCTTCTCCGGAGCGGCCAAACTCATAGTCGCCAACCAATGCCGCGAAAGGAGCGCCGCCAAACACGCCGAACTCTTCTTCATAGACCTTCTTGAAGAAGGCGCTCTGGTCGAACTCAAGCGCGCGCTGCAAATCCCTCAGAAGATCCTTTTTCGAAACATTCAGCAATTTGATCTTCAACATTTCGCTGGTTTCGCTCTGCAGTACCAGGTGACGGATGCCGCTCCAGGTAGCCTCCAGCTTCTGGAAGGCGGGATGATGCAGCACCTCATTCAACTGCAGGGAAATCAGTCGATCGATCTCGGCGATGCGCGTCCCGATGCTGGCTTCGGCGTCGCGGCTGAGGGTCATCTTCCCTTCAAGAACCTGGTTGACGAACTCCTTGACCATGTCCTTGCCGCGCTCCTGCGCGACGGTGTCCTTACCGAAGCGGCCCTGCGCCACAATGGAATCGAGGAGCGATACTTCTGTAGTCTTTGTTTCTGCGGCTTGCGCCGCAACTGGATTCGCCGGGCTACTCATTCTTGTCTCCCTCCGCCTTGCTACCCATCTCACTGCGCAGCTTGTTCAACTCTTCGGTCTTTGAAACTGCGTCGAAGAGGGCCTGATCAAGCTGGTCATTCCCTTGCAGGCTTCCGCGCAGGTTGGAGAGCCTGGCCCGCAGATCAAGCAGTTCTTTGATAGGGCCAACCTGCTCGGCTACCTTGGCAGGCGAAAAGTCATCGAAACTCTCGAAGTGCAGATTGACTCCAACCTGACCGGCCTTATCGCTCAGCTTGTTCTCAACCGAGAACGCCAGATGGGGCTGCATGCCCTTGAGCACGCTGTCAAAGTTGTCGGGGTTGATCTCGACAAACTTGCGATCCTTCAAAGCAGCAAGCGGCTTTTCCGGTTGTCCCGTCAGATCGCCCAGCACACCCATCACAAAGGGAAGTTCCTTCAATTCGATGGCGTTTCCAACTTCCACGTCGTAGGTGATTTGCACCCGGGGAGCCCGGACGCGACTCAGTTTCTGCTGCGTACTTTCTCTGGCCATAACACTCCGGTAACGCGACGAAATTCGGTAACCCCAAAGAAACCACAAAAACCGCCTCCTGTCTAGATAATTTTTCGACTATCAGGCAGTAACACTGGTCGGCTTCATTCGGGGTTACGGTTGAATGAACTTTCACTCCAATGCGCAACTTATGCGAGGATGATGGTGTTAAATCGGACCTTTCCCGATGACCATTTTCCTGGTTTACAAAAGAGGAATCCTAACAACTAAACGGCCAAAATACGAATTGAATCTCAACCGATGAGATGCGTGAAGATGTTTCCGATTGAGCGCTTTCGGGCGTGCTTCCATCGTCAGTCGAATGCTTGGGGAGACCGAAGTGGTTGCACTGCCGTCATTCTACGACATGACAGCTAACGTTAGGGCCGACGAAGATAGCACCTTTTCGAGCGGGCTCCCATTCATCCAGTAAAGCCCGGATCGTCCGCCATTCTTGTTATCGAGAACGTCCATCGATTTCCTTTTTGGACACCGTTTCGACGGAACCGTTAATATGACATACTCAGCCGAGGTTGCTTAGAGATGCGACAACTTCAACCCGTGATCTGGTCCAAGGGCACGTTTCTCTCGCCTCAGCATTTGCAGGCACAGGAGCGATTTGTCGAAGATAGCGCGCGATTCTACCTCGATTCGCTGAATACGAGGTCGTGGGGTTTTCGAGAGATTCAGATTGATACCAAGGCCTTGTCAGAAGGGCGCCTGGCAATCACTCTCGCGTCCGGTATCTTCCCCGACGCACTTCCGATCGACATTCCTGCTTCAGAGTATCCGCCGCCGGCACGGGTACTGGACGAGTGTTTCCAGGATGGGCGGCCAAGCTGCATCTTTTACCTGGCCGTGCCGGAATATCTGAACGGAGGTATGAATGTTTCGGTCGACCGCGGGCGAGTAAGTACTCGATTCATGGCGCAACTTTTGATGGTTCGCGATGAAAACACCGGGACTGGAGAAAAGCCGGTACAAGTTGCGCGCAAGAACCTTCAGATTCTTGCGGAAGGCGAGAATCGCGAGGGATCTGTCCTGCTCGGGTTTATTCGCATTCTTCGCTCAGAGACTGGCATGTTCCAAGTCGACCCAGCCTACATTCCACCCCTGATCGATATCCACGCGCATCCCACTTCAAAGCGTATTCTGAGCAACATGGTTGAGTTGCTGATTGCGCGCAGCAGCCAGCTTTCCGGTTCTCGCCGCCAGAAAAATCAATCGCTTGCGGACTTCACGGCCTCCGACGTTGCCAATTTTTGGCTTCTCTACACAATCAATAGCCATCTTCCGGGGTTGCGTCATCTTCTGGAGTCGACCAACGTTCAGCCTGAACTTCTCTTCAATGAGTTCTCCGACCTTGCCGGAGCTCTGACTGCTTTCTCCAGTAAGATCGCGCCCAAGGATCTTCCGGCATACAACCACGACCAGCTCGGGGTTTGTTTGGGAGAGCTTGACCGACTTATTCGCATCATGTTGGAAACCGTGGTCCCCAGTAACTTTGTCGCGCTCCCGTTGAAGTTGGTACGAGATACGATTTACGCAACGTCCATCGACAAAGACGCTTACTTTGAGGGGTCGCGATTCTATCTGGCGGTCTCGGCGGATATCCGCGACGCAGACCTGATCGACCGATCACAGAAGCTGCTCAAAGTATGCTCGGCAACTCAACTTGAGACGCTGATCCGCAACGCACTGCCCGGGCTGCGACTGCAGCATGTGTCGCCACCGCCACGGTCGATCCCAGTAAAGCTGCGTCATCAATATTTCGCCATTGAGCAAGGCGGCCCTGTTTGGGAATCAGTCCTGCGCGCCCGTAATTTTGCGGTCTATGCGCCCTCTGAAATCCTGAACCCGCAGATGGAGCTCATTATTCTGCTTGCACAATCCGCCTGACGAGTCACGTTTTCTTTCCGGGAAACATAAGGCTCATTTACATTCGGCTTCCGCGGGATGACCGCTACCGTGACCCTGGAAAACGCACGCCTGAACTTTCTTCTCTATTTTCAGAGTTACCGCTTGTGCGTCCGCCAAACCCACGAACTTACATACCAGGTAGGGTGTGCGTCCTAAACCGAAGAGATAGCCTATCTCCCAGGAAGCGGAGATGTGATCACCACTGCCCTTCGAGATATCCGGCACTAAATCGGCCTTTTCTGAAGGAGGTCCGTCAAAGACAGAGACGCTGGAGAGAGGACTCTTCCCATGCCATGAAGGACACTTGAATTCCTGGGCGCAAGCAGCGGTAGCAAACGCAAAGAGAGCTACGAGAATCGACTTTTTGCAGAGCACAGTTGGATCTTTCTTGATCGCGCATGAGACCAATCGGCTAATGCTTCATGAGGAAGAAAACCGTTACCAGAATTGCAACCAGCAGAACGATAATTACGACAAGCAGAACAGGAACGAGCTGTTGTAACTTCCCCATCGGCGGCGCGACGGGCTTTACCGGCGGCGCTTGCGGAAGTGGAGGCGGTGGTGCCGGCGCGAACATTCCAGGCTGATGCGGCATGCCGCCCGGAGGCTGGGGCATCGCTCCAGGGTGTGCCCCGAATTGCACGGGATAAGCCGGTGGTGGCGGAAATCCGCCGGGCTGGGGCATGCCTCCCATTCCCTGCATCGCGTGCGGTTGAGGCGGCGCCTGCGGAAATTGCGGCATGGGCGGTGGCACTGCTGGGGGCGGAGGCGGCGCAAACTGTGGCGCGGGTGGAAGATTTTGCTGAGGTGGAGGAGGGGCTAAACTCTCCGCGCCCGCACCTCCACGCATTGCAAGCTCGCGCATCCTTGAGGCGTCAAGAATTCGCGTAAACTCGCTTGGCCCGGAGGATGCAGGAACTGCGGGAGGTGAACTCGAAACGGGCGGACTCGGGAAAGCCGGATACTGAGGCTCCCGCGAAACGGAGTAAGCGGGCGGAGCAGGAGGAACTGGCGGCGAAGTCCATTCTGGCGCTTTTGCAGGCTGCGCCACAGGTTCGCTGGGCGTTGCCAGAGTAGCGAATGTCTGTGTCCAAACGCCCAGTTCCGGGCCTCGTGGTGAACTCATCGGAGCAGGCTCCATGCGCGAAGCGGGTTGCGTCGACGGCTGATCCAGCATTTGAATCAGCCGCGTAATGCCCACTCCTGACCCCGGCGGCGTACTTTCGAGGGGCGGAGGCGGCGACGAAAACGGATCGCGACTCATCTCCGCAGGACTTGGTGCGACAGGCGGAACACCATAGTCGAGACCACCTGCGGAAGGCTTGCGCTCTTCACGATAAACGGGCTCAACCGGAGCGGATCGCTGATCCAGCGACAGCATCTGCGTGAATGAACCCGCGCTTGCGGAAGGAGGAGCTGCAGAGGTGCTCACTTCCGGTGGCGGAGCTGAAGCGGCAGCGCCGGCACCTCCGAAAGCTCCGAATAACTGCGTGAAAGCTCCCGGCTGGCTCCCGGCGGGCTGCGGAGTGGCCGGTACCGCGCCACCTGAGGACAGTGCCTTCGGAATCCCAATCTTCGTGGTGAACATCGGCGCAGGGCTCGCCATAGGCGCAGGATTGGCTATTGGAGTGGCGCGCAACAACTCTGTGAACCCACCTGAAGCAGGAGCGGGAGTCGGAGCTGAAGGCGGAGTGGCGGGGGGGGCTACAGGAGCCGCTGAAGTCTCAGGCGTACTCAGCGTTCGAAGCAAGGAAGTAAAGCCCGAGTCTGCGGCGGGGCGTGGAGGCACAGGTTTGGGAGGCTCCTTTGCGGGCGGCGCAGGCGACTCACTCCCTAACGTTCGCAGTAACTCAGTAAATCCCCCGCTGCCCTTGCCGCCGGACGCCGGGGCGGGCGCTGCATCCACCGCCTGCGGACGCTCGACGGATGCCATGCGCATGCGATCAAGAAGTTCCGGCGAACTGGCTGCAGCGCCACCGCCGAATACGACCTTATGGACTACAGGTTCGGCAACGGGCGTCGGGGCCGGCGGTTGCGGAACAGGCTGCGGCTTTGGAGGTTCGGCGGCCCACTTGGCCAGAAGGTCAGGCTCGGGTTCGGATTTCGACGACTCTCTTACCGGTTCAGGCGCCTTGACCGTCCCAAAGACACCTGTCGCTCCGAAGTCCTGATCAGAACCGGAATCCTCGGGCCATGGAGACTTTGGACCACCAGGTCCACCAGGTGTCGTTGGGTTGCCCATACTTGTTAGCCTCCGGTTCAATGCGGGTAGCATAAACTAATTCCTCGCTCCCGATTTACCTATTTATCTGAAAAGATTTTGGGTAAAATGCGGTTGCGCTTCACTCTGCCGGACGAATAGACTCATCGGAGAATTTTCCTGCATCGTCCGGACAACTGGCATGTTCGATTGTATTAAGCCCATGCCTCAGTCGCCGAACGTTCGCCCCACCGCATCCGGGTGCGAACCTGATCTCTTGCACTCTTCCATGGTGGACTCCCTACTATGAAATTCCTGTCGCGGGTCGTCTGGTCGGAAGG
>JBAWCO010000124.1:0-42882 GCA_049590315.1 Occallatibacter sp. | reverse complement strand
TTTTTGCTACGTGCATTATACATACCTGCACCCTTGGGTTGTCAAGGTGTTTATTTTCAGGCGCAGCACCTTTGTCATTTGTTTTACTATATGCGCAATGTAATCTTAGATCGTCCGTCGGGCCTTCTCTTCGTGCCCACGTTGGTCGAGCGGACCATCTCTGTACTCCATCAAACGCCGCAGCCATTTGTGTGGCGCGATCGGTCGGCCTACCCCAGATCGTGCCCGATTAACGAGGCACTGATGCAGGAGCTTTAGGCCGGCGTCTGGATACGCCTTTAGGAGATCCGCCTCAGCTCGATCCTCGTTCCGCGTCCAGGGGCATTTTGGTCCCTCTGGATTCTGCCCGTCCCAGAAGGCAATCACGTCTAATTTTAACGGCTCAAACCTCAAGTCCGGTTTTTGACCATTCCTTCCATTAACCTGATGCCCCACGCCGCCCCCTACGGCATTGCTGGCTGCATTTCTCGACTTGCCGCCGATGGTTTCCCCGCCGCCACCCTTCCGAGGCGCAGGAAGCCCAGAAATCCCCTGTTTCGCTTTATGTACGCTTTGGGCCTGGTGCGCCGGGCCAGAATCCGCCGCGCCGCGGATCGCGCCGTTGGGCCTCTCGGCCTGGTCGCCTTCGGCCGGCGACGTGAGGCTCCCAGGAGCCGAGCCGTTTGGCCCTTGCCCTTGCCCTTGCCCTTGCCGCGCAGCGGTAAGGGCGATGGGATTAGTCTTTTGCTTTTGTATTGAAGATGAAGATGAAGATGAAGAGCTTGATTTTGCTGTCTTTTTTGCTTGACCAAAATTTTCCTCACTTTGAGGGTTTTTCTCCGCTCTCCTCCTTGCACTTTCTTTCCCTCCTATAGAGCCAACAGCCGCGCGAACACTACGCAAACGATCATCGCGAACCATTCTGCGATTCATAAGAGCGCCAGTCTCATCCTCCCGGGAAGCCACTCCAGAATCTAAAATATTCTTCAAAATTTTCTTAAAAATAGTTCTAGAAATTCCTAAGATTTTCGCTAATTTTTCATCGGAAATTGCGACATTATTTAGCGATAAAACACCACGTTTTTCAGCCTCGTGCATCCGGCATATGATCGCAAACCAGACGCCCTGGTCCCGATACTCAAGAGACTGTACAGCTATGTCTTTTAACCAATCGGCAGGGTAAAATTGGAAGGCTGGAATCTTCGCCATATCAAATACTTAACCCTTTCAACGTGAGGATATAAGGGGTTAGATTGCAAACCGGAACGAGCTGCTTCCAGCGCCTGCAACCGGCCCCGACAAAACCTAATTAAGACACGCCGAGGCGGGCGGTTTGCTGGGCGGTTTGCTGGGCGGTTTGCTGGGCGGTTTGCTGAGATTTTGCTTGAGATTTTGCTTGAGCAAAACAGCAGCAAATTTCTGATAACCGAGGGATCAGTGACGGAGACTCGGTGGTGCGCGTCCACCCGCGAAGGGAACCACCCTAGTCACCTCCAGGCATCGCCGTCTGATCAAAATTGCACACTATTCCCAAAACTGGGTCAGGTGGAGCAGACAACACCTTTGTGGCTGTGATCGTCAAGGCAATTCGACAAAAACTGGAAAAGCTAAGCCCGCGCTTGAGAGCGGCCATCTTAATGGTCGCAAGTTGCTCCTCATTGTCAAAAAGAAGCAAAGCTCTAGGCCCTGGCTGGCGAAACTTCTTCTTGCGTGTGATTTTGCTTTTATTCTCCATACGTCAAAGATATATTATAAGAAGCCTAAACAACGCAATGAAGTTTTAAGGAGACTCGCTGCCTTATGAACCAAAAAGAAGAACAGGCGACACCGAATGTCATCAAGAAGCAATACGGCCTTGGCAAAGATTTTGGATACGTTGAACTTAATTCTGACGGCACCGTTAGGTTTGTATCACTGATCGAAGAGAGTGGCTTGAGCCCGTTCGTCGATAGCGAGGCGCAGATAACGCGAAAGCATATTCCAATTCTTCGCGCGATCATTGAACACCTTGAACGTAGCGGCTTTGAGGACGACGATGCGGGATAAATACCAGCGGCAGGCGTGGACCGATTTTGTGGAGCGGGGACGGGATGCTCAAGCAGCCGTCGATGCTCTATGCAGACCCAAGAAAATCGACTTCACGGTGGAGTGCGAGGCGATCCCGCAAGGGAGCATGAAGGCGGTCTGCACCACTAAAGCGGACGGCTCCCCGCTGGCTGTGCTTGGAGCAGACAACCCGCGCACCCATGCCTACCGCAACCAGGTGGGCTTTGCCGCGCTCCATGCTCGGAGCATGGCGGGCGTCCACGAAATCTTCGCCGCCGCCGGCGTGCCGGTGCGGGTCTGTGTCACGTTCGTTTTCCAAAAGCCGAAGTCGGCGCCTGCTTCAAGAACGCGGCCGACCGTGAAACCCGATCTCGACAAACTTGCGCGAAGCACAACCGATGCTCTCACTGGCGTGCTCTGGGCAGACGACGCGCAGGTAGTTGAGTATTCACTCAACAAAATCTACGGAACTCTGGAGCACGTGCAAGTCAGCGTGCAACTGGTGGAAGAAGGCTGAAAGTGATCAAGTTTATATGCTTGTGCATGGTCTGGATTTTCATCGAACAAATCTATCAGCACAAAAAGATAGCGGCGGCTGGCGAGTACATTCAAACCCTGGAAGAACGGATCGATGACCTGGAGGCCAACCGTGGCTAACGTCAAGAAGGTGGACCGGCGCAAGCCGCTGGAGCGCTACTACTGTGTGGTGTGCGCGGAAACCATCGACCCCAAGCGGATCATGCAAGGGTCGAATACCTGCTGCAACGAGCATGGGGAGATTCTGAGGGCGGAACGGCGCCGGCTGCGCAACCTGACGCGGTGCCAGCTTTGCAGCCGGCCCTGGACGGCCGAGGAGCGCGCGGAGCTGGCCGAGTTCCGGCGCAGTAAGGGAATTAAGCCAGGCCCGAAGCCGAAACCTAAGCCAGATACCTCTCTGACGCCGATCGAGGCGGATCTGGGAACCCTGCAAGTGCAATAAGCGCTTGCAAGTTGCCACCAGAAGGAACAGACTTCAAACAATGCGCGGAATCGCCGCCCAGGAGAGAGATCATGTCATTGTGGAATAGGCCCAACGGCCCGGTTTCACCCGCGGCCAACTCCGCGACCGCTACGGCGCTGAATACTCAGGCTGCCATCAGCGGGCCGCTCCCGCTCGCTGTGAGCATCACCTCGGCCACAGAGGCGAAGATCCTGACCGCGCTGGGAACGGCGCTGACAGTCGCGCTGCAACCCGACAGCGAGTTCGAGCAGACCGTCTTCGATATCTGCGTCTCCGGCTACATCAAGACCACCGCCTCGGGAACCATCGCCATCGGCGTCTATGCCGACAGTGGGACTACAGTAACGGCTGGGAACCTGTTGCACAAGACGGCTTCAGCGACCACTCAGAACACAGCCACCGCGCCTTTTTTCATCCAGGGCAGGCTGATCTACGACTCAGTGAGCGGGAAGCTGACAGGCAAGATCGGCGGGATGATCAACAACGTGATCGACCCCGATATCGCCATCTCGAATGTGCTCACCGGGATCAGCAACACCACGGTTGCGGGGCCGGTCGCATTCTCGCTGAGTGTTACTTCAAGCGGCGCGTTGACCACCGCCATCACCACGGTCAATATCCAGCGATTCAGCGTCGGCTAGGTTCAAAGGGGCGCTTTGGAACCAGTACGTGGTGGCATGGCCGACCGACGACTCAGTACGGGTGCCCCTTTGATTCAAACGTGAGGGAGCAGCGATCATGGCGAAGGAAACGAAAGAGAAGGCGGAGCACGAGTCGAAGGCCGAGGACAAGCGCGAGGGCGCGGCCGGCGAGAAAAAAGAGGGCGGCGGCAAAAAGAAAAAGCTGCACCTGCATGAGATCCGCACCACGCAGGCCAAGGATGGCTCGCTGGTGCACCATCACACATACAAGGACCATGCGGATGCGGAAATGACGCACCCGGAGCGCGGGCCGATGGCCACCAGCGCGACGCCTGAAGAGGCCGGGCAGCATGTGGCGGAGCAGTTCGGCATGAATGCGCAGCAGGGCGGCGGCGGGGGCGCAGGCGAGGGTGAATCGGCCGGCGCGGGCGGCCCCGAACCGCAAGCGGTGTGAGCATGCTCGATGTAGGGCGGATCGCGCGGGATAGCGCGTATCGCTACGATCTTCGCCAGCGATGCTTCAGGGATCACTTCTTTCTTGCCAGGCTGATGGGCTTCCATGACTTTGTGGAGCGGATTCACCGCCCGGCGGTCGATCTCTACTTTCCAAAAAATCCGAGCATCCCCATCCGCGACCAGCACCCGATAAAAAAACGCATGCACCTGGATCCGCGCGGGACGTTCAAAACGACGCTCGGGCGCGTGGATAGCATGCAGTGGCTGGTGGCGTTCTCATCCGATATCACGATCCTGAACGAGACAGCGACCCAGCCGCTGGCCGAGGCGATCAGCCTTTCGATTGCGAAGTACTTCTACCAAGCTAAAGGAATGCCGAGCAAGCCGCTCCACCTTTTGTTCCCTGAGCTGGTGGTACAGAGAATGCCTAAAGGGATGTGGGACGCGCCCAACCGCCAGGAGGCGGGCGCCGGCGACTTAGACAAGACGCTCGCCTTCACATCGCCCCAGTCGACGCAATCGGGCTGGCACCCATGGGTGATCAACCCCGACGACATGGTGGACACAGAGAACAGCGGCATGAAGGCCAGCCCGGAAGTGCGTAAGAACGTGATCGTGACTTACCGCACAAACGCCTACACTTTGCGGCCCGGCGGATACGTGAACATGCGCGGGACCAGATATCACCCCTTCGACCTTTACGGCGATGTGCTCGGCAAGATCAACAAGGACGATCCCGAGGCGGACGGCTGGAAACTGCTGATCCGCGCGGCGGCAACGGTGAACGACGGCAAGCGCCTGCTGCCCGGCGAGTTTCCTGCCGAAGAAAACATGGTGATCAACTTCCCTGAGTTGCCTGGCATGGACTACAAGAGCCTGCGCACGAGGTTTTTGGAGGACTATGAGACGGCGATGTGCCAGGACTTCAACGATCCGCAGGGCGGATCGGTGGCGCGGTTCGATGAGAAGCTGTACCGGAGCTGCCTGATTGCACCGGAGCGGATCCCTTTTGGCGGGGAGATTTACATTGCTTGGAGAACCCGGTACGGCGGGAAGAAGAGCATGGCCCGCTACTCGGAAGGCGCGGTGGCCAAGGTGGTGGACGGCAAGATTTACGTTCTCGATTGCTTTCAGGGGACGTACACGCCCAGCGGGGAGGCGGAGAAGATCGTGCACCAGGCGAAGGTGCATCAAGCAGACGCGCTGATGCTGGTGTATGTGCCGGGGACCGAATATCTTTGGACGCACATCCGCAACGAGGCGGCGCGGCGCAACCGCAGCCTGAAGATGCAATGGACAGAATTCGAGGAGGACGACGCGCGGCGCATCGCCAGCATGGAGCAGCTCGAGCCGATGATGAAGGTCGGGCGGGTGTGGTTCTCAACGGCGATGACCAAGGCGATGGAATGCCAGAATCAATTTGTGCACTTCGGGCTGATGGAGGAGCAGGGCATCGTGGAGGCGGTCTCGAAGTTCGCGGATCTGGTGCCGTTGAGCCAGATGCGCGCGAACATGTCCGAGGAGGAGATGGAATGGCAGCGGCGGCGGCATGAGAGCGCGCTGGTGAACACGTTCCTGGAGCAGCAGGGCATGAATATGCTGGACGAGCAACTACAGCAGAAGGCGGCGGCGCATCTGGATGCCATGAGCAGCGTGAGTAACTTCACCATGCCGACGTTGCCGGGAGGGCACGATGGTTAGCGCCTACTACAACGAAATCGACCCATTCAAAGCGGAAGTAATACGGGAAGCCATCAAGGCGGGCGCGATCGCGCCGGGAGATGTGGATGAGCGCAGCATCGCAGACGTCAAACCAGCCGACCTTGTGGGATATACCCAATGCCACTTCTTCGCCGGGGGAGGCTTCTGGAGTCTCGCCCTCCGTCAAGCCGGATGGCCCGACGACAGGCCCGTCTGGACCGGAAGCTGTCCCTGTCCATCCTTCTCTGAAGCGGGCAAAGGCGAGGGGTTTGATGATGATCGTCACCTCTGGCCTGTCTGGGATACCCTCATCGGCCAGTGCCGCCCTCCAGTCCTGTTTGGAGAGCAGTCTCATGCGGCGATTGGATTCGGCTGGCTCGACCTTGTTTGCGGAAATCTGGAAGCGAAGGGCTACGCCGTTGCGGCGGCGGTACTGGGAGCACACAGCGTCGGAGCCCCGCACAGGAGACAACGGCTTTACTTCTGTGCCGACGCCGAATCTCGGAGATTGGAACAACTCAAGGTTGCCTCCAGAAAAATGCCAAGCTTACTCACAGAAGCGCCTGGAGAGGGTAAATGCGTGCAGCCAACTGGCGGATATAGCTCAAGCGTTATCGCTGGCGACCGTACCCACGCCGATGGCCGGGAGTCCTGCGACAGAGACGTACAACGCGGCGGGGAACAACGACTATTCGCGCAGGATTGTGGAACTGGCATCGGTTCCGACGCCGAACGCGATGGAGGGCGGGCAGACCTCGCGCAGCGGGGATCGCAAAGGCGAACTGCTGATGGGAGGGATTGCGCAACTGACGACGGTGGCCACGCCGCGCAGCGAGGACTCGGAATGCGCGGGAGCGCACCGGGGGACACCGGACACGCTGCACTCGCAGACGAAGCTGGCGGCGGTGACGACGCCTTCCAGTCGAGACTGGAAGGACACTTCGGGAATGTCCGAGAGTGGCGTGGACCCGGATGGCTCGACCCGCACACGGCTCGATCAGTTGCCGTGGCAGGCGCAACTCGCGGATTCTGGGCAGACTGCGACTGGTGGTACGGCCGCGACGAAAAGTACAGGCCAATTGGACCCGGCTTACAGCCGCTGGCTGCAGGGAGTGCCGCCCGAGTGGGACGGCTTCGCATGTATGGCGATGCAATCGTTGTCCCGCAGGCGAAAGCCTTCATCGAAAGTTATCTTGACTGCTGAGGCGGTGGCGAATGGCGACTAGCTTAGAAATCGCGGCGAAGGTGAGCGGCGACGGCATGCCGCTTGGCAATGACCTGGCCCTGCCGATTCGCAAAGACCAGGTGGAGCTGCAGCCGGGCGGCGTCGGGAGCCCGGAGATGGACGACGATGCCGCGGGGACGGTCGTCTGGCAGGATTACCAGCGCTGCGCGCAATGGATCGACACGAATAGCTGGTTGGCGGAATGGCAGTATACAGACTTCCTCTACCAAAGCCCCAGCTTTGACCGCAACTTCAGGACTGACAACCGGGAAGTGCGCGTTTCGAGCTTCATCGTAGCCAAGAACCGCAATACGATGAGCCCGCAGGTGAAGCGCGGATTGTTCGGCGACGGGCAGCCGTTTGTGCTGGAGCCGCGCGGCAAGCTGGCGGGGATGCCGGAAGAAATCAGCGAGACCATCCTGAACGCCTGGACTGAATTGTTCAGCGTGCTCAGCGATCGGGCCGACTTCGAATACCAGATGTCGCTGGCCATCGAGTGCCAGGTGCTGCAGGGAACCATGATCTGCGTGCCGGGGTGGGAGGAGCGCCCCGTGCTGCGCAAGTCGCGGCACCGCCGCAAGCCGCCGGTTTCCGTCGACATGCCTGCCGGGCCGCCCAGGCAGGTAAATACCTGGGAGAGCGACGACTTCATTGTGCGCGAGAAGAAGGTGAAGGAGAGCTGGCCGAGTTTCGAGTTCCGCGAGCTGGGGACCACGATGTTTGCCGACACCTGGCGCACGCCGGGGCGGCCGGACCTGACCGGCGTGTACCGCATCGACGTGGACTATGTGACTCTCCAGGACTTGCAGCAGATGCGGGAGCTGGACTGCTACAAGGACATCCCCGGCGACGAGGATTTGAAGACGTTTTTCTTCGAGACCAGCCCGCGCGGGGATGCGCCGGTGGGGACGGCGACCGCGCAAAGCATGAATTCGCAGAGCACGCTGGTGCTCCATGCAGCCGGCGAGCAGACCAATGTCAGCGAAGACCCCAGCCTGAAGCCGCTCCAGAAGATAGCGCGCTGGACCAGGGACCGCGTATGCGAGGTCTTGTGCTACCAGGGCCGCAGGAAGGTCATCCGCAACGAGGCGCACGGCCTGGGGGACCATGCGCTGGGCTACAGCGCCACCTGGTGGAACGTTCCCAAGTGCGGGTACGGGTTGGGGCAGGGGCGGCTGAATGCCGGGGACCAGAGGATCGAGGGCGGGGTGACGAACACCAGCCTGCGGATGATCGGGTTCCCGTTCAATGCGCCGCTGCTGTACGACCGTTCGGCGGGCAACGCGCCCACCCAGAACATGATTGTGGGGCTGGGGCAGTTGCTGGGGATCGACACCGGGCCGAGCCACGACATCAACAAGGCGTTCGGCTTTATGAAGATGCCGGAGATTCCTCCGGAGGCGTGGAAGTTCCTGGACCTGGCGCACCGCGGCGGGGAGAACAAGGTGGGCGCCGACTCCATCGCCATGCAGGGCAACGTGAATACGCCGGGCTCAAGCGCCATGCGGACGGCCACGGGCGTGCAGCGGGCGGGCGGGAAGGCCGATGAGACGGTCTCGGACCCGATTGCGCATCTGGAGGGCGTGGTCGAGCGCTGGCTGATGTTCCTGTGGGACCGGGTGCTCGAAGATATGCCTATCGCCGAGATCCGGGAGATCCTGAGCGACAAGTACGGCGAGGCGATTCTGGACCAGATCGACGCCGAGGAATTTCTGAACGCCAAGTTCGAGATCAGGATTCTGGCGGGGCAGAAGCTGGCGGCCAAGGCCGCGATCCTGCAGTTGATTCCCTTCCTGTTGCAGATTGTGCAGCAGCCGCAACTGATGCAGTGGCTGCACGAGAAGGGCTGGACGATCAACTTCAAGAGCATCGAAGACGTGTTCCAGCGCATGAGCGAGCTGCAAAGCTGGCAGGACATCTTTGTGCCGCTCTCCGACCAGGAGAAGCAGATGGTGCAGCAGATGAGCGCCGGGGCGCAGAAGGTGCAGGCGGGCGTGGCGGTGGAGAAGGTGCGCGGGCAGAACAAGCTGCAGCAGGTACAGGCGCAGGGAACGCAGGAGTTGCAGAACACGCTGGTCGAAAAGGCGCTGGACAAGATCGGGCCGCAGGAGCTGGCGGAGGCGGAGGGGCGGTTGCAGCGGAATACAGATATGGGCGAGTTGCAGCAGGGGATCGGGGGGCCGCAGTAAAATATATTGCGCGTATATGTAAAATATATGTTATCTATAGCTGTGCCTTGAACCGCCGCACGCACTAAGGTGCCTAAGAGGGAAGCAAATGGAAATTCCAGAAATAGCCTTGAGTATTCAGCAACCGTGGGCGTGGGCGATAACGGAAGGCGGCAAAGATATTGAGAACCGTTCGCGCTTTGCCGTGACCAAGGGAGACATGAAACCTCGTCGAATAGCTATTCACGCGAGCCTTGGAATGACTCGCGAAGACTACGAGGACGCTGCTGAATTTATGGCGGCTCTTGGGCTAGTTTGCCCGCTGCCAGACAGGCTTGCCCGTGGCGCAATCGTCGGTATTGCAACGGTTACAGCGATAGTGAGTGAGCACAAGAGCCCTTGGTTCTTTGGGCCGCGTGGGCTCGTGCTGGCGGATCAGTGCGCGATTGATCCGATACCTGCGGCGGGAGCCTTGGGATTCTTTCGGTGGTCGCCATCGAGCAAGCAACTGGCAGAACCGAAGCCGTGGATGAAAGCTAAGCCAGAGCAGGAAGCGATGGCGGGACCGTTGATAGAGCCAGCCTTTTTGCCGCTATTCGACAGGTAACGCCGTGATTTTGATTGGAGTTGTTAAATGAAGTGCGGAGCGCCGGATTACTTTGACACCGCGATCCACGACAGCGGCATGGTGGAAGTGGAGGGGGAACCGGGATTGTTCGCTCCCAGCCTGCTGGTGATCGACGGCGAGGTTACGGCAGTGCCGGTGATGGGGAAGGTGGATTGATGGGCCCCTGTAAATGCAACCGCAAGGCGGCGGACCATGGAAACCCTAAATGTCCGATCTGCCGTGGCACGGGATTTATGATCACGTGCGACAAATGTGAGGGCGCGGGAATGGTGAAAGGCGCGGTATGCCCACGCTGCTCCGGGCACGGGAAGATGCTGGCGCCGCGGCCAGCGGGCGTGATCGCAGGAGCGAGGGATGCCGCAACATTACACAAAAAGCACGGTTGAGGCGGCTATCTTCTGCCCGCGTTGCATGAAAGAAACGCCGTGGCGCATCGCGGACGGTCGCCGGCAGTTCTGCATCCCCTGCTACAAGCAGGGGCACACACCGCCGCCGGTGGATAAAAAGCGGGAACCGGCGGCAAAGCAAGGAGAGTTGTTCTGATGACTATCACAACCGATGAAGGAAAAAGCCCATGGACGGGTGTTATTGACCGCGAATTGAGAAAAGCTGTTCGGGATCAAGTAATTGATCTCAGCCAAGCGGAAGAACTTTCAAGACGTTTAGAATCCTCGACCCGCGAAGTAGATAGGGCTGCGTCGATCATTCTTCGGGGATCAAGATGACCACCAATCTTGAGAAGTACCTGGCGGGGGAGCCGCTGAACGAGAAGCTGGCGCTGCTGAAAGAAACGCCGTGGCGCATCGCGGACGGCCGCCGGCAGTTCTGCATCCCGTGCTCCAAGCAGGGGCACACACCGCCGCCGGTGGAGAAAAAGCGGGAACCGGCGGCAAAGCAAGGAGAGTTGTTTTGATGGCGATTCATACGCAACAATCGGCTATTCCAATCCCAACGAGGCGGCAGGCGCTTGAGCAGGCAAGGCGAGTACCGGGCTTTAAGGGTATCTGCGCTCAGTGTGGGTGTACGGAAAATAATGCTTGCATAGATCAAGGTTTTCTTGGCGACGAAACCTGCGGCTGGGCCAACAAAGAGCAGACCTTGTGCACGAACCCGGAATGCCTGAAGAAAGCTAATTCCCGAAAAACAACCGCAGATCCTTCGCTGCGCTCAGGATGACAGCCGTTTTTTACTGACCACTGACCACTGACCACTGCGAACGGAGCAAGATGACCACCAATCTTGAGAAGTATCTGGCGGGGGAGCCGCTGAACGAGGAGTTGGCGCTGCTGAAAGCAGGCAAGCTGCCGCTGCTGCAGGAACCGGGGAACGGGGCCTGGCTGGCGGACGTGACGCGGGCGGCGGAGGTGAGTCTGGACGAGATCCGGCGGCCCCTGACGCGCGAGGAACGGGCGGCGCTGAGGGAAATGCGGACCGGCGGGGGGTGGATTGTACTACAGAAGCTCTTGAAAAGGGCTACTATAGGGCATACCGAGGCTGCGGTGCGGGCTTCGGAAGACGATCCGCTCGGCAAGCGCGAGGAAATCGCCCAGCTTTGGCTCACCCTGAAGGTGTGGAAGCGACTGGTGGCGGATATGAACCTATGGGTGGAGTTTGAAATGCAGGGACCAGGGACTGAGGGACTAGGGACTAGGGAGGGCGCGCATGAAGCTGAATCCGCCGTCGAAGGGACATAAGCCGGAAGGGGCGCACGGCCGCGCCGCGGTGCATGCGCTGGGGCGAACGAAGACCACCGGCAATTTCGCCAAAATCGAAGCCAGCAAGGGCAAGGGCGCGGCGGTGGCTGCATACCAGAACGCGCTGAAAGCCCACAAGGGCGAGCACAACGGGCCGAAGGCGCATGTGGGCGCGAGCGGGATCCACTACGGGGCGCATGAGGGGCACGAGGCGATCTGTTCGCAGGAAGGGCACGACTGCAAATGAGTAAAAAGGCGAAAGGCGACTATCTGACGCCACTTTCGGCGATTGCCCGGCTCATGCAGTTGTCGGTTGAATGGCTCGCCGCTTGCAAAGAGGGCGTGAAGGTCAAGTGGAGCATACGAATCGACTACCAAGCGCCTGATGGCAATTGGATTCAGACCAGGACTTTTGGTTCCGGGCTGGTGGATACATCCGAGGAAATGATGCCGCCGACCGAGGAAGCGGAGAAAATCTCAGTATGAAAGCATTCTGGAGCGATACGCGGGCCAATGGGCAGCCGATTGAGGCTGGTACTGTGTGCCGAGTCATCGATCTCGAAGACGGCACGCATCCGATCTACATCTACGGCGCCAACGAAGAGGAAGTGTTCACCAAGCTGGAGCGGCAGAACATGCATGCCCAGTTGGCCCTGGCCCGGCGCGCTGCTTCGCCCTCTCCCCAGACGCCGGCCAATGGAGCGGCACAGGCTCCCCCACAGGCTGCGCGCGCTGTGCCTCCGCGCAGCATTTCTCCTGACGAAATCATGCAGGCGACCGCGGACCTGAGCAATCCCGCCAAGGCGGCGGCGGCGATTGCATTGCTGCATGAAGCAGCCACCGGCATCGATCCCATTCAGGCGGCGCGCGAGGCGTATGCGCGGCTGGCCATGGAGTGGGAGGCGGCCACGCCGGAGTTCTACCCCCACCCGGGGAACCGGCAACTGGTGGGCGAGAAAGCCATCCGCATGGCCGGCAACAAGCCCGGCCTGGTGACACGCGACATTTTGAATGCGGCATTTCAGACGCTGCGGCAGGAGGGCCTGTTGTTCGAGAGAGCGGACGAGCCCCCGGCCCCTTCTGAGCAAATTTCCAACCAACCAACCCTCACGACGTTTCCTGGCGAGACCCAGGTTCAGCCCACCGAGAGGCCCAGAGGCACGCGGTATGCAACCGGCGCGCGAAGCACCAGCTTCAGCGCGCCGCAGACCGTGCAGACAAGGGCTTTGAAATATACGGAGGAGCAGATCCGCACCATGCCGGAACGTGAGCGGTTGAGAGTTTTCAACGATCCCGATTACATCCGCGCGTGCGAGGTCTACTATTCCGGGGCGAGGGCGTGAAAGGACAGTTCATAGTTCACAGTTCGTAGTTCGCGGTTGAGGGCTCAGGCTTTTCAACTATGAACTTAAAGAACTATGAACTGCGAACTGCTCTTCCGGCCCTGCCGGGAGAGCGTCGATGAAACGGAGCACACAAGAGAGAATCAGCTACGGCCTGGTGCACTATGTGCTCTGGCCGCTGGTGCAGTTGATTGCGGCTGTAGGCGGCGCGATCGCCGTAACCGGGGCGCAGTTCCTACATGCGGCAGCGGAGGCCGCGCGCAATCCTGCGTTGACGGATGGACCCAGCCCGGCGGCGCAGACCAGCGCCAACATGCCGCAGGCGCGGCTCACCATCCACTACAACCGGGTATTCATGCAGTGGCTGTATATGTCCCTGAACAAGCTGCTGCTGGTGACCCACATGGACCTGCCCGAGAAGAGCGGGCAGACCTTCCGCAACTTCATGAGCATCACGCTGGGCGCCGACACCACGCAGCAGACGGAAGGCACGCTCAACAGTCCCGAGCAGATCAATGTGAACTTCAGGGACATCGTGGTGGGGCAGTGGGCCAACTACAACAACATTTCCGATCTGGCGTTCATGACTTCGATTTCAAACGATCTCGAAGAGAACCGCCGCATCATGGCCTACCAGTTGGGGCAGACGGTCGACGACCTGGTGATGTACATGTTCGACTACCTGCGCACCTACGACACTCGCACCGCCAACCAGGATTCGCTGACTTCGCCCTATTCGTTCGGGAAAAACATCATCGAGCAGATGCCGGCGTCGCTGTCCGGGGCTACCGTACCTCCGATGAAAAGCGGGACGTACAACGGCAGCATCCACCAGTTTTTCGTGGGCGATCTGCAGCTCGACAACAGCAACAATTCGGTGGTGGATATCTGGAAGCACACCGATGCGGGGCAGTTGAAGCTGGAAGCGCTGACCCAGGCGGACGAGGGGCAGGGCTCGACGCGAATCCTGGAACTGTTCGGCGCGCGGTGGCGGCAATCGACCAACCAGACGCAAACGGCGGCCTGGCAAGGCGGAGCGGCGACCGGGGTGAGCACCTACCTGGCCGGCGAGAATGCCATCGTGTTCATCAACTTCCCCAACAAGCGGCATACGAAGATCGACCCGCGCTGGCAAAACATGAACCTGTGGGCGGGCGAGTACGTGGCCAAGACAGCGTTCGATCCCAACGGGCTGATCATCGGCGGAACAGGGTACAACTGCGTGCTTGGAGTAGGCTTGCCGCCCGATCCGGCTTCGACCAGCCGCGCGCGCATTGCCATCGCGGTGCCGCAGACGACGTAAGGGCAGGGACTAGGGACTAGGGACTAGGGACTAGGGACTAGAGAACAGGGGTCGGAGATGGCCCCTGGATCTCCTGGAAGGAGTTGAGGATGGCTTTACAGAAGTTTTGCATGCGGTGCGGAAAGCCGGGAACACAAAAGCTGACCGCGACCGAAGAAACCTGGACTTGCGTGGATCACGGGGTGATTTACAAGTCTGCGCTGCCTCAAGCTGAGACGAAAGCCGCGAAACCTGAGACGAAAGCCCCGCAAGCTGAAGCAGCGGCGGGGGACGGGAAACGGGCGCTGAACTAAATCCCGGGTCATCCCACTCATCGCAAAAAGCGCGATGAATGGGGGCACAGCTTGGCGACCGAGAACTGCGAACTGAGAACTGCGAACTGGTGAAGCGGAGTGAACCATGGCGGACAAAAATATACAGGAGTTGCAGGCGGAGCTGGTGAGCCTGCAGATTGAAGAGGCGCGGATCAAGCTGGAGCAGACGCGCGAGAACATTGCCGAGTGGAAGGGAAAGAAGGAAGTGGGGGCGCGGCAGAACGCGCAGCGCCAGGGGCAACTCAAAGCCGACCACGTGGACCGCGCGGCGGTGATCGGCGGATGCACCCACCGCCAGGGCGGAAGTCCGGGACGGGAGCGCAAGGGCGCGGGACCGAGCGCGCTGCGGGTGGTGATCCTGCCCGACGACCGGACCCTGGTGATGTGCGCCAACTGCCCCATGCGCGTGTTTTCGCCCCTGCCGACAGACAAGAACCCCGAGCGGCGGGCGGGAGAGAGCGCGGCCGACGCCAAGGCGCGGGTGACGCGATACCAGGCGGAGCTGGAAGAATTTGAAGCTCTGGTGGCGCTGAGCCAGGATCAGTTGACGCCCGAAGCGGGGGCGCCGATGCACTGCGGCAAGCAGTTCAGCTTTGTGGCCGGCAACGGCAACAATGTGACCATGCCCGCGCCCTGCGACACTTACGCGCAAGGACGGGATAACCGGCACGTGGCGTAAAGCAGGGAAAGACATGCGGCGATGGGGTCTGGCGGCGGTCATTCTCGGCGAGATGCTGGTGATGCTGGCGGGGGCCTTCGCGCTGCTGCAGGCGATGGCGCCGCCGGAATCGCCAATAGGAAGATTGTGGTGGAACTGAGCAGTCGCGCCCGTCGTGGCGCGTGAGTTGAAACGAGGAAACGATGGGTGCTGACAGGATCACAACGAATATGCAGGACGCCCAGTACGATTCGCCGGGCGCGCTGGTGGCCAACCCGAGCACGGGCTTGCTGGCCGTAGTCACACAGGGGGGCCTGGTGACGGCGGCGACGCGGCTGCTGAACGTGGCGCAGCAGACGGCGCTGACGGCGATCACCACGGCGCAGACGCTGCTGTCGAAAGCCATGCCGGCGGGAAGCCTGAATGTGGCCGGGCGAACGTTGAGGGTGCGCGGGGCGCTGATTTACTCGACGACGATCGCCAACGTGGCGACCATCACCATCGCGCTGAAGCTGGGAAGCGTGACGCTGTGCACCATTACCACGGCGGCCACCAATACGGCGGCCTCGACGAACCTGCCTATCCAATTTGACTTTACGTTGACGGTGGCGGCGACAGGCGCCGCGGCCACAATTCAATCGCATGGTACGGTGAGCGCGAACATCGGCACCGCGGCGGCAGGGGCGATCACGGTTTACGCCGACACCAACACGGCGGTATCGAGCGCGGTCGATTTGACGATTGCCGAGACGCTGGCGGTTACCATTGCCGCGTCCGCGGCGGTGCCCAGCGCGCAACTGCTTTCGGCGAGCGTAGATTTGATCGCGTAAATTACCGCCAGCTAAAGCAGGCGGCTTTCAGCTCTAGGATCAGGCTGCGATTGGCCTATTTACTTTGGCCCGACTCGCAAGAACACGAGCCGCGTTGAAATCAGCATTCGCGGTGTAATCACACGAACGGCATTGAAATCTTGATTGCGAAGGACGGTTAGCTTTTTCGATATGTCCACACTGAGAGCATTCACGGCTGGAGTTGCGAGGGTCAACCTCAACCAAGATCACGCCCGCGAGGACGGCTTTGTATTTGAGGAACGCTCCCAACTGCGCAAATGCCCACGAGTGAAGTATCTCTCGTTGAGATTTCCTAGCCCTGATCCGTTCGCGGATGCCGGTCAATTTCTCAATGGCTATACCGCGCCCGGTGCGTTTGGCTTTCTCAACAATCGTCTTTGCAATCGTATGGTTGACGTTCTGGGCAAAACGAGACTCTTTACCCGCCAGCTTTTTGAGATGGCGCTTGGCCGACTTGGTTTGGGCTGCTTGAAGGTGCTTTCTAAGCTTGCGATGCCGGTAGCGCACGTTGTTAGTCATCGACCCGCTGAGCGAATCCCCATCGGAATCGGAGGCAATCTGAACGATGCCCAGATCGACGCCAAGAAACTCATCTACGGCGGCGGGAGTAGGGTTGTCTATGTCGCAGGTCGCGGCCAGGAACCACTTGCCACGATGGTAGATCAGATCCGACTCGCCCTGCTGCGAGCGAAGCTGTTCTTTCTGGCGATCCCCCGCCGAGTACGGAATTCGCTGACGCCCCTCAACCGTCCAGATGTTGACTGTCTGATTAGCGAAGCTCAAAATGCGCGAGTCGTAGCTGATGGCTCCATGTTTAGAAAATCGAAGCTCACACTTCTTGTCCAGCTTGTAGGAATCCGCAACCTTAGCAAACAACCGAACTACGATCTGCGCACTCAATTGAAATCGCTCACGCGCCTCGTAATACAGCAATTTATGCAGGGAGAACTGGCGAAATACCTGGCGCTCCCAGGCCTCGTGGCTCAACCAATTAGCGCAGGCGTTGGCTGTCTCCAAGGTACGCAGCAAAGATATACGTTGTTCAGAGTTGGGGTTCAGTCGAACTTTGGCTGTTATCTTCAATGCTTGAATCGTAACACAGAAGGAGATGCCATTCCTCTGCCGCCTAAAGACGGCAGTCTCCTGGCAGAAATCGCATGAGCGACGAAAGACATTTCGAATACCAGGTTTTGGCCGAACTGGCGGAACTTAAAAAGCGCTGCCACGAACTCTTTGACCAACGGCAGGAGGAGCTGAGGCTTCTCAGGCAGATTCACGAGCTGGTAAGCCCCAGGCTGGCCAGCATCGCAATTCAATTTGCAACGCAACCGACAGGAGCAAGTGATATGAGCGCAGTTCTAGGACCAGTAATTTTGACCAGCGTGGGCCAGGTGGCCACCGCCAGCGTGCAAGGCTTTGACCAACTAGGCAACCCGATGCCCGCAACCTTCACCATGCCCAGCGTGGTCTATTCGATTGACGACACCGCCGGGGCGATTGTGAAGACCGTGGACAACGGCGACGGCACCGCGACTTTGACAGATGTGGCCAACGGCGTGGCCAACCTGACCGCCAGCGTGACCAGCGCCGAAGGCCTGGCGCTGACCGACACTGAAACTGTAACTGTGGCCAATCCTGTTGTGCCGCCACCCACGCCGGTTTTGAGCAGCATCAAGATCGCTTTCGATACCACGCCGGCGGCGGCCAGCGCCGCGGCGCGCAGGAAGTAAGAGAAAAGAAGGCGCGGAGCAAGCGCCGGAGCGGAAGCCGGGCAGGCTCCTACCAGGGCAGGCCCGGCCCCTATTTTTTGAGAAAGGAGAGAATCGATGGATCGAGTACGAGCGAAATTCAATGTGAGCAACATCTTGAAAGATCAATACGGCAATGTGGTAGTGAAAGCCTACGCTGTTTATAAAGGTGATGAATCCAGCCCTGAAAATGAGAGCTTTTCAAATTCGACACCTTCCGGGAGCGTTGAACTGACAATCACGAACCCTGCGGCTAGTGAATTCTTTGAAAAGCTGGCCGGCAAATATGTCTACTTAGATTTCACAGAAGCGAAGTGAAAACTAAGAACTAAGAACTGAGAACTGTCTTATGTCCACCATCTCGCTGCAAGCCGCCTACGATGCGTGCGCTGCAAAAAGCGTGTTCGACCCGCGTAACGCGCCTTCAGGTTATGGCGACTCGCTGGCGCTGGAGCTGGGCAGCGAGGTGATGGCGGATCTGCTGGGCGGGGCGACCAACGCGCGCGGCGAAGTGACGCGGTTCAACTGGAAGTTCAATCGCGGGGTGGCGGCGCCATTCCAGTTGAATAGCTGGCAGCAGGACTATCCGCAGCCGGCGCAGGCGGCGGGGATCATCGGCTGGGGCGAGGAATGCGACATCCTGGACATCAACAACACGGTGATGCCCAAGCCGCTGAACTGGGATGGCGCGATCACCTGGAGGCGGCAATTGGCGGCGACCAGCCGCAGCCGCTGGCGTCCAGGGCAGATCTGCTGGATGTACAACTCCGATTTGAACTACGGGACATGGCCGGGCCCGGGAAAGGTGTTTTCTCCGCTGACCGGCAGCGGGCCGCAGAACCCGATCATGAGCATGGTGGACGCGCACGGAAATCTGCTGATCGTAACCGGGTTTGGGACCACTGGACTAAATGCGCCACTGTTGGCGGCAAGTAGTCCAGAGGGCACGCCGGTGACGGACGGCACGGTGACCTGGACGGTGGTCAGTCCGGCGAGCCAGGGATTCCGGGTGGACTGGCTGCCCAACGCGACCAGCCCCAATTACCAGATCCTGCCCTACTTCCAGATCGAGCCGCCGCGCTTCAGCACGCTGGGGCAGTTGCTGACGCCCATTCCCGACAGCTTCAGCCGGCATTTCTTTCGCGGCCTGGAGGCGGCCATGCTGGCGGCCAGTCCCAATCCGGGCGACATGAAGCGCGGGCAAGCGGCGCGCGTGGACTGGCTGACGGCGCTGCTGGTTATGACAGGGCAAGCAAACAAAGAGCCAGATGCTTTTGGGCTCATCCCGATGAACCAGGTGGTGGAGCGGCGCTGGCAGGATGGCGGACCGTACACGGCGGACAGGCCGGTGTAAAAGACAGGGAACGGGGAACAGGGATCAGGAAAGGCAAAAAGCTGTGACAGCGATCGATCCGGACTTGCCGAGATACCAGTGCCACAAGATCGTGCGCGCGCTGCTGATCTTCGATGTATCGGTGGGCGCGAACGGCGGGGCGCTGCTGTTTCCACATGATCCGCGCTATGCTCCCATCGCCGTGACCGCGGAATGGATGAAGAAGCACAACCCGCAGCCGGAAAGCGCAGGACAACAAACGCGCGGATACTTTGTGCGCTACGAAGACGGGTATGAAAGCTGGAGCCCGGAGAAGGCGTTTGTGGACGGCTACACCCTGATTGCTGAGAATTGAGAACTGTGAACTAAGAACTGTGAACTGAGAACTGTGAACCAAGAACTGTGAGCGCAGCGAACCATGGCCACCACGCAGAACCTGATGAACTCGGTGGTATTCGTCCAGACGCTGATCAAGAATCAGCGGATGAACGTGAACGGGCAGGAGCCGGCGCTGACGATGGCCAACATGATCCTGCAAGCCATTTTAGGGCCGCCGTTCATCTGGCGGCAGAACCGGGCCTCGCTGAGCGTGGCGATCACGGCGGCGGGCGGGACGGACTACGTGGTGAGCGCGCCCATGATGGGACGGATCGAGGCGCAGTGGCTGACCGATGTGAACGGCAAGGACATGGAACTGACCGGGGCGGTGTGCCTGGCGAAGGTGAGCGGAAGTAAGCGGCCGACGAAGGCGGCGCTGCAATACGACGACAACGCCGGCAACCTGACGTTCCGCTTCAACGCGGTGCCCGATCAGAACTACACCGCGCACTTCGACTATCAGCAGAAGGCGGGGCTGATCACGAGCTGGGCCAATCCCTGGGGCGTGGTGCCGGATGAGTGCGGATACATCTACAACAAGGGATTTCTGAGCCTGGCCGCGCTGCTGGTGAACGATGCGCGGTTTCCGATCTGGGACCGGCAATTCGTGGGCTCGCTGCTGGGCGCGCAGGACGGGCTGGACCAGCAAGCCAAAGATATTTTCAGGGAGCAGTGGATGAGCGAGTCCCGCAGCGCGGTGCGCAGCCAGGGCGCGGTGCAGGCGGGCGTGGCGGGGAGAAGCCAGTGAAGCAGGGAACAGGGAGCAGGGAACAGGGAACAGAAAAGCCCGTGTGTATTGATCTCTATTGCGGCCTCGGCGGCTGGAGTGAAGCGTTCCTCGCCGAAGGGTACGAGTGCCGCGGCTATGACATCGAAGCGCACGACTACGGCACCGGAGGCTACCCCGGCACGCTTATCCTGCGCGATGTGCGATCAATCCATGGCAGCGAGTGCAAGGACGCGGCGGTGATTGTTGCTTCGCCCCCCTGCCAGGGATATTCCTATCGAGCCATGCCGTGGAAGCGCGCCAAAACTCTCCCGCCGCCCGACAATACGCTGTTTAATGAATGCTTCCGCATTCAGCGCGAGGCATCTGAGGCGGCACGGCATTACATCCCGCTGATAGTGGAGAACGTGCGTGGTGCTCAGAAGTGGGTAGGGCGGGCGCGGTGGAACTATGGCAGCTTCTACCTTTGGGGCGATGTGCCGGCGCTGATGCCGATGACATTTAAAGCATTTAAATCGTCAGGCATGAACTGGAGCGACCAGACAAAGCGAGGACAGGACTTTACTCGAATCGCAGGCAAGCAGGCGTTCCAGTCCTGCGCGGTGGAGGAAACGGGAGTCAAGATGGGTTCGAATCCAGGCAAGCGATGGGAAGATAGGCCTGCATCAGTTGCAGCACATCGTGAAAAGACAATGTGCGCAGCGCCTGAAATTTATGGCGACCGAGATGAACAAGGCATCAAGCAGCATGGAAGCGGGGCGATCTGGTACAGAACCGGCAATGGTGCGCTTCCATCGAAGTCACCCAGGCGCAAGGCGGCCAGCGCCATGATTGCGAAGATCCCTTATCCACTGGCGCTGCATATCGCGCGGTGCTTCAAGCCTGTTCCCTGTTCCCTAGTCCCTAGTCCCTGTGAGCCGGAGGCGAGCTGATGGCTGGACCCCTGGCGAACGCGGGAGCGATGGCGAACCCTACGCGCTATGCCGCGCTCAACATGGCGGGGGAGCAGTTCACCGGGATCTGGACGCAGCGCTCGCCGTATCGCGATGCGGCCACGCAATACCTGATAAAGAAGTTCTATCAGGGGAGCCGGTTCGATTCAATCCTGGACGGGCTCAACCGGGAGATCGGCGCGCGGCTGAGCGATGTGCGGCGGCCGGGATTCACGGTTTACAACGTGAACACCTTTCCGCCCGCCAATTCCTTTTACTCCTGGAAGTACATTCAAGGCGGGGCGGAAGTGGTGCGCGTGCTGGAAGACGGCACCGACGGCGTGATCTACGACGCCACGGCCGGGCAGAAGTCCACGCTGATGACCAAGGCGGCGGGCGCGGGGCGGGCGCGTTTTCTGGGCGTGGGCCGGGAATTGTTCATCGGCGACGGCGTGGAACAGATGAAGATCCTGACCGGCAGCCAGGCGTGGGCGGCGGCGGCCACCATCGCGCCGGGGACGCTGATCGAAGACGGCAACGGCAAGATGCAGATGGCGCTGGGCGGGATCACGATGACAATTGTGGCCACCGCATCGAACGGCGTGAACGAGGTGACGGTGTGGGTGGACCCGCAGAACGTGCCGGCGCAGTTCGCCAACCTGCAGGCGGCGCTGGTGACATTCAGCGGGCTGACGGTGGGGACGTTCCTGAACGGCAACACGTACGCGGTGAATATCGTCTCGTCGACGCTGGGGATTCTGACCATTTCCCTGGTGGAGGCCGCGTACAACGAGACTGCGGACACCGGGGCGGGCACAACGGGGACGGGGATTACAGGCGGAACCGTGCCGGCGTTCTCGGCGGTGCAATATGCGATTACCGCGGACGGCGGGCAGCAGTGGAAGTGCTACGGCCCCGCCACGGAGAACTGGGGTGTGGCGACGCCCCTGAATGCGCCGGTGCTGACGCAGGTGAACGGCACGCGCTTCTGGCAGGCGAATACCGCGGTGGCGCCGTACTACTCAGTGATGGACTCGAACGGCTATATCCAGATTGTCATCTATCCCGGAAAGACGGGGCGGACCTATCCGCAATTCAGTTTGTTCACCGTGCCGGCGCCGGCGCTGGGATGGGCGCAGACCAACGATGGGACGGCGATCTGGGGCAACTTCGGCAAGCCGGGCACATGGACGGCCGCAACCGCTTACGGGTTCCCGCTGGTGGCGGGCGAGGCGGCGGTGATTCTGGACTCGAACCGCAACCTGCAGGCGACGTTTGGGAGCGGAACATCGGGCGGAACGGTGCCGGTGTGGAGCACGGCGCTCTACGGCAACACTACGGACGGGGGAATCACTTGGACCTGCCTGGGGCCGGGCATCATGCTGACCACGGCCAGCGTGCAATATGCCTACGCGCTGCACGGCATCGACGGCAGCGTATCGACGGCATCGCCGGCCACGCTGATTCAGGGGCCGATTCTGGGAGCGTCGTTCACGGTGGAGAATAACCCTCTGCCCTATTTCACCTTTCAGGGCACGTGGCCCTTCGACAGCCAACTGGACCAGGTATGGATCTACCGCACCGCGCAGGGGCAGAGCCTGTTGTTGTTCGAGGATGCCGTGCCTATCGATAACTTCCGCACCGGGGGACAGTTCTACGGCGAGCTGGGGATTACCGATACCTCCACCAATGGATCGGGGGCGCTGAGCATCTTTACGCAGGCGGCGGTGGCGCATCAGAACGATCCGCCGCCGGCGGGGCTGACCGGGATGGTGCGGCATTTACAGCGGATCTGGGGATTTGCCGGAAACAAGTTGTATTACTCGAACGGCCCCGATGCCGTGGTGTCCACCAGCAACGGGAGTACGGGCTGGGCGCCGCTCAAAGATATTGAATATCCCGCCGCGCTGGTGAAGCTGCTGCCGATCACTGTGCAGAACGGCGGGCTGCTGGTGTTTACCACCAGCGGCATTTACATCGTGCTGGGCACGGGGACGGCTTCGAATCCGTTCTACTCGACGATCTATTGCGAGAAGCTGAACCTGGCGAACTACGACGCGCTGGACGTGATCGGCACTGAAATCTACATGATGGAAGCCAACGGCAAGGTGGGGAGCGTGCTGGTGGAGTATCCCTTCAACCCGCAATCGGGATACACGGAAGTCGGCTTCCCGATCGGCGACCAGTTCAAGATGGTGACCACGGGAGGATACAACGCGGCGTTGTTTGCGCCCGCCTCGTGCTATGTGAGCTGGAACGTGCAGGCCTCCGGGGAGACCGCGATGTATGTGGCCTCGGGCGGCGGGGCGTGGTTCCGGCTGAGCCAGGTGAGCCCTCCGGAGACGGGCATTTTGTGGAGTCCGCTGGGAGTGATGTTGAACGGCGGGAGCGCGATGCAGAGTGTGGAGACCAGCCCTGGGGTCTACGACCTGCTGATGGGGCCGGCGGCACCGGGACCGATCTTCAAGCGCGACACTACAGGGACGGTGTGGACAGACCCGACTTCCGCGGGGCATGGAACCTTTGTCTCAGTGCCTTATCCATCGTGGGATGCCAAGGGCGTTAACCTGCTGTGTTCGACGGGGCAGTGGACGGAGGTGGCGCACATCTCCGCGAAGAGCAAGGCGGTGGGCGCGCGGCCGGTGGTGAGCGTGCTGATGGGAGAGATCGCGCCGACCGTGGAGCGGCCCTGGAATGTGCTGGAAGTGACCAGTCCGGACCCGGCGAGCACTCCGCGAAGCAAGAGCGTCTACAGCGACCGCTACGATCTGGCGCAGAATGGAATCGCGGACGCGGGCGACTGCATTTTGACCAAGTTCGATTACGGCCTGCAGGCGGTGGGGGACGAACTGCTGGACTGGGGCATCTACGCGACGACGGAGGATGAAAGGAAAGAGGAGGCGGCGAAGTGAGGATCGACTTGGAACGCGAAGACTTCGAAACGCCGCTAATGATGATGGGGATGGCGCTGGGCTTGGCGGCGCGGGCGCGCGACGAGGCTATGGCGGCGCGTTACATCCGAGTGGCAAATGCGGTGAACGCCAACAATCCAAACTGGACGCCTTACGAGGTTCCCGATGACAACCACGTTCGCGTTTGACGGATACACGCTGCGGCTGGCGGAGCCGGAAGACTTGGCGCTGGCGCGCGCCTGGACGGAGGCGGACCGGGATCATGCGGGGCGGGTGGCGCCGGAGTTCTGGGTGGAACAGAAAGAACTGGAGCAGGGGTATCTGCTGAGCGACGGCGAAGGGCCGCTCTATTTCTTCAAGGGTATTGTGCGCCACCGGGCGGCGGGCACGGTGCTGGAAGTGAATATCCAGTTTCCGCCATATGTAGGCTCGGTCTATGCGCGGTACATGCTGCGTAAGCGGATCGGCGAAGGGCTGGTGGACGGCATGGGCTGGCTGGAAGAGAAGATGCGGGGCGTGGTGGACGAGGTGCGGTTCGAATCGAGCGATGCGGCGCTGATGGACTTCTGCGTGCGGCGGCTGGGGTTCGAGGAAACAGGCGGGATTCTGCGCAAAGGCTTAGGCTCAAAAGTATCGGCGCGGAGGTAGGGATATGTGCGGCGCTTCCAACACGCAAACTCAGTTGCAGGATGCCCAGATGCAGGCGTACCAGCAAGCGCAGCAGATGAGCGCCGAACAATACGCCAATCAACAGGCAATTTATGGGCCCATGGCGAAGCAGTTTCAGTCGATCTTCGATCTCGGGCCGAGTCACAAGGGATTCAGCGACGAGGAGACCAATACGCTGAATGCGCAGGCGGTGCAGGGTACGGCGGCCAACTACGGCGCGGCGGCCAAAGCGGTGGGTGAGAGCCTGGCGGCCGAGGGCGGGGGCAATGCCGACATCACCGTGGGCGGGCAGCAGCAGATGAAGGCCGAGGTGGCGCAGAGCGCGGCCGGGCAGGAGAGCCAGCAGGAAACGCAGATCCAGGAAGCTAATTACAACCAGGGCTATCAGCAGTGGCTGGGCGCGGGCACGGGCCTGGAGTCGATTGCGGCGGGGCAGAACCCGCTGGGCTATATGAACGCGGCCACCAGCGCGGGATCGGCGGCGGGAACCACGGCCAACCAGATCGCGCAGGAAGACAATAGCTGGATCAATGCGGCGATCGGGGCGGCGGGATCGCTTGGAAGCGCCGCGATAGGCGCGTGGGGTTAAACGATGGACGCACCAGACACATCGGGAAGCAACGGCATCGTAAGCGGAACGCCGCCCGCGCCGATACCGGCGGCGGTAGGCGGCGGTGGCGCGCAGGCGGACTGGCTGAAGAGCGCGCAGGGCGGCGGCAATGCGCCCAAGCCGCAGACGGAGAGCACCGCGCCGGGAACCGCGCCCACGGTGGGAGAGCAGCCGCAGCCCATGCAGACGGTGCCGGTGCCGGTGACCAGCATGAAGCGCGGCGGGCTGCTGGGCGTGGTGGATTCGATTGCCGATGTGCTGGCGGGCAAGCAGCGGCCGGAGCTGGGCAAGGATGCGGACGGCAACTTATATGTGAAGCAGCACACCATGAGCCGCGGGGAACAGTGGCTGAAGATCGCGGGCGAAGCCCTGCATGGGGCGGCGGCGGGCTATGCGGCGGGGCAGGGGCGCGGCAACAGCGGCAAGGCCGCGCTGGCGGGTATTCAGGCCGGGCAGCAGGACCAGGACCGCCAGAAGCAGAACGAGCGGGACATGAACAGCCAGGTGGCGCAGCAGAAACTGGAGCAGGCCAATAACCAGATGCTCCAGATGAAGATGGCGGAGCACGCCTGGACCGCCACGCGCAACCAGGTGAAGGCCACCCAGGAGGACACAGACTGGGAAGAAAAGCAGAAGGCGGCGCTGGGAGAGAACGCCGATCTGCTGGGCACGACGGCGCATGCCGGGGATATCAATCATCTGCTGGAAGCACACCCGGGGCTGATGAAGAGCCTGGTGGGATACAAGGGCGCGGAGCAGGATCTGGCGTTTGTGCCTCACTACGAGGACGGGAAGGCGGCCGGGTTCAGCGTCTACAAGACCAAGCCGGGATGGCTGGACGAAGAGTTGCCGCCAGGCGCGCCCTTTGATACCTGGGACCCGATAACGCGCACGTATCAGGAGCACACGGCGTCCGACCCCATGAAGCGGCGCCAACAATTGGGCTACAACATGGCTGCATACAATGCCAAAACCGAGGACGAGAACAAGCAGGCGGCGCTGAGGGAGAAGAACGCGACGGCGGGGAATCTGGAATCGGAGAGGGCGGCGCGGGATAAGGAGCTGCCGGGAAAGATGGCGGAGACGGCGGCGGGGACGAACGAGAAGCGGGCGACAGCGTTGAAGACGGGGGCGGAAACACGCAACTTGCAACAAGGCCTGACCAGTGACGGGCGCTCCAGGGCATCTGCCAACGGGCAAATGGACCCGCTGAATCCGCAAGACCAGAGCCTGATTGTCGATGGCTTGATGGATGGGACGCTGGACATCAAGACAACGTTCACGGGCCGGAACGCCGCCCAGTTGCGCGCCCAGTACGAAGCCTACGCCAAGCAACGCGATCCAACCTGGACGACGGCGAAGTACGACGCGATGCATAAAGCGCAGATGGAATTTGCGTCGAACGAGGGGAAGGCTCCGGGCGCGCAGATCACATCGTTCAACTACATGGTGGGGCACGCGGGCGACTTTATGAGCCAGATCGGCGCACTGCGCAATAGCAAAAGCCCGATGATCAATAAACCGATGAACTGGCTGGCTAAAAATGCAGGCGGAAATCCGGACGTGGCAGCGGTGTTCGTGCCTATGGATAACCTGCGCACGGAGTTCAAGAAATTCATCGACGGCGCGGCGCTGACCGAGAGCGATAAAAAAGAAAAGCAGAAGATGCTCGACCTGGACATGACTCCGGCGCAGATGGAATCCGTGGCGCGGGAGATGATCGGGACCGGCGCGATCCGACTCTCAGGGCTGAATCAGGGATTCAGGCGCACAGTCGGCAGAGACTATCCGGGGCTGCTTGATCCATCAACAAAAGAAATTATGCAGCGAGCCGCGCTGGGAACCGATTCGAGCAGCCGGCTGTTGAAGGCCACGCTGGATCATCATCTGCCGCAATGGAATGCGGCGGCAACACAGCAAACCGCGCCCACGCAGGGCGGGCCACCGCCGGGCGCGACGCACAAAGTGCCGGGACCTGACGGAAAGAACCACTGGACCAATGCGGCGGGCACCGTGGACCTGGGGATTGCGCCCTGATGGCTACAGCGCCCATGTTCGACATGAGCAAGGCGGTGCCGGTTGCGCCTCCGCAGACCGGCGGTGCGCCGCTGTTCGATATGAGTAAAGCTGTGCCGGTGAGCGGGGCGGCTGCGCCCGTACAGGCACCGCCGGCGAAGCCGCAGCCGGCGCAGGACGCGATGCTGAGCGATCTGACCTCTAACCCGAAGGGAGAGGGCACCTATCAAATGGCGGGGCCGCAGGGCGTTGTGGCGGTGCCTTTCAGCAAGGTGCGCCGCACGGTGGGGAACGGCGGTTACAAATTCGCCAACCATGACGAGGTGGCGCGCTACGCCAAGGACTATCACGCCGCGCCCACGGTGGCGTGGAACGATCTGCTGGAAGGGGTTGAGGAGCAGCCGGGCTGGAGGCATTGGCTGGACCCTAGCGTAATCCTGGCCGACCAGACGGCGGGCGGCCTGAAGGGCGTGGCCACCACGGTGCAGGGAGGCCGCAAACTTCTTGGAGTGGAGCCGAAGCAGCCGGATATGGTGGCGGCGATGGCCAACCGGCCCAATCAAAACATACAGGAAGGCATCGGGGAAATGCAGGAGAACGCGGGCGAGTTTGTGACCGGGCAGGAACTGCTGGGGCTGGTGGGCTCAGGCCTGAAGGGCAGCGAAGCGCTGCAGGAGGCGGGCAAAGTAGGGCAGTTTCTGGAGAAATATCCGCAGATTGCCAGGGTGCTGCGCGTGGGAATGAACGCGGTGAAGAATGTGCCCGAGTTAGGGCAGGCGCTGCTGGGAGCGGGACAGACGTACATCAAAACCGGCGGCGATACAGGCGCGGCGGTGCGGGCGGGGCTCGAGACTGGCGCAGCGGGAGCGGTAACCCGGGTGGCCGGCGCTGGAGCCAGTGCGCTGAAGACGGCTATCAAGGGGCCGGAAGCGGCTGCGGGAGCGGGCGCGGCGGAATATGCGGCGGAAGCGCGCGGAGCGGCCAGGCCGGCGCTGGAGGGAATGAACGAGGCCAACCGCGTGCCGCAGCAGGAAGTAATGATGAATCAGCCGGGCGGGAAACCAGCCGTACCTTCCGGAACTCGCGTAGCCACCGCGACCGGAAAAGCGGCCCCGCCCCAGATCGACGTGAACAAGGTGCTCAGCCAGGTGCACGACTTTACCGGGGCGAGCGAGCGGCTGGCGGAACACTTCGACGGGGCGTATGAGCAGTTCGACGCCGCCAGCGGGGGGCGGTTCCGCAGCCTGAACGCGGAGGTGGAGAACGCGCGGCGGGCCATGGTGAGCGGACAGGAGGGCGGTGCGGCGCTCTATAAGAGCAAGCTGGCGGAGATGGATGGTCTGATGGACAAGACCGGCGGGGAAATGACGCCGGAGATGAAGGCCGCGGCCAAGGCAGGATGGCGGCAGAGTTACACGCTGAAGAGTTTCGGCGACATCTGGGACCGCAACATGAACGGCGTCCCCGGCGATAGCCAGGCCAGCCAGACGCAGCGGGGCATCAACGGCAAGGGGCTGATGAAGGATCTGCAGCGCGCGGTGAAGGATCACGGGCGCGGGGCAGTGGACGACGCGCTGGGGCCGGGCGGACTGAGGAACCTGGAAGCGATCGCGGAGGCCAACCAGACGGCGGCGCAGCGGCTGGGGTTCAATCGGGGTGTGTGGGATGTGGTGAAGCATTTGCATCATGGAGCGGTGCTCGGTGGTACGGCGGGCGGCATGGCTGGAAGTTGGCAGGCAGGCGCGGCGATCGGGACAGGCGTGGCGGCCGGAGCGGAGGCTTACAGCGCGGTGATGAATGCGCTGAAGACCAATCCTAAGATCGCGCAGAACTTTCTGTTTGCGCTGGAGAGCGGGGCGACGCCGGAGAAGTATGGGCCGTTTATCGCGACCATGATTCAGAAGACGAACACGGACGCAAGCCGGGAAAGACAACAGCAAGAGCAACAGTGAAGGGAGTAAAGCGATGGGCATACTGGTAATGATCCTGATGGTGCTGGCCGTGGTGCTGCTGTTTCTGGCGGCGGCGGGCGTGAATCATCCGCGCTATCAGTTTGGATGGCTGGGCATGGCTCTGTGGGCGCTGGTGGTGCTGATCGGCGCAGTGTCGGGATCGGGCGTGACCTTCCACCATAACGGACCGTGAGAGGTGAAGACATGAAGGAACATCCAGCAGACAAGGCGATACGGCAGGCGGCGGAGGAGATCGCCGGCGGGCGCTATGTGCCGGCGGCGACCGAGGAGCAGGAAGCGGCCGACGGGCTGGGACTGGCGCTGGGCATGGGGTCGGCGGGCGCGGCGGTGGGCGAGAAGCCGAGGCTGGGCGACTTCCGCGACACGCATGACCAGATGCTGCTGGAGCGGCATCCGCGGGTGCTGGAAGCACTGGAGAACATGCGCCACGAAGTGACGGAAGCCAAGGGGCACGAGCTGGTCGAGAAGAACTGCATGCTGCGCGAACTGACGGCGGCCAGCGAGAAGAAGAACCGCTGGGACGGGCAGGGGCGCTGGATGGGCGAGGAAAACGAGGAGATGCGCTACGGGCAGATTCTGAGCCCGCAGCAGTTCTACGACCGGCTGGGCAAGGTGACCGGCAAGGGCAAGCTGAAGCTGAGCGAGCATGTGATGTTTCCGCACCAGGGCGCGAAAAGCGGGCTGAGCGGGATCTACATGCGCAATCCGCTGTGGGATGGGGCGGCGGAACGCTATCGCGAGGGCGAGCGGCAGGAAGCGCTGCGCATGGCGGACGAGTGCAACCTGATGATGAAGGAAGCGCAGAACCTGCACCGGCTGAATCGCGTGGAGGAAGCACAGAAGAAGATCCGCGAGATTACCGCGATGACAGATGAGGCGCGGCAGAAGTACGACCGGGCGGCCAGCGGATCGAGCCTGGCGGAGCCGGAGTTTGTGCGCGTGGCCACGGTGCAATGGCCGCTGTCGACGGAGTGGATGGTGATGGAATTCACAGAGTGGGGCACGGTGCGCAAGCCAAAGTTCTACGGATGGCGGACGGCGCTGCTGACCATGATCCGCTGCGGAGCGATCAAGGAAACGGATGCGCACAAGGCGTTTCCGCTGGGCCAGGGCGAGGCGGCGGGATGGTATCTGCAACAGATTTTCGATTTCAAGCTGGAGGGAGGAACGATTCAGTGACAGGGAACAGGGAACAGGGAACAGGGAACAGTCTCGTGACGATGGAGCCGGCGCGAGCACCGCGAGTCTTTTTCGCCAACCTGGAAGAGGCTCTGGCGATCGACGACCGCAAGAGCAAGCGCAGGGAAGCGCGGGCCTTCATGTGTATCCGCGATCAGGTGCTGGTGTTTCCGGTGGAAAAGGAAGAATTTTCCGACTCGGGGCTGCTGGTGTTGCCGGCGACGGGGCAGGAACGGCAGAGCGAGGGAATCGTGATCGCGGCGGGACGCGGGCGCATGGACGCGAACAACGTGTTTGTGCCTACCGAAGTGGAGCCGGGAGACCGGGTGCTGTTCGGCAAATATGCGGGCACGGAAGTGGTGCTGCGCGGCAAGACGTGCCGGCTGATGCGGGAAGAGGAATTGCTGGGAGTGATCCGGTGAAGACAGTGCCGACAGCGCGCTTGTGCGATACCGAAGCGGAGAAGAACGCCAGGCTGCGGCGCGGATCGAAACTGCGCGCGATCGACAAGGGTACTTGTTACGACATCCCTGGGAAACTGCGGCGCGTTGTGCATGAGATTGAAAGCGGCAAGCATGGCGAAGTGACGGACGTGATTCTGGCGATTCGTTGCGTAAGAAAAAACAGCAGAGTGGCGCTAACTTCAATTTTTACCGGAAAGAGCCAACCCGAGATCCTGCATTACATGGCGACCTATCTGGTGAAGGAGATGCAGCCATGACCTTGAACGATATGCAGAGGGCGGCGCTGGCGTTGTATGCGGCGCGGGCGGCGGGCGAGGGCGGAAGCCTGGAGCAGATGAAGGGGATCGCCTACTGCATACGCAACCGGGTGAAGGCGGGGTGGTACGACGGGCAATGGCTGACGGTGATCGAGCATGCGGACGAATCGGGGGCCAATCCGCCCGGCATCCGCGTGGTGCTGGACCCCAACAATCGCGCGCTGCAGCGGCTGGCGGCGGATATCGACGATATCTACTACGGGGCCGGGGCGGAGGGACCAGGGAACAGGGAACAGAAAAAGCTGGCGCCGGTGGCGCAGAACTTCGCGCCCAGCGGCGGGGAGCTGCGCGATGCGGTGGGCAGGGCGTGCTACTGGGCGTGGGTCAACGAGCCGTTCACGGCGTGGTTTCAAGAGCACATCCTGGACCATCCCGAGGATCACATCATGAAAGCGCAAATGGGAATGATGCTGTTTTTCGAGTGAGAGGGAGAGGGACCAAGTGCCACTGTCGCCGAACATCACGCTGACTGCCACGCTGGAGGATTTGACCGGCGCGGCGGCGGGGTCGACGGCCAGCCCGGCGAAACTGCGCATTACGCTGTGCGGCTTTGGGCCGGTGCTGCCGGAGATCGCGGGGACGGCCATGCTGGCGCGCGTGGGGCCTTTCAGCATCTTTTCGACGGGGGGCGCGATCTCGACGGCGTTGTGGGGCAACGATCAGATTTCGCCTTCGGGCACGTATTACTCGATTGAGATACTGGACGGGGAAGACAACGTGGTGCAGTGCGGGGCCTATGTGTTCACCGGGCCTGGCGGGACCACTATCGATCTGAGCAATGCGCCGCAAATTACCCCGCAGGCGGTGCCGCAGATATTCAACATGACGCGCAAGGCGCTGACCGGCGCAGTACCGGGGCGGGTATTCACCGTGCCCACGCCACTATGGGGCAACAATGTGCTGAGCGTGGACTACAAGGGCCTGCTGCAACGGCCGCCCACCGATGTCACCCCCGACTATACCCTGGCGGGGCAGACCGTCACCATGACATTCAGTTGCACACAGGTGCCCTATGCGACTTATATCGAAGCTCTGGCTTAGCGCGCTGCTGATGGCCGCGGCGGCGGCCGGAGGGCAGCAGCAGATTGACCCCACGCTCGAAATCCAGTGGAACCTGATGAGCGGGGCAGGAGCGCCCACCGCGGGCTGCACGCAGTTTGGGCAATACCTCACGCTGCCATATGGGGCGCAGTGGGGACAGCCTTACATCAACCTGACCACATCGGCCTACTATGTGTGCGGGCCGTCGGGGTGGACATTTGCGACGGCGGTGAGCACAGATCCGACGAAACTGCCACTGGCTGGAGGAACGCTGACCGGGATGCTGAATGGCACCAGCGCCTCGTTTTCAGGCAGCATCGCGGCAGTCAGCTCAGCCTCCTCCGCCAACAAGGTGCTGTATGCCGGCGCGGCGCCTTACAACGTCAAGTGCGACGGAACCACCGACGACACCGGAACCGTAAGCCCGGCGACTGGCATCAGGGGTGTCTTTGCCGACGCCGCGGCGCTGGGCTACTCGGTGCAATTTCCGGCAGGGACCTGTCTCACCCATACCATCTCGTGGACAGGAACCTCTTTCTATGGCGCCGGCAAGGCGCTGACTGTGATCCAGGGCTATCCGGGAGAGGACACCCTTCAAGGTCCCAACGGGAGCGTAACCTATCCATCTAGGGTTCATATCCACGATATAACCATTCAGGCCGATGGAACTGTGAACGCATCTTCGACTCTCGGAGGCGGAAACGGGACTTACCCAAATCGCGTGACCGGAGTCCAGAACGGGGCCAACTTCTCTTCTATTACCTCTGTAGGCAATGCCTCCGGAGGGAACACGGTCTATACCGGGACGTTCGTCAACGGGGTTATCACTGGCGCGTCAAACAAGCTGGTCAACGCTAATCTCACATTCGTCGGCTGCACCAACTCGGCGAACAATGGAACATATCTGGTGTCTGCATCTTCGGCAACACAGGTTACGGTTAATAATGCTTCTGGCACATCTGAGGCATCTTCTACCTGTACCGTTGTTCCCACGGCGCTCTCATCTGCGCAAGGTGGGGCACCGTCGCCCGGCCCGGTAGTCTTCGGACCGACTGTAGTGGGGGGATGTTCTGGATCAAGTTCAGCTAGTTCAGCTAACTTCACACTTAGCTGTGGGGTTTTCCAAGATATTGCATCCTCGCTGATAGTTGGTGCTCCGATAACAGTCAATGGGGCTGGTACCAAATCCTCCGCAACAGCCTATTCGATCACGTCTAATGTGGTTACGTTCACCGTCTCGAATTCCTATACTGCGGGAGAGATTGTCTACGTACCAACTGCGGCGAATGGAGGATTCGCGACTTCCACTTTTCTGAACAACACCTATTACACCGTGCTCGCGGCTGGCTTGAGCGGTTCGCAGTTTGAGGCCAACTTCACACACGCTAATGCTAGCGCCACTGAAACAGGTGCAATCGCCGCGCCGCTCGTGACGACGATTTCCAGCGTTACAAATCAATCAGTAGTAGTCCTAACAGTTCCTGCTTCCACAACCAATGCGATAGCTTCTGGACAGTGGGGAAACGCTCTTACCTCTCCTTGGTATGTCGGGAACTGTGCGATGGCGATCCCTCAAGACACCCCATCATCTGTCAAAGGTGTCAATGGCTGGCACTTTGAGAATGTTGCATTCTCGTCCAACAGCAATATAAACAATACCTGCGGATTCCTGATGACAGCGCAGGCGAATGATATGCACTTCACGAAGGTGGATTTTCAAGGAGCCTTCTACGGCTATGTGGAGTATCTGACCACTCCCGAAATCGCAAATTCGGAAACTCCAGACACGAGCAGCTATACCGATGTGAATCTTAACAATAACTACATCGCGGCGGTGATGTACAACGGCGGACACCGTACCTTTAACGGAGTCAACATCTACACCGGGCAAGCTCCTCTCCGCATCGGCTTCTGGTGGTTTAACACGGAATCTGGAGATGGCTCATTCACGAACTACTACCACGAGTGCTATGGGCTCAATTCCGGGGAGATGTCAAGATTCGGGGAAACTGTAGCGATTGTAAAAGGTTCTCTCGGTCAGTGCGGAATGACGAATCAGTACATCAATTTTCTAGGGACAAACAACATTGTCAATGCCCAGGTGGCGAATATTCACCTCGGCACGAATGCTGGAGGAAGCAAGTTTTTCAGTACACTTACCTCTCAAGTAGCAGTTACCGATGCGGGGTATGACAACAGTGTCAGCAATACGGTTGCTTTCAGCGGCACCGGAACGAATGTCAACGGATACCGAAATACATTCATTAATAGGCCACGAGAGCCACTGGGAAAAGTTGACGCTGGGTTTCTAATGAGCGGTAACAGTGCAACTCCCTTTACGTCCTCTGCGGACTTGATTGCGACTTGCACAGAGTTTAACTTCGCTTTAGCCAACTCTGGAGGACCGTCATTCTGTACGGCTGATCTAAATGACTCCGGGAATCCCTTCGGCTCTTATGCGCATCTGCTTAACTCTGCTTACACGGCTTCTCCGTGGTATCTGGGCCATGGTTCTGGACACGGAAACGGACCTATCGGAAAGGATTGGATTGTTGGGGACAGAGTACCAAAAGCAGCCACAACTCTTGTCATTCTTGCTCGCTGCGATGTGTCTTGCACTCAGACGGTGACGGTTTACGATACGACCGCAAGCAGCACCAATCTCGGTTCAGCATCTCTGACCTTTGGGACTTCCTGGACGATTCAGACTATTGCGGTAACCGCTGGAACGAATTTGGGGGATATCCTCACCGTGGCATCCACGGCGGTCCCGGCCGGCGGAGCAACATATCAGGATATTGCTTTGATCGGTTTTCAGGCGACAAATGTAGATACCTTGGCGGCGGCGGCTACAGCGACAGCGGCGGCGATCTCGGCGGCGCTGGTATCTTACGCTCCACTTAGTTCTCCTGCCTTGACTGGTACGCCTACGACCCCCAACGCTACTTGTGCAAGTAATAGTACACAGGTCGTTAATCAGACTTATGTGTCAAGTTGTGGCAGTTTTCCAACGACGGTTCCACCGTGGCTTCAGTTCCTCGGAGATGGTTCTGATGGGGCTTACTCTTGTACCAGTGGCACATGCTCCAATATCTCAGGAGAGCGCTGGTATACAACCTTCAACGTTAGTTCCGGGGCCGTGCAGCCGATGGCACAGACCGGGCCAACGGTCATTAGAGCAACTGGAGCTTGCACTATAGCGGGAGTTGTCACCACGAGCGCCAATTACGTATTTGGGATAGGGACTAACGGTGCAAACTGGGCACCAGGTGGTGGTGGTGGTGGCGGTGGAACGCTAGCAGGAGCGGCTGGTGGGACTGGAAATGGTAACCAAGGTGCAGGTTCCGCAGGTGCTATAACTGGGGGCAATGGTGGCAATGGATCGCTCGGAAACGGCGCTGGTCCATCTTTCCAGAAGTTATTCGTAGCAGGCGGTTTCCAGCTCTCCTTGGCGACCTCTTCCAGCTTTATGAATTATGGAGGTGGACCAGGTGGCGCTGGAGGCTCATCCGGTGGTGTTGGCGGCTTGGGTTCTCCGCCGATAACCATTGTATGTGGAAGCATTAACTTCACCGGGCAAGTCGATGTAAGTGGAGGATACGGTACTCCAGCGTCAGCCAATAGCACGGGTGGCGGTGGCGGTGGCGGCGCTGGGTTTGTCATTATGCGTTCGCCGAGTTTTACTAACTCAGGCATCATTAACGTCAATGGCGGCGTAGGCGGCCAGTCCACCGTTCCTTATGCGGTCGCGATAGGCGGAAGCTGCACTACAGCGCCAATTGTCGATCTAACGCTGACCAGCACGGCGCTATCGGGGTGCGGGACCATTGTGCAGGCGGGCGCTGGCTGCGGAACTGGGACAGGGGTTACATGGAAGGTGCTTGGTGGCGGCGGCACAGTGGGCACGGCAACCATCACGCCAAGCTGGTCGGGCGGAGCTTTGGCGTCCTGTACGGTATCTTCTGGCACCAGCACCGGGTACACGGTATCGACCTGGACAACATCGGGGACTGGCGGCAATGGCGGCACGGGATGGTCGCGAGTGTTTACGCAATAAGGGCTGTGGGCAGGAATTTCAGTAGCGGCGTCCACGGTGACGGTCGATTACCTCAATCTGCCATGACAAAAAGGAACTGATGGAAAACCTGCACCCCAAAACGTTGCTCACCGGGGCCACCATCAGCGCTATTGTCGGGGCCCTGGTTTCTTATTTATTTCTCACCTTCGGGATGAGTACGCAGATCCGCGTGAACACCGGCCGGCTTGACCGGCTGGAGCAGACCTACCTCACCCGGGACCAGTTCAACCAGTTCCAAAAGGCGGCGGAACAGAATCAGCGCGAGCTGCACGACTTCATGGTGCGCCAGGACGCATGGCGGGATGAGCACGACAAGGAAATGCGGCAATTCGGCATCGAGCATGCCAGACTCTTCCTGATGCTGGAACAGATCGGGCGGCAGAACCATATGCCGGCGGAGCCATCTGCGGCGAACCGGACACCGGGCGAGCAGGCAAGGAAGATCCCGGCGAAATAACAACGGTACAAAAGGAGAAAAGATCATGTGCACCAATGCGGCAAAGACAGTAGCGTCGCTGATGGCGGCGATTGAGCCCACCCTCAAATCCATTCTGACCTTCACCAACCTGATCAACACCCCCGACGGAAAGGCGGCGATCGCGGCCTACGATGCGGCGCTGGGGGCCGTGGAGGGCTGGCAGTCGGGGACCACGGCGCAAAACGTGCTGCAACTGATCGGGGACTTTCAAACGGTATTCAACGCCATCCCATTTCCGGCCACGGTTTCCGCGCTGGTCAACATCATCCTGGCCGGAATCGAGACGGTGATCGGGGTGCTGACGGCCAACTCTCCCGCGCCGGCGCCGGTGGCGGCCGCGGGCGATGCCACCGCGGAAGAGACCCAGGCAATGCACCAGGCGCATGTGGCCGCGGATACGGCGAGCAAAGTGACGGCGCTGGTGCCGGGATTCAAGCGCAACATTTTCCGCTCGCCGGCCAGCCAGTATAAAAAGGCGTGGAATGATGCGGTGGCGCAGGAGCAACTGCCCGCGCTGAAAGTGTGAGCCCATGCCGAGCCTGAACTGGAGATGCGTGGGCGGAACCGATCCGGTGGACCTGCTGATCAAGTATGTGACCCGGGGCACGGTGAATCATGTGGAGTTCCTGGTGGATGGGACGGCCATCGGGGCGCATGCGCTGGGGGGAGTGGCGATCCGGCCGGTCGCCCCCTACCCCTTTGAACTGCGCTTTACGGCGGCCGTGAGCCAGGCGCAATACGATGCGGCGATGGCATTCTTGAAAGCGCAGATCGGGAAGCCATACGACTTTATCGATATCGCGGGGATCGTGTTCGCGCGGAGCTGGCACGATCCGGGGGCGTGGATGTGCTCGGAACTGTGGGCGGCGACCATGGAGGCGGGGAAGATCGTGGGGCCGATGGATGGATCGATCAACCTGTTCACGCCCCAGGACAGCCTGGTGATCAGTTGCGCGATGTTCCGGGCGGCATAGGCGGGGAATTGCCGCGGCATATTGAAAATATATGTTAGATATATAGAATTATGTTGACACAGGGCGGGAACGTGCATTAGATTTAGTGCATGGAAAACACAGGGATCACCGCAGAAGAGTTTGAATGCCTGAATTTAGCTCTGGCGCACGCCGGGGCCGGCCTGGGAACTTTGCAGATTACCCAGCCGAATGCCAATTATCCCGAATGGATCGAGCACAACGAGAGAGCGACCCGGATGCTGATCGAGGTACGGGTGCGGGCGCTGGTGGCGGAATCGAACGCGCGCATCGCGGAATGGCAGAAGCGGGGCTGAGAGATGCGCCCGCCGAAAGCCATTCTGCTGATCGATGCCAATGCGGATCGGGCGGGAACGCTGCGGTTCATGCTGTGGACCCACAACTACAAAGTGACGGCGGCGGCGCATCCAGGCGAGAACATGGGGCACGAGGAAATGCGCGAGATCGATTTGATTGTTGCGGTGCAGCCGGCCTTGGACGGCGAGAAAGCGGGCCGGGAGGCATGGTGGGCGGCGTTCGATGAGTTGAAGAAGATATGGCCGCGGCCGGCGCTGCTTTTGTTTGAGGGCAACAGCTACGATCCAGGGGCGCGGTTCGATGGGTATCTGGAAGCCGGCGCGAGTGCGGCGGAGCTGCTGGAGCGAATCAAGATCATGGCGGGGCGCAAGTGTGGGCCAAAGCGAGGTTTTTTCAGGAAAGAGGGAGAGAGATGGGAACCTATCCGGTGAAGTTTGAACATGAGGAGCGGTGGGCGGTGTATCAGTCCACTTCGGAGTCGATGTATTCGCCGACGTTCGGCGCGTGGCTGCCGGCGTTTCTGTTCGCGGAGCACTACGGAAGCGCCCAGAGTCGCGCCGAGCTGTTCTTGCTCGATTTTTCCGACGCGGCGCAGGAAGCGCTGCACGCGGATATCGAAGCGTGGTTTGAGGCGACGTTTCCGCACGATCCGCGCTACTCGGCGCACACCGATATGCGCGTGCTGCCGCAAAGCTGGCTGGACGAGCTGGAGCCGCTGCCAGCGGCGGATGAGATCGACCTGGCGGATTGCCCTTACAAAAAGAGTGGAACTTGCAACCACCTGGACGCCAAGCTGTGCTGCGGCGGCGGGGCCGACAAGCCGTGCGGGTGCGACAGTTGCCACCCATCGCATCTCTACGACTACGACCAGTTGATCAGCGACCTGGAGGTGGGGACGGGGCAGGCGGTGGAGCTGGTGGTGAGCAAGTTTCGCGAGTGGCAGGCGGTGCGAGCATGAACTACGTTTTGTATCTGAAAGCGCGCGGATGGAGGATCTACCGCAAACCGTGGGACGGCAAGCCGGCGATGTGGATCAAGGACGGCTTCGGCTTCGGCCAGGAAATAGCAAAAGACCCGGGAGCCAAGGCGGTATATCAACGCGAGGCTATTCGCATCGAGCGCGCAATTGAGCGCCAGGCGGTGCGGGCATGAGAAGAGATTTACCTGGTATTGGCGGAAGCTTGGGCGAGTGTGTTCTTTGCGGAGAATCCTTCGCTTTTGAAGTACTCCTGGGTAAAGCAGTAAACATGATCGAAATTAAGGGATTCAGTAAAGAGTTGCCCATTCACGGCAAATGTTTAACCGCTCTCGAGGCCAACGGTAAAGACTGGCGAACACTGCCTGAAGGGCCATTACGCAGAGAATTTGCCAAAGCCGCCGAAAGCGTGAAGCCATGAAGCGGATCAACGATATCCGGCTGCGAGTGCAGTGCGAGAACTTTGCGGACCATGCCAAGATCCTGCCGATCGGGAGCTTTGTGCGTTCGGCGCCGGAGATTCCGCGGGCGCGGCCGGCGCGCAACTATCCCGAAGAGCGGGAATGGAAAATCTACTTCGCGCGGCGGGTGGGGGAAGTAATCTGCGGGATTCCGGGAATGTATGTGTACAAGCCGGGCGCGCGGAGCCCCATCGGGCGCTGCGCGGTGTGCGGCGGGGCGCTGAGCTTCGAAGTGCAGGATGAGATGGGCCGGCCGGTGGGCGCGGAGTTGCGGGTGCAAGGCGGCGAGCAGATTGAAGTGGGAGATGCATCGTGTGCGACGCCTGCGGAGGGTTAGGGCTGATACGGACTCAGGCGGGCGGCCGATGGGTAAGCCGGGCGTGCGAATGCCAGGCGGCGCTGGAGATTGCGGCGCGGTTGAAGCGGGCGCGGATTCCGGCGGCGTTCGCGGATTGCACGCTGGAGAATTTCAAAGTCAGCCCGCACACAAAGCGCGGGCTGGCGGCGGCGCGGAAGTTTGTTGAGGAGTTTGTGCCGGGACAGCGGGATCTGCCTGGATTGCTGCTGACGGGGACCGTGGGCGTGGGGAAGACACACCTGGCGGCGGCGGTGCTGCGGAGACTGATCGAGGCGAAGGGGATCGAGGGGCGATGGGCGACGGTGCCGGAACTGCTGGACCGGCTGCGATCGAGCTACGACCCCGAGGCGCGGGAGAGCCAGGCGCAGATCCTGGGACCGATTATGCGGGCGGACCTGGTGGTGATCGACGAGCTGGGGAGTTCGCGGCCTTCGGATTGGGTTTTCGAGACGGTTGAGTTGCTGATAGGAAGCCTCTACAACAGCGCCAGGACCGTGCTGGTGACTTCTAACCTGCCCAACCTGGCTGCCGGGGCCAGCGCGGCGGCGGGAACGCCTCAGAACGAGTTTGCGCGGGCGGCGCGGGCGGAAACATTGGGCGACCGGATCGGGGCCAGGATGTGGAGCCGGCTGCAGCAGATGTGCGCGGCCGTGGATATGAGCGGGCCGGATTGGAGGGCGCGGTGAAGAAGACGGACAAAAAGCGGCTGAAGGAACTATTCAGCGCGACGTTTTTGCTGCGGCGAATTTATCTGCACCAGATGCAGCGGGAAACGGTGGATTTAGCGGCGCAGATGCTGGTGGTGATGCGTTATGACGATCTTTGCGCAGAGGCGCGGCGATTGGACAGAATGGTGGCGAAATGACGGATGCGGAGTTTAGCGCGCGGCTGGGCGCGGAGATCAAGGCACTGCGGGAACAGGCAGGACTTACGCAGACGGAGCTGGCGGCGCGGGCGGCGATCCATCGCAACAGCGTGTGCCGGTATGAGTGCGGTGAAGATATACCGGCGATTGTGTTTGTGCGGGTGTGCGTAGCGATGCAGGCGGCGCCGGGAATGGTGCTGCAACGGGTGATGGACGGGGGGTAAAGGAGTTATCGTGACGGTGCCTACGACTTCTTCAACTTCTTCGCTTTGGTGGTCACCAGTTTAGGAGCCGGTTGCTTCGGTATTTCCCCACAGATATGCGGAGCGTTTCTCGGCAAAAGCGCTTGACAGCGCGGACAGGTTAGCATCACGCCTTCAAAGCCTTCGGCGATGGCGAAGCATCCTTCGTCCGTCCATTCCATCTCAAGTTTGTTGATCTTCACGTCTTACTCCTAGGCATCGAAGCCATAGCGGCGGCGGTTTAACTTTGTTCCACCTGGCGCAGGCGTTCGTGGCAGGCGTTCGTGATCCAGGCACTGCGGAGGAGCCCACTGGCACGGGCGGCCTCATCGATGCGGGCCAGGAGCGATTCTTCGAAATTTATGAGGATCGGGCGCACGGTGCGCTTCGGCGATCCGTTGCCGCGAATGAATCGCGATGCTTTAGTTTCCTTGACTGCGGACGGCTTGCGGGCGATGGTCATGCGCTGATCCTTTCGAGGGCTGGAACCATGACAGGGACGAGGTAATGGAGCAAAGTCTTCAATTCGGCGCGCGCTTTGAGAACACCGTCCCGGTTGCCGGCGTCGGAGTATTCGAGCACGCTGAGACCGGCTGCGGCGGCGTTGGGATAGGCTTTGCGGCGGCCGATGAAATGCGGGGATACTTCGATGCCGTCGAGATCGGCGAGCGCGGCCAGGGCATCGGCGTTATCCTTTCCGGCGGGATCGGCGCCATTCAAGACGGCCACGGCGCGCAGATTTTCGTTGATTTCGCGCGCCTCTCGCACCAGATCGGCGGTCTGGTCGACGCCCCATAGATCAAAGGAGCGCGGCGCGGCGGGAATGAGCAGGAGATCGGAAACAGTGAGGGCGGCGCGCAGACTGCCGGAATCGCGCCCACCTACGTCGACAACGATGTGGTGATAGCGCGGGCGGAGCAGGCGGAGCTGGGTGCGGATGGCGGCGCCGTGAAGCGCCACGGCGGTGTATTTCGGGTATGGATTGACGAGGGCGGCGCGGATCTGGGTGAATGCCGAGGCGGTGGCCTGCTCGTCACCGTCGATCAAAAGCACATCGGCGCCGAGCATGGCCAAGCCTATGGTGAGATTGACGGCGAGGGTGGTTTTGCCGACGCCGCCTTTCACCGAGCCTGTAACTAAGATCATTCAGTTTATCCTTTCAATCAAGTAGCCCCTCACATGGCTTCGCCGTCCAGAGGACACGCCCATCGCGACCGCGTAGGGAAGAGAGTGTTCCAAACAAAACTGCTGGAGGTTGAGGACTAAAGTGGTTTCCCCGCCTGGAGCGGTAACGCGATGCCCCTTAGTGGCTGAGTTGGCGCCCCACCGTGCGGTCATCAGTAAAGATCTCGCTGCGGGGTCTTTCCATCGTTTTTCCAGGCATTCGCTACATTCCTTCAAGCCAAAAATCTGACGCTAAGCGAGTGATGATCATTGAGATCGATTATAGACACACTGCGCGTATGTAATCTATATGCAATATGTATATGTTTGATTCATGGCGCGTGATCCGCGCCTGGCCGCGCGGTTGAGGATGCGTTAGAAAGCCTCGCAGATGGCCGCCAGCAGGCCGATCAGGAGAATGATGGTAGCGATCCAGTCAAACCGCGAGGCGCGGCGCTTGGAGCGATTGCGGCGCGGGCGGAGTATGGTGGCGAACTGGTAAGCGCCGTCAGGCATAGTTAAGGTAGTTCGGATCGTGTTGGGTTGTCAAGATAATAATTTACGACCATCGCAATACGATTAAAGCAGATGTGCCGCAAATGGTGCGCGGATGTGCCGCGAATGGTGCGCTAGAGACGTGCGATTGCATCGAATATGGTAACGAT
>JBAWCO010000123.1:0-2630 GCA_049590315.1 Occallatibacter sp. | reverse complement strand
CCGTCACTGTGATGGTCAAAGACGCGAAGAGGTATGCAACAACAGGTGGATGGGGATTTCAGGCTTGGGCGGGAGGCGACCGCACGAAACAGCTCGTACCAAATACTGCGCATGCCGTAAAGGCGTGCTTCACCTGTCACATTCCCCAGAAAGATCACGATTTCACGTTCTCAACATACATTCCCTGAGATTTCTGTTCCGGTGTTGCAATTGAACTCGATTCCTCGAGCCATCATCGATACTCGCTGGCGATGCCAGAAGCCGGTTTTGCAACATGGCCGCAACCTCAAGATATCGCACAGGTAATTCCTTCTTGGCTAGCGACGCGGCCAAAACAGTCTGCGCCTCGTCCGTTCCGGTCTATGGCAAAGCCTGATTTTCCGGCTATCACCCTTCAAAGGAGTGAGTTCATGTCAACCACACGGGAACGGGTAGCCCGTCAGAAAGCCCCTCTCACAACGCCGTCGGACATTGAAGCCAGAGCCGTCACGGACATCACTGGCGAGCTCAATGCTCTCATCGCTGATGTCTTCAGCCTGTACCTTAAAACCAAGAACTTTCACTGGCATATGAGTGGGCCTCACTTCCGTGATTACCACCTTCTGCTCGACCAGCATGGAGATCAGCTCTTTGCGATGACAGATGAGATCGCGGAGAGGGTTCGAAAGATCGGCGGTACGACCATTAGATCTATCGGACACATTGCCCGATTGCAGCGTATCCTCGACAGCGATGCGGACTTCGTCACTCCCGCCGATATGTTAAGCGAACTCCGGGAAGACGAGAAGGCCTTGACGCTCAGCATGCGAGCGGTCCATACACTTTGTGACGATGACGGGGATGTAGCTACTGCCAGCCTTCTGGAGAACTGGATCGACCAGTCTCAGCGCCGGAGTTGGTTTCTATTCGAGTCGACTCGCGCGCAGTAATGGTAGGTTTCGCTCTTTAGCTCAATCGAAAGCGCGAAGTGCTCTGGAAGGATATTAATCTCTAATCTGGCTATTTACTTGACGCCACCGACCCCAACCTATAGTGTTTTTGGGTCATGGACGAGGACTATCCCAGGACCCTTCTTGAGTTGGAGCGGCGATTTGGGGACGAGGAGGCGTACGCCGCGTACCTGGCCGGTCTTCGTTGGCCCGGCGGATGGTTGTGTCCGCGGTGCGCCGGAACTGAGTCCTGTCTGGTTCGGCGTAATCGTTGGCGCTGCGACCATTGCCGCTATGAGATGTCGGTCACGGCGGGCACCATTTTTCAGGACAGCCATCTGCCTCTGACGATCTGGTTCCGGGCAATGTGGCAGGTCACGAGCCAGAAGAACGGCATCAGTGCCCTTGGCTTGCAGCGTGTGCTTGGTCTTGGCAGCTACAAGACCGCCTGGGCGATGTTGCATAAACTGCGCCGGGCCATGGTTCGTCCGGGTCGGGATCGGCTGGAGGGCCTCGTCGAAGTGGACGAAACCTACTGGGGTGGAGAGGAAGCGGGCGTAGTCGGCCGGTGGACGGAAGCCAAGGCCTTGATTATCGTCGCCGCCCAGGCGGACGGAAAAGGTATTGGGCGCATCCGTCTCCGCTGCATCCCGGACCTGACCAAGGCGACCCTCCATGGGTTCATCGCTCAGACCATTGCGCCGGCAAGCACGGTCCGGACCGACGGCTGGCCCGCCTACATGGGGTTGGACGGATATGTCCATGACCGCCAGATCCAGCGCCATAAGGGAGACACCGAGCACGTGCTGCCGAGAGTTCATCGCGTGATCTCGCTGCTCAAGCGATGGCTGCTCGGTACTCATCAAGGAGCGGTTGGGTACCAGCATCTGGACGATTATCTTGACGAGTTCACCTTTCGATTCAACCGCCGGACCTCTGCATCTCGCGGCAAGCTGTTCTATCGCCTGGCCCAGCAGGCCATGCTGGTGGCCCCCGTGCCGTTTGAAAAGTTGGTCAAACCACAACCCATTGTGCTCGGTGGCGTCAAGTAAATAGCCAGAATCTCTAATTGCCGTCGCTTCTCTGGTCCCGGTACTTCCTTCTGGCGGCGTTTCAAAGAAGGATCATTGACGGGGAGCAGCAGTCTCTTGCCAAGTCTGCGTCGAGCCCTGACTCTTCTTTACTGAACAAGTGACGAGCATTCTCGCCCTCATAAGTCTCGATTTCGCCGCAGGCACGGAGATACCCAGCCGGATCGCAAGTTCGTTCACGGATAAGTCTTCGGAAACCTGAAGCACCAAGGGAACGCGCAGGGTCCGCGGAAGCCGTTGAATGGCTCTATGAATCTGGCGATGTGTTTCATGCAAATGCATCTGTACATCCGCCGCGGGGGTCCGGTCAGCCAGTTGAATTTCTCCGTGCAAACCCGGTTCTCCCAAGCTTTCAATGGATCGATCAAATCGACTTCCTCTTTTCCTGCGCATCATTAATGCACCATTTATCGCGATTCGCGTGAGCCAAGTCGAGAAGGCCGATCTACCTTCGAATCCACGCAAATGGACGAGCCCTTTCATCATGGCTTCCTGGAGAACATCTTCCGCATCTTCGCGATTCCCGGTCATTCTGAGAATCCGTCGAAGTATCTTCTCCGAGTGCCGCCGATAAAGCTCTGAATATGCTTCGGAATCTCCTCTTTTTGCC
>JBAWCO010000122.1:0-42539 GCA_049590315.1 Occallatibacter sp. | reverse complement strand
CAGCATCGCCGCCAGTAGCAGGGTGGTTCCCAGCCCGGCCACGGAGAGTACCGTTTCCATCACCGACCACGTGGCGAGTGTGTCTTTCACTTCCAGTTTGAAGAAGGACTGAATCATCCAGAAGCCTGGGTCGTTCACATGCGAAAGGACCAGCGAGCCGGTGCCGGTGGCCAAAACAAGTAACTCTGGCCGCACGCCGGCGTGACCAGCCAACGGCGCGAGCACTGCCGCGGCGACGGCCATTGCTACAGTGGCCGATCCCATGGAGACGCGCACTACTGCTGCCAAGAGCCACGCGAGAACGAGCGGCGGCATATGCGCGCCTAATGCCAGACTCACAGTCGCCTGCGCCGCGCCTGAATCGCGCAGAATGCCGCTCAATCCTCCCGCAGCGGCGAGGATCACCAGCACGTTGGCAATGGGCTCAAACGACTCGCTGGTCAGCTTGCGCAATAACTCGCGTCCGTGATGTTGTCCGGTCTGAATGCGCGGACCCAGCGTCATCAGTGCCACCAGTACAGCTATCAGGAGTGCGATATCCGGACTGCCCACGAAGCGCAGAACCTGGTTTATCATGCTGGCGGGCGCGGCGATCGAGTCTGCCCAACTGCCGAGGAAGATCAGGGCGATGGGCAGCAGAATGGCCGCGGCAGCGCGCACGGGACCCGCAGGTGGGGGAACCGGTTCCATTTTTCTTCCCGGCTCGGCGGTGGTCTTCTCCGCGGCCACGCTGGTCTGCATATCTTCGGCGAGCGTCGGTGCGAAGAGGGTCAAGGATTCGCCGGCGGCTTCCGCAGGCAGCTTCGAATGTCCTTTATCCCATCTCCAAATCAGGAACCAACCGAGACCGGGACCGGCGAGTGCGGCAGCCGGCAACCCGGCTGCAAGGCCTAGCAATATAGTGTGTCCCAGGTCGGCGTGATATACCGAGGCTGCCAGCATCGCGGCAGGATGCGGTGGCAGCGTGCCGTGCACAATTGAGAGCCCGGCCAGCAGCGGCATTCCTGCCAGCACCGGGGGACGTCCGGTACGGCGCGCAGCTTCGGCCACAATCGGCATCAGGAGCACAAGACCTACTTCAAAAAAAACCGGCATGCCAACCAGGATGCCGAGCCCCAGCAGCGCCCAAGGCAATCCCTTTGGTCCGCAATTATCCACTAGAGTTCCACCCAGGGCGGCTGCTCCGCCGGAACTGGCGAGTAGCCGGCCCAGCACGGCGCCCAGCCCGAGCACAATGGCGATATGCCCCATCAGGTTGCCAACTCCCGCTGTGAACGAGAGAGGAACCTGCTTGAGAGCCATGCCGGACGCCACGCCCAGGCCCAGTGCGGCAACCGCCAATGCCAGAGCCGGATGCAGCCGGACCTTGGTGATGAGGATCAAAAGCACAAGCACGGTCCCCGCAGCGCAAGCTACCAGGAACCAACTGTCGTGCGGCGTTGCATTTGCGAAACTCACCCGCAGATTATTCCACACGCCCCGGAACCTGTGCCCAGCAGAGAGGCACAAGCCTTTCCAAAATTCCGTGTCTTAGAGCACACTTTTCACTTGCGCGCCTCTGCTACCATAAGGACGATTGCAGTCCTGCCGTCCGCGAGGCTGATTCTTCGCCTTTCCGGGCCCGAGCGCACAGGCGGCCAGATCCAATCCAGATTCAAGCTGATAAGGAGAGTTCACCATGCCATTAGTCTCCATGCGGCAACTCCTCGACGAGGCCGCCAAGGGCGGTTACGGCGTCGGCGCATTCAACGTTAACGATATGGAACAGATTCAGGCCATCATGGCGGCGGCCAAGGAAACCAAGTCCCCCGTCATCGTTCAGGCCAGCCGCGGCGCGCGTGCATTCGCCGAGGACCTTTATCTTTTCAAGTTGATTCAGGCGGCAGCCGAGCTCAATCCCGAAATTCCGATTGCCATGCACCAGGATCACGGCAACAGTTTTGAGACCTGCAAGAGCGCCATCGAGCTGGGTTATACCTCAGTGATGATGGACGGCTCGCTGAAGGCCGATGGCAAGACCCCGTCAACATTCGAAGAGAACGTCGAAGTCACCCGCAAGGTGGTCGATTTCGCTCACGAGCGCGGCGTTACGGTAGAAGGCGAAATCGGCGTACTGGGTGGCGTGGAAGACGGCCACGGAGCGGGCGGCAGCGGCCTCGATCACATCACCGATCCGGACCAGGCTGTCGAGTTTGCCGAGCGCACCGGTGTGGACGCGTTGGCCATCGCCATCGGCACCAGCCACGGCGCCTACAAGTTCACCAAGAAGCCGGACGGCTCAGTTCTCAAGATGGACGTGCTGATCGCGATCCACAAGCGCCTGCCGAATACCCATCTGGTCATGCATGGCAGTTCCTCGGTACCCAAGGATCTGCAGGACGTCATCAACCAGTATGGCGGCAAGCTGAAGGAAACCTGGGGTGTGCCAGTCGAGGAGATTCAGCTCGGCATCCGCAACGGCGTGCGCAAGATCAACGTGGACACCGACAATCGTCTGGCCATTACCGGCGCCATCCGCAAGGTCTTCGCTGAGACGCCGGAGAAGTTCGATCCGCGCGACTACCTGAAGCCGGCCCGCGAGGCGATGCAGAAGGTTGTTGCCACACGCATGACCCAGTTCGGCCAAGCCGGGCACGCCGGCGACTACAAGCCCATCGCGATTACTGAAATCGCCAAGGGCTACGCCAACGGCACCCTTACCACTCAACCACTGGTCGCCGCCAAGTAGTCATCGCTGTAGAGACCTACAAGAAAGCAGGGCCGCTCCGCAATCCCGGAACGGCCCTGTTTTCGTTTGTGCTTCTCTGAGCCGAGGCCCAGCGATTGCTGAGCTACTGCACCGTTACGGTGAAGGTCCCCGTGCGGGTGATGCCCATCGAAGTCGCGGTCACATTGACGGTATAAGTGCCGGCAGGCGTTCCTTGGTCTACCGGTGGCGAACTGGCACTCGCCCCGCCGCCACAGCCCAGGATTGAGGTAACGCAGCCGAGCATAAGCAATGCCAGCGGAAATCTCCGCCGCCGGCTTCCCGGCAGCCCGAACAGAAAGACACATGCCAGCAACCCAAAGCCATAAAGCCCCTTGCCGTTCAGGCGGCTAGTCGTCAGAGGATGCGGGGCGGTGGTGGTGATCGTCAATTGTGCCGTGGCAGTCGTGTTGTTGCCGAGATTCGCGGTAACCGCTGGGCAGGTTGCTTCCGTCATTACAGCCGGCAGAGTGCAGGTCAGGTTTATCGTCCCAACGAAGTTGTCCACTCCGTTCAGGGTTGCTGTCGTCGTACCGGTTTGCCCTGACGCCGCGATGGTCACGTTCGGGATCGGCGTTGTCATGTTGAAAGTTGTGTCGACGACCAAGACCGGTATGGAGTAGTCCCCTTGCGATCCCAGATAGTGCGCATCTCCTGGATAACTGGCAGTAAAGGTATAGTTCCCGGGAGTATCGATGGAGGTATTGAGCGTTCCAGCGAGATAGGCGATATAACCTGCGCTATAGCTCCCGTTCCTTGGTATATACGTGATTGCGCCGGAAGGCGGATTTCCGTTTTGGAGGATCGAGATGACCCCGGTGGGTGCCTGGAGCACGCTCTGCGTGTACACCGGAACAATCACCCGGAAGGCTTGGCCTGACCACGCAAGAAAGGCACCCGTCCCCCCATTGTAATGCGAAAGGTCATAGACTCCCGGTTCGGTTTCCGTTGGTGCCTGGGTCACGGTTGCTGTCAGTGTGGTTGCGCTCGGAGCATAGCTGGAATCCCCGCTGTAGTTGGCCCCTAGCGTGTAGTTCCCAAGGCTTCCAAAGCTCTGGAAGAGCGTCTGGTTTTCCATATAACCGAGACTGTTGAGGGCGGAGGTTCCGTCGCTCGCGCCGTTGGTCGTCAGACTCACACTCCCCGTCGGGCAAGCGGCCGCACTCTCGGTAGGATTGGGCGCACAAGCTGTGCCTGCCGCGCCAGTCACGTCGCTGCGCACGAAGAATATCGAACCATAGGGTACCGTGCTGGTCGAGATGAAGCCCTGGGCTGTGGGGCTGTACTCCGCCAGCGTCAACCCCGTCTTGCTGTTCTCTTTTCCCACCGTAACTTGCATGGGCGCAGAGTCACTGGCGCCGAAGACGCTGTCGCCGGCATAGTGAGCTGTGACGTTGTAAGTGCCTCCGGGAAGCAGTGTTGTGGCTCCGCCGGCAACGCCGTTCACCAGCGGAAAGTTATCTATTCCCTGGCTTCCGCCAGCGGGTGATGCAATCAAGGCAACGGAGCCGGTAGGTGTAGCTGAGCCGGACTTGGCAGTGACGGTTGCGTCGACACTCACCGGCTGACCATGAACAATGCTTAGCGGAGACAGATTTGTCAGCGTTGTCGTACTTGGCGTGAAGGCGGCGGTGCTCCAGGCGTTGACGAGGTTGGCGGCGTCTACCGAGCCAAGGCCCGTTGCGAGATCGTAGCCGGCGGTGGTGGTCCAGGCAGGGGTCGTGGGGTTATTGGGGTCTACGAGCACGCCATAGTTGTTTGAAGTGCTTTGAGCGCAATTGGGGCTGCCGGGAGCGCACGGCACCGAGTTGTTGCCTTTGGTGACGTCGTGAAAGATGCACGAATTGCCCGTGGCCGCCGTTGTCGATGAATTGCAACTTGCTCCGTTTTGCGCTGCCAACTTATAGAGAATGTAGTTGGCATTCCCTTGCCGCGTGCTCTGGCCCTGCGCTGTCATCTTCTGGTTCACAAGCGCCATGATGCCCGCGAATGTGGGCGCAGATGCCGAGGTTCCGCCAATACCTAAAAACGTATTGTTGGTTAAGCTGCACGGGAGCTGCGAGCCAAAGATACCAGCATCCAGCTCGCACATAATGTAGAAGCTGCCGTTAAAGCCGGCGCTGGCAAACATCGATACGTCGGGCAAATCGCGCACCCCGTCTGAAGGTACCCCGATCCCCGTCTGCCACGCCGGCTTGTTATAGCCTGAAATGCATTTGCCATTGCTGTCCTGGGTCGAGCAACTGCTGGGGCCACCGCTTCCGGCAACAATGTCCAGGTCGCTGGAATTGGTGGGACAATGGCCGAGTCCCAACCCCGCGCACGATTGATTCCAGGTAGTCTCCGGAATATATCCCAGAGCCGAAGCGCCGGTTGTCGCGCTGTTGGTCGAACTCCAATACGTTGGAGCTGTTGTCGGAGTCTGGTCGAAATCGGTGCCACCGACCGATACGTTGTAGGGGGTAGAGGCGAAACCGCTCACCGCCAGCCCATCGCTTGCTATTGCCTCGGCGTCGAAGTTGTCGCAACCGGCTGAGCCGCCGTCGCCTGCGGCAAGGATGACGGTGATGCCTTGCGCCGCAGCCTGCTGCCACAACGCATTGTAGAAAGCATTGCCTGTGTTGCCCAGTTTGGCTTCGCACTCCCCGTAACTCTCGCTCATTACCGGTGCGAGATTGTTGTCCACGATGTAGAGAGCGGACAGGTCCACGCCCAGGGATGTTTCCGTGCTGGCGGACACAACCAAGTCGATGGTGGCGTTCTTGGCCACCGCGCCCGACCACGATACGTCGAGCACTGCTTCCGGCTCATCGCCCACCACGCCCGGGTCAGGGCCGTTCAAAATTACCACGGGATCCTTGGCAGGCAGGCCGAAGAGGCTGCGGAAGTTTTCGATATCGGTGAGGTGAATGTTGGTTTCGCCCACTATGGCGATTGTTTGCCCAGTACCGTCGATGCCTGCCTTCCACAGCGGTAGCACGTCGTAAATGGTTGCAAAGTCCGTGGGGCCGAGGCCGTAGTAGGTCTCGTTGCCCTGTTTGAAGGTGAACATGGGCGAGGGCGCGAGTGAACTCTGGGCTGCCTGCGCCGGCGAGGCTTGCAGCGTGAAGTTTGGATGACGGGGGAAGTTGTGCAGCGTGAGTACGCCCTTCACTACCGGTGCAAGGGCAGAGGGGATTGACGGATCGGCACTGTTCGCCCAGTGTTCCTCGCCGTTTATTTCGTATTTGTGGATCGAGGTGTTGAACGCTTCCTCCACCTGGGAAGCGGTGCCGGAAAACTCGATTGCGATGCGGCCTTTGGAGATTGCTCCGATCTGGAAACCGCGCGATTTAAGCCACGTTTCGACGGTTGCCAAATCGCTGTCCGAGGGGCCGAACTGCTTCCCGAATTGCTCCGGACTCAGCCACTGCTGATAACTTGGAGAACCCTTGCTTTGCTGGTCGTCGAGCAGGGTGCGCAGCGCCGATTCCTGCTCCGGGCTCCGTTGAAGCACAAGTGTCATGCGCTTCATGGGCATCCCGGAAGGCGCCGCGCCGCGATCGACAGCAGTGCGCGTCAGAGGGTGGGTGTTGCCTCTCAGCACTGCACGCTGCTGCTCATCCACGGACTGAGTGATCAGCGTGCGTGGTTCGGTTTGACCTGAACCGTTTGGACGAGGGGACTGCGCGACCGCCAGGCTGCCCGCGCCTAACGCCAATCCAGCGAGGACTGCCAAAATCAGCCTGATGGAGCGCGCAGCCAGTTGGTGGTTTGAAATTTGATGAAATGAATGTGCAGAATTCGGAAAGCAAATGAACCGGAGTACTGAAATCATGGCAAAGTCTTTCCTGACGATGATTGCCATCGCCAAATCTTAGCCTGCGACCAAATCATAGTCTCCGCGCAAACCAGAAAAACGGACTGCGCAGAGGCCGCTTGTATATCTCTTCGCGCGACAACTGAGAAGAGTACCACCGCGCTTTGCGGCCTTCTCAGTCGTCGCTCAATCAACTCAACCGTTAAACCGCCCGAAAAGTTCTAGTGATGTCCGCCGGCGGAGCTTGCAGCACCGGAGCCGCCACTGGAAGTAGAACTGGATGAAGTGGAACCACCGCCGCTTGACCCCCCACCTCCGTGCGAACCGCCTCCGCTGTTACCGCCTCCGCCTCCACCACCGCGAGAGCCACCACCACCGCCGCTCGATCCTCCACGAGAGCCGCCACCGCCGCTGTTCGATCCCCCACGAGAGCCACCTCCGCCGTTGTAGACACCGCTGTGAGAAACGCCCCCGCCACTGTAGCCGCCGTGCCCTCCGGCAAAGCTGCCTCCCGTTGCCTGCAGATTCCCGCTGCGGTTCGACACCGGGGCCATGACGGTCACGCTCTTGTCTCCCTTCATCACCTGATGCGGCATCATGAAGCTATGCATCTTCGGGTCGAAGCTGAGTGGAACGCCGGCTCTTGCAACAACGCCTTTGCTCATCAAAGAAGGTTCCTTCAATGAGTGAGCTTCCATACGAGGAACGTCTGCCCGCGAGAGTGGACGCAAATACGTAGTGCGAAACTCCCTGGGTGGCACCTTCAGATACTCAACAGTTCGTGCGGGATCGAACTTCAACTTTTCAATGGTCAAGCCATTTTTGTTATTCACCGCAAAGACTTCTTCCCTTCGGTTGATCGGGGGCCTTCCCTTTACGTCGTAAGGATGGATCGGGACAAAGGCCACCCTATGACCGCTTTTCACCCACCGAACCGGCTCGAGATGGTGCATTTTGTGGCCGCAAACCCATGCATAATGATGCCGCCGGTGAATCCAGGTTCCTGCGTGACACACTGCCCAGCGGTAAGCGAATGGATTCGCACCCCAAAGTGTCTCCACCACCCTCTCCTGGCCTGTAACCGGATCCCTCACAACCCTGTAGCGAATAGTTGATGGCACGCAGGGAAAGTAGGCAAAGTCATCCCATGGACTGCTAATATCCGCGGGATCGATCGCCTGTATTGCCGGCGCTCCCGCAACCCCGCGGGTCTTTGTAAAGCTGGCCTGCATGACACGTGCCGGTTGCCCATCATTCCTGGATGACGAAGGTCGTGATTGCGACACCTTGTCGCCCGGCTCTTGTGAGTGATTGGCGACTTTAGGCTCCCAGCATGTCCCGTATGGTGCACACTCAAAGAATGTGCCCTGGTCCTTCATATCCGCCAGGCCCGGAATCGGGGAACTCAGCCCGGAAGCTTTCATCATCTCGATCATGGCTGCTTTCCGCTGCGCAACCCTGTCCGCAACCCACTTATCCCAGTCGGCAAATCCAGCTTCGCTCTCCGCCGCAGTAGCGTTCACGCGCAGGCCTCCGCGGTAGAACTCCGTTTGCCCGGCGGTCACTTTCTCGTCGCCAAACGCCAGCAGATGGAGGAATCCGTCTTCCTGCGGAGTGAGAGCCATCGCGTCTTCATAACTGGTAACTCGCATATAAGATTTATGGGGAAAGCCCGTATACATTTCATCCGTAGGAGTCTTCAAGAAGTACGATTCGCCGGCAACATTCGGGCGTATATGAAGTGTTACCGTGCCTGTAAGCAGCGCCAGTTCGGTGTGCGGAATGCCGCTCCTGGTATGCAGATCGTTGAATGTGAGGACTGAGTTCGCTCCCAGATAGAGAGTCGAAGCGTCTTCAAATTCAACTTCCGCGCGCCCCTCGCCAGTCACCAGGCTAAAGCCAGCCTCGAGAGGGAGGTCCGCAACCGCTTTTTCCCACGTCGCGCCGGCAGGCTTCTCGTCCTGTTCTCCGCGCGCGATGCGCACATCTCCTTCGACATAACTGATCCTGACAACCTGAGCATAGGTCGCGTCTGAATAGTGATTCCCTAAGATGAACAACGCTTCCTTTTTCAGTTTTTCGCTCGAGTCGCTGCTGTTCAGAATCTCTTGAATCTGACCGAGCGCCTGGGACTCGTTCTTCTGCATCAGCGAATTCAACGCCAGCAGCTTCAGATCGTCGTCATCTCCCGCCTTGGGCGCAGCAGGCTTTCCGCTCTGTGCGTGAATCTCAATTGCCAGCGCGCCGCACTCGTGAATCCAACTGCTGGTTGGATAGTCGCGTTTCAGCATCGCGCATGTATCGAGCGCAAGTTTCGCCTGCCCCATCTTGTTCTCCGCGTATGCTCTCCAATAGCGCGCTCCGTCAGCGTGCTCGCTGCGCTCATTGGCGACTTTGCTGAAAATCGCCTGCGCATCGGGCCAGCGCCCCTCGTTGATGGCGCGCGTTCCATCTGCATACAGACGGCTCTCCGGCGTGCTGACCTCGCTCGCCATGCCCTCTGCGCCGGCAGCCGGTATGGCCCCGGCAAAGGCCTGCCCTTCCATAGCATTTGCTCGCCTGTCCATCGGGAAGCAAACCAGTCCTGTAATTAATGCGGCAAGATAAAGTGGCTTAGTCCTCATAGAATCCCTCCCCGGAGCCGTTTGCTCCCGCCCTATTCGCTCCCGCGCCCTGCGCATGCGGAGGAATCCTCGACCGCAGCACGCGGACCTCAAAGAGCAGTCCGTCTTTGTTCATTTGGTCCTGTAGCCGGGAGATGGTCGCGCTGTTCAAGCCACCCGGCTGATTCGCCATCTGCGCAAGCAGACGATCCAAGTGATCCAACGCGGTGGCCAGTGCAGGATCGTCATCCTGCTTCAGGTTCTTCCGGCAAATCCGATTCGCCGCCAGTAAGCGCTGCGCCTCGTCGCGCAGTGGAGAAACCATCTCTGTGCTGTCCGCATCCGCGTGTTTCAGCTCTACCAGAAGCCGTTCCGAGCGATCCAAGTGATCGCTCAGCACCACCACAACAACCCGCTGCGGAGTACGCGCATTTGGCTGCGCTGGAGCAGGGTGATTTCCCGCCGCAATCTTCGTCTGAAAACGCTCCCACATACGTCCGCCGAGAAATGCGCAGGCCAGTAACCCCGCGCAAGCGGCAACAAAACTCAAATTCCGCCACAACCCGCCGCTCAACCAGGTGCGCTTTCGCGCCGGGTACGCGGGCAACCATCCTTCCAGCGATTCCCACACCCTGTCGCCGTAGCTTGCATCGCGCGTCGGCGGTTCGACAAACTTCATTTCGGCAAGGTCCAGTTGCAACGCGCTGTAGGATTTTTCGCAATCCGCACATGTCTCAAAGTGCTTTTCTATAGCAGCTCTATCGCCCTCGCCGTAGCCATATTCGATTAGTTCCTGGTCCGTCAAATGATTCATATTTTCACCCTTAAGGTCGCCAACCGTCGCCGCAACTTTTGTACGGCCCTGAATACCGCTTGCTTTGCCGCGTTGGGTGCTATGCCCAGCACCGCAGCAATCTCATCGGTCGTGCGATCTTCCATGTGCCGCAGCACGAATGCCGTCTGTTCCGTCGGTGTGAGAGCGAACATTGCCGACTGCTGAATGGCGCTTATTTCGCCACTCAGCAATAGCCGATCCGGCCCAGGCGCATCATCCGCCACCTGCACTTCGTTTTGCTCCGGGTCTGTTTCTCCCCCAATCCGTGTGCTGTCATCAAGCTTGCGCCCGCCAATTCTGTCCAACGCGCAGCGCACCGCGATCCTGTAAATCCACGTTCCGAAATTCGAACGCGACTCAAATCCCTCCAGCTTTTGATATCCCCGGAGGAAAGCTTCCTGCACCACGTCGTCCGCATCGGCTTCATTGCCAGTGATTCGGAATGCGACCCGGAAGAGGCTTTGACTATGGCGCACGACCAGCGCTCCATAGGCCTCCTTGTTACCGGAGAGTACTGCCCGGATCGCTGCGTGGTCGTTCTTGTCCATGCGAAACATTAGACACCCGTCGTCCGGGGCCGGTTAGGAAAGATTGGTCCGGTTAAGAAAGATTGAGGCGGGAAGCGCCGGCCAAAGTCTTACCGACGCACTATTCGCTGTCAAAATAGGATAAAGGCAGCGAACAAACCGGCGACTGCAACCACATGGAACCGGTCTGAGCTTACAGTGCACGACTCCGTATCACCTGGCGGCGCGGAATCAGACTGTTTAGGAAAGATGGCTTCCATGCCAGGCATGAGCATGCCGGGCATCGAAGCTGCATCGACATCAACTGCGCTTCCTAACACGGTGGGATTCCCTTACGGGTTTCCCACCGCCGGAGCCTATCGCATCTTCGTGCAGATGAAGCACGGACGGACAATCGAGAGTGCGGCGTTTGATGTGTGCGGCAGTGCGCCTAGCTCAGAAAGATAGCTTGAGCGCGAATTGGACGAGGCGCGGGTTGTTGACGGTGGAATTGACGGCGCCGAACCCTGGAGCGTTAACATCGTTGACCGGCGAGCCGTACTGTGCGTGATTGAAGAGATTGAAGAACTCGGCGCGGAAGTTCATGCCCATTTCACCATGCAGGCGGAAATCCTTGATTGCCGAGAAGTCGGAGTTCACGAAATCGGGGCCGGAGACAGGGACACGCGAGGCATTGCCGAGTTTGCCGGGTTGCACCAACATGCCACTGCTGTTGAACACCTGGGGCTGAGGTGCGACGAAAGCCGCCGGGTTGATCCACTGATGCTGGCTGTGGTCGGCGGTGTAAGGGTTCTTACCGGAAACCCGATCAGGCCGGTTGAAGTTGAACGAGTCGCCGCCTGAATTGAAGGTGGTACCTGACTGATTGCTGCTGTCGATCAGCGGAACCGGGAATCCGGTGGAGATTCTCTCGATCAGCGTGACCTGCCAGCCGCCGAGCATTGTGTCGGTCGCAGTGTTCCAACTCCCTCCGAATGCCTTCCCTCTTCCGAACGGAAGGTCATAGATGACGCTGCCTGTAAAGCTCTGATCGAGGTTGATCTGGGACAGGGACCAGTCGAGGTTTTGCCAGTTGGGCAATGGGAAATAAGGTGCGCTCAACTCCGAGCCCAAGCCGTCTGACAGACCGTTGTCGTAGGTGCGCGAGTAGGTGTAGGCAACCAGCCCGTAGAGCCCGTACTTGGGCGTCTTGGTCTCGGCCTTGATCTGCATGGAGTTGTAGTGTGTTTTGCCCACATCGCCGTAGAGCAAGACGGAGTTGAAGTTCTGATCGTTGTTGTAAAAGTTAAAGGTGCTGGTATACGAGTAGGGAGCGCCGCCAGGCAGGCAACCGATGGTGTAGGAACCTGTGCCGCACGCGGAAGGGCTGTTGACGTTGAGGGCATTGCCGATGACCAGCAGATGGCCGCCGGTGGAACCCGCGTACCCTGCGGTGAGCAGAACATTGCCGGGCAACTGGCGTTCGACGTTTGCGTTGTATTGGTGAACTCTGCCGGGCTGGAAGTTGGTCGGCTGGTAGGCGTATGTGCCCGTGAAACTGGTCACATCCTGCGGCGTGGAAAGGAGCGGGAAGCCTCCGGTGGTGGTAGCGACACCATAAGCTGGCCCCCCAAGCGTGGAGGAGCAGTATGAAGTCGCGGAGATGCAGCTAAAGTTACCGATGAATGTATCGGACTCGCCGAGGTTGGGCGGATTTTGCCACAGGCCCTGTGCGCCCTGGTTCCAGGACGAATCGTGATAGATGCCAAAGCCCAGGCGGACGACGGTCTTGTCGCTGCCCATAACCTTCCAGGTGGCGCCGAGGCGGGGTTCGTATGCATCCTTGAACATGTTGATGCCCGCCGATCTGCTGACACCGTTCTTGCCCGCAACCAGCAGCGTTCCTCCCGTGAGTGAGGGGATATAGTCTGCCATGCGGTCATGCTCTTCGACGATGGGAGTGGTCAAATCCCAGGCCAGGCCCAGGTTGAGGGTCAGCGACGGAGTGACGCGCCAATCATCTTCTACGAAGGGCCGGTAGATCTTCCAGCGGCGGCCGGTGGTTGCGCCGCTGTATGTCTGATCGTGAATAGCACCACCAACAATTCCCATCAGCAGGTCCGCCTCGGGATTGCCGGGGGCGGAGCCTTGTCCTGTGAAGTTTCCTAAGGTGCCGACCAGCCAGAAGCCCGATCCAAAGGCTGCTGTGCCGACGTTCATCTGATTGGCACGGAGGTCGATTCCGGTGTGAATTTCATGCTTGCCGCGAATCAGGTCTAAGTCGTCTTTGAACGAGTAGATGTTCGTTCCACCCTGAAAGGGAGAGTAGCCGCGATCGCCGAGGGCCCAATAGCCGCTTGTAAATTGAGTGGAGACCAAGCCTTCACTATATGGAGCGCTGGAGTTGGGGGTACCGCCCGCAGAGCAGCCCAGATCGGCGTTGGGAATACCCAGGATGGCCGATTCGCAGGTGTAGTTACCCAGCGAGGCAATGTAGTCGAAGATGCGGTCGTAGCCTAGTGTGGCTAGATTGATGGTCCTGGGCGAAAACAAGTGGTTCCAGCCGAGGCCAATGTTGCGTGCGTGGTTGATGAGGTTTTCATTGCTGCCGAAGGCGTTGGCTTCGGCAAGTCCTGAAACGCCGGTTCCCGACGCGCCGCCGGGAACGTACGAGAATGCCTGGTCGTAGCTGAAACGGCCAAAGAGATTGTCGATGCTGGAAAGCGTGTGGTCCAGGCGAATATCGAACTTGGTTTCGTCCAGAGTGCGGACAGGCACGTTCACATAGTTATAGCTCGCGCCAGCATTGTTCAAGTTGACGTTGGGCTTGGGATAGATCCCGATCATGGTTTGGCCGGCCTTGTCGATCAGGTTGGAAGGGATCTTGGCGCACGGGACCCCCCGCGCCTGGCTGCCATCGGGGTTGGCCGCTATCGCAGGTCCCATTGCCGATCCGGAGCACTGGAAGTAGACATTTGGGTAGACCGTTGGATCAGTGGACGCGCCCTGCATGTTCGGGTTGGCAATGGGAATCGGCACAACATTGTTATTGGAATCCAGCACAGGAGTACCGAATGGGTTGTTTGTGAAGTCGCCACTGCGCATGGCCAGCGAAGGCACAAGGCCGGTAAAGGGAATGCCGTGGCGCTGATATTTTTGTTCGGCGTCGACGAAGAAGAAGGTCTTGTTCTTGATAATCGGTCCGCCGACGGAGCCGCCAAACTGGTTCAGGTTGAACTTCTCCACGGAGCTGGCAAAGTAGCTCTTCGCGTCGAGGTCGGTGTTGCGAAAGAACTCAAAGGCAGAGCCATGGAAGTTGTTGGTGCCTGACTTGGTGGTGACGAGGACGGTGGGGCCCGCGCGGGTGCCGAATTCGGCGGAGTAGGTGTAGGTGAGGACCTTGAATTCCGCGATGTCGTCGATGGACGAGAAGATGCCGATGCCGCCGGCGGTGAGCTCGTTGTTATCGACGCCGTCGAGGAGCCAGTCTGTGGCGTTGGGCCGGGAACCGCCTACTGAAAGCGAGTAGGAACCGCGCGCTGCCACCTCGCTGTCACTGCCAGCAGTGAAGAAGCTGTTGGGATTGGTCTCTGACGTGGCACCGGCTGTGAGGGTGGCAAGCTGGACGAAATCGCGGCCATTCAAGGGGAGCTGCGACACCTGCTGCGAGGTGATGACCTGACCAAGAGATGGATTGCCGGTCTCGACGGCTACCGCTTCTCCGGAAACCGCAACGGTGGTGACTACCGTGGCAGGCACGAGCGAGAAGTCGACTTCGCGGGCTTGATCCACTTGCAGATGCAGATCTTTGGATGCGGCACTTTGGAAGCCCGCCATATCGACGCGCACGGTGTAGGTGCCGACAGGGAGCAATGGAATCAGGTAGTGTCCCGCGTTGTCGGCCTTCCCTTCACGCGTCAGGCCCGTGTCCTGCGAGGTAACGGTGATGGTAGCGCCAGGAATGATCGATCCGGATTTATCAGCGACATTGCCGGAGATGCTTCCAGTGGCCTGGGCATGCATGGCTGGAGAGAGGAAAAGTGCGAGTACGAACAGAACTGCGAGAACGTGTATTTTGCGGGGGTGTTTATCGGCTGGCCCTAGCACCGATTTTGGATGTTTCGAGGCAAATAGTGTGCGTTTCATAGTCAGACCCCTTTCGAAAGATCGGCTGAGGTTGCTGCTGCATCTACTGTGCGGCACTAGATTACTAGACTGTAAAAATTGAGGGTTGGAAAGTCAACACGCGTTTTCGAGTTACGCTGTGTTTGTCCTGTGGAGAAAAGGACAATTAGTCAGAGCCCATTGACACAAACTCAGACGGCTGGAGCGACCGATGGCTCGCGTCCCGGGAGCGCGCCCACCGAACTTTCCTGGTCCTTGTATTGAAGCTGGTAGAGCTTCCAGTAGAGTCCGCGGCGGGCTAGGAGTTGCTGGTGCGAGCCCATTTCGCGCAACTGGCCCTTGTGCATAACCAGGATGGTATCTGCGCGCTGCACGGTGGAGAGCCGGTGCGCGATCAATACACTGGTCCGACCTTCGACCATGCGCTCCAGAGCTCCGCGAATGCGCAACTCGGTATCGGTATCTACGCTTGACGTTGCCTCATCGAGGATGAGGATGTGGGGATTGTAAGCGAGCGCGCGGGCAAAGTTGATGAGCTGCTTCTGGCCGGTGGAGAGCGAGTTGCCGCGCTCCTGCACAGGCTCGTCGAACTGCGCGGGCAAACTTTCAATGAAGTCGAGCACATTCACATCGAGGGCTGCCTGGCGCAGGGTTTCATGTGTGATGTCTTCATTGCCGAGGCGGATGTTTTCAGCAAGAGTTCCAGTGAAGAGGAATGGATCTTGAAGGACAACTGCAAAGTGCTTGCGGAGCGCGTTCAAGTCCTGGTCGCGGAGGTCTACTCCGTCAAGCAGGATCTGGCCTGCGGTGACATCGTAAAAGCGCATCATGAGGCTGGTGAGCGTGGTCTTTCCTGCGCCGGTGTGGCCTACGATAGCGACGGTCTGGCCGGGTTCAACGGTGAAGGAGACATCCTTGAGGATCCACTCGATGTCTTTGAGAGAGGCCAGGGCTGCGGCATCCGGCGCGCCATTTGCCGGCGGCGTGTAGGCCGCCGCTACCGTGTTTGATTGTGCTGCGGCTACTGCGGCCTTCTGTTCTTCGGTGAGTGGCTGATAGGTGAACCAAACGTGACGGAACTCGATGCGGTTACTGCCGTCGCCGATGACGGGATGCGCTGGGTTGACGATTTCAGCCGGTGTGTCAAGGAGCTTGAAGATGCGCTCGCATGCCGCCATGGCCGATTGCAGGATGTTGAATTTATCGCTCAAGTCCTGGATGGGCCGCCAGAAGCGCTGCGAATACTGGATGAACATGGCGAGCACGCCGATGGTCACCGTGCCATGGAGGACGCCGAATCCGCCGCGCCAGATGACTAGGGCGATAGCTACCGCTGAGAGTAGTTCGACGGCGGGGTAATAGAGCGCATAGGCGAAGATGGTGTCTTTGAATGCGACCATGTGCAGGCGGTTCACGTCTTCAAAGTCCTGATACGCGCGCTGCTCGCGATTGAAGAGCTGGACTACGGCCATACCGCTGATGTGCTCCTGAGTGAAGCTGTTGATGCGGGCGATGGCGGCGCGGACGCGGCGATAGCTTTCGCGGACGCTGTCGCGGAAGAGACGAGTGACGATGAGGATGAGCGGGAGGACGGCGAAGGCGATGAGGGCCAGCCACCAGTTGATGGTGAGCATGACGCCGGCCATGATGGTGAGATTGAAGAAGTCGTCGACGATGGCCAGGACGCCGGCGGTGAACATTTCATTGATGGCATCGACGTCAGAAGTGAGGCGGGTAACGAGGCGGCCCACGGCGTGATTGTCAAAGAAGCCGATGTGCATGCGCTGCATGTGGCGGAAGATGTCGCGGCGCAGATCGAACATGATTTTCTGGCCGGTCCACTGCATGAGGTAGACCTGAATGAACTCGAAGAGATAAGCGGAGAGCAGGGCGCAAATAAAGATGAGGGCCAGACGGCTGATGCCATCGTAGGGGTCGGCGGGCAGGCGGCGGGTGAGCCAGTTGGTGGCGGGGCCGGGCGTGCCGGTGAGGTAGCGATCGATGCCGACTTTAACAAGGTAGGGGCCGGTGACGTCGCTGATGGATTTGAGAGTGATGGAGATGGCGGAGATAGTGGCCTGGACCCAATAGGGACGTAAGTAATGACCGAGACGGCGCATGAGGCGGGAGTCGTAGACTTTGCCGACCGGGTCTTCGTCCCGCTTCTGAGGCTTGTTGTTGTCTGCGTCCGCCATGCGTTGGGGTGGGCTGGGGCCTTCCAACTCCTATTGTAACGACAGCCACCCCGGCGACCAAGACCAGTCGCGATATTGACTGCCGGCGCGGGTCTTCTTATTGCGCTGGTTTGGGACGGCCAGAGAAACCGCTGGCAGCGCGCAGGGCATCAGCATCCATGAGCTTGCCGCTCATCATTACAGTGCGCGTGTTTCGGAGATCTCCGATGCGGTGTGACGGGTCTCCCTCGACGAGGACGAGGTCGGCTGCTTTGCCGACTTCGATGGAGCCGGTGGTCTTGTCGACCTTGAGAAGACGCGCGGGCGCGATGGTGGCCGCGGCAAGAGCTTCCTCGGGTGTGAATCCAGCCTGGACGTAGAGCTCGAGTTCGCGAACAAGCTCGAGGCCAGTGCCGTCAGTGCCGGCAACGATGGGTACGCCCGATTTGTGCATGAGAGCAACGAGATCAGAAAGCTTGGCAAAACTCTTGCGGAAATCGTCACGGGTGAGGTCTTTGGGAACGGCGAATCCACCCTGGCGAAAACCGCGTTCGGTGGCGGGAGGCAAGGTGCCGACGAAAGGCGCATAGGCGGGTGACAGGTCGCCATTTTCAGGGACGAACAGCGATTCCGCGACGACGAGCGTGGGGTCGGATGCGATTTTGCGTGCGGCCATGGTCGCGACGAGCGACCGGATGGGAGGCGCGTTGAGGTCTACATCTTTGGCATAACGGCCGGTGCCATTGAAGCGATTGATGCCGTTGGATGTGGCGACTACGTCGCTGGGCATGGCTTCCATCATGACGAAATAGATGTGGGTGAGCTCGTCGTAGCCGGCGGCGACGGCTTCAGACGGACGCATGCCGGCGGGGACGTGGCCGTGGACGTGGAGGCCGAGTTTGTGGGCTTCTGCTGCCGCGGGCGCTACCCACGCGGGATTGTAGGTGCCGTAGAACTTGATGCCAGTGAAGCCGTCGGCTTTGGCTTTGTCGACTGCTGCAATTGCTTCGGCCTGGGAGGTGACGATGGTGCCTAACTGGGCGCTGTTGGGGCCTTTGCCGTCGATCAGAGACGAGGGGTAGACAGCGGGTGAAAGCAGATCGCCGCTGGCACGGCGTTTAGCGCGGGCGAGCGTCAGTGGATTGTCGTTGCCTGGGTCGCGGACAGAGGTGATGCCGAGGGCGAGCAGGAAGGGGCCGGCGGAATCGTCGCTGAAATGCTGGTGCGCATCCCAGAGACCGGGGACTAATGTCTTTCCAGCGCACTCGAAGATTTGCGCGTTGGCGGGGATTGGAGTTGTGGCTGCGGGACCGACGGCAATGATTGAGCCGTGATCGACGATGACGGTCTGGTTGTCAGCGAAATGGGAGCCGTCAAGGAAGGCCCGGACATGGGTGAAGGCGACAGAGCCTTGTGGAGTCTTGAGCAGGGACTTCACCAGCGCGGGACTGCGGGCGGCGAGTGCATCGTCCTGCGCTTTGTCCAGGGCGATGAGTTGGTCTTCGTAACCGACGGGAAGAATGGCTAGTCCGTTTACGAGACCGAAGAACTTGCCGTCTGCCGTAACCCATACGGGTTGGGGCGAGGGCGAGAGGCCGAGGATGGCCCAGGCGGTTACGGTTTTCTTTGCGGCTCCCGTGCCGACAGACAACTCAGTGAGGCGCTCAGCGTGGGCGCGACCACCGGGCAACAGAGGCAACGACTTATCGGGTGACGCGAGTAGCGCTTCGATGAGGAGCTGCGTGCCCCCAGACAACGTACCGCCCTCTGCCACATAGAAGGCCGGCGAGGTGTACGCGCTTCCGCCTGCGTCGACTGGGCTTCTCCACGTGGCCTTGGCACTAGCGACCTGAAAGGATTCGGCGGCGTCTCCCTGAGGAGTGACGCCACGCACGACCAACGCTGAGGGCATGGTGTCGGCGCCGATTGTGACTTTCTGATCGAGCTCCCACACCTGGCCACGGAGGAGGAGGCTTTCGCGGGACATTCTGCTGCCGTCGCTCGCGGTCCAGATGAACGCCTTGCCGTTGGTTCCGGAAGTGGAGAGGATGGTGAAGGCCTGCGCATCGGCGGGAGCTTTAGCAAGTTGGTCAGCCGGTACCTGCGCTTGCATGGTTGAGAATGCAGGCAACAACCCTACTGACGCGAGCAGCAGGATGGTGGGAAGCTTGTGCGGCGCGGTTTTCTTTGCGCTCATGAGACACCCCAATGCGTTATCTCTCTTGCGAAGGATTCAACTATAGGAAAAAGTGCGTTAACAGGCACGCATGCGGGACGAATTTGACGGGCTGATTGACAGCGACAGGAACTGACGCAGAAGCGGATTGAGACAACGTTTCTCCAGAGCCTGCAAGGACAATTCCGGTAAAGAATCCAACCGCAATGAGCTGCCTGATCATGGGGGCCATCCTAACAGAGAGACGAGGGTGAACAGGGTGATGCTAGTAGCTTTTTTCTATGACGGATTCAGGCGCAGGATATCACGCAGGTTAATTGAATCTAAGCGCCAATTTTCATAAGCCTGGGCGGGATGGTTCGGCGAGCCATCGCGTAAAGTATCTCCTAGGCAACCTGATGTCATTGAGCTTGGAGAAAGTGGAAGCACTGGCGCCGGACCAGTCCTCTCTGGATGCGGCGCGGAAGCTGCTGAAAGGCAGCAGTTGGCCTGTTGTGGCATCGAATGGCTCGGGGCTTGTCTGGGGTGAGTGCCAGGGCTCGGGAGCAACCCCATATCGCGTGGTGGTCTCAGAAGCCGATGCGGGCTACAAGTGTACCTGTCCCAGCCGCAAGTTTCCCTGCAAGCATTCGCTTGCGCTGATGTGGATGCGGGCCGAAGGAAAACAAGCGTTTGTTGACGCGCCGGTACCGCCATGGGTAAGCGACTGGTTGTCACGCCGGCGTGGATCGGGGACGGGCGCAGGAGACGATTCCAAGGAAAGCAAGTCGAGAGCTTCGATTGCCGCAACCTCTTCCGGCGACACTCAAGTTGAAGCCGATCCTAAAGCCGAAGCACGCGCAGTTGCAGCGCGGGAGCGCAATCGTAAGGAGCGCGAGGAATCCATTCTGAATGGCCTCGACGATCTGGATGTGTGGATAACAGACCAGGTGGATCGAGGACTGGCGGGTTTTGCGGTGCAGTCGACGCAGGTTTGCCGCGTGATTGCGCAACGAATGGTGGATGCAAAGGCTTCCGGTCTGGCCACTCGTTTGGAAAGCCTGCCGTTGCGCCTGTTCAGCCTTCCTGAATCAGCCAGGCCGACCGCTGCTATGGAGGAATTGGGACTGATTCATCTGATGGCGCAGGCCTACCGGCGTCAAGAGACGTTGGCTGCCTTACTAAAGGCGGACGTCCGCCAAGCGATAGGGTGGTCTGTGACACGCGAGGCTCTGCTGGCTGACGCGAGCGCAATGCGGATGCGCGGGGCGTGGCGGGTGGTGGCCGTGTTCAGCGAGGTGCAACCGGATAGACTGCGCCGGCTGGAGACATGGCTGTGGCTTGAAAAGCCACCGGAGGAAAATCAGAGCGCAACGCGTTTTGCTGTTCTCATTGATTTTGTTCCCGTCGCCACCGGAGCTGCTTCAGGCGGGTACAGCGTTGGAGATCGAATTGAGGCCGAGCTGGTCTTCTATCCTTCGGCAATACCTTCGCGCGCTCAGATTCTGCAATCGCTGAGCGGAGCGCAAGCAAGTGATGCTCCTTTGGAGCTGCCCGAACAAAGTCTCAACGATGCGTATCAATCTTACGAGCGAGCCATGTGCGTTCAGCCGTGGCTCGGCGCCTGGCCATTCAGCATCCGGAATGCCCGAGTACGACGGCACGAGACGCAACTCTACCTTTGCGACAGCGGTGAGGCTGCGTCGGCGATAGCGCTCCCGTTGCAGCCCGCGCAATTCTCTGACGCAAGCCCACTGCTCAACGTTGAGAAGCTGGACGCGGTCGGTTTGTGGGATGGCTATCGCTTAAACCTCTGCTGGGCGCAGACGGAGCTTGGGCGTTGGGTGAACGGATGAATGCGAGAACGCTGAGGCTCGAAGTCTTTCCCGCACTGCTGGCAGGCACCGGCCGCCAGCCGCTTGTCTTTCGCGGTGATCTTGCCGAGCTAGCGCAAGAGGATGCAACCAAAGCCACGCTCAATGCTCTGAGCTTGACCGGGCAGGCATTACGTTTCGAGCGGCCGATGTCTCCGCCAAACTTTGCTGTCGAGCCGGTGGTTGATGACCAGCGACCCATGATGCCCGATCGAATGCGCAGGCCGCTGCTCCGGCTTCTCAACAAACGAAAGTCTCAAGATGAATTGGCATTGGCTCTGGCGTGGGCATTCGGCAGGAGCAGAGTGAGGCCGCATCCCTTTGACTTTCCCAGGATGGATGCATTCGTTCGCGAACATGCTGAGCATCTCGGTCTGATGGCACAACACTGGGCTCAGCAGCGGAACGATTCTCCCGCCCGGCCGCAAAGCTACTTCGCAGCCGAAGAGATGGATGAGACCACGTGGACAAAGGGCTCGCCGGGGCTGCGCGCGCGCTTCATAGCAGACCGGCGACGGCAGGACGCAACCGCGGCGCGAGTGTTGGTCGAGGCGGTTTGGGCGCAAGAGAGCGCCGACATGAGGGTTCGCCTTCTTGCGGCGTTGGAAACTGGTCTGCATGTTGACGACCAGCCCTTTCTCGAAGGCCTGGGTAAGGATCGCGCACCACGAGTGCGGGCTCTCGCGCAGAGATTTCTGGCACGTTTGACGGGCAATCGCGCTGACCATCCCGCACTCGCCGCGTGCCTGGAAAGAATTCAGCGAACGACGACGGGCTTGCTGAAGAAGCGCACGGCTCTGAAGCTCGAATTGCCCGCAACCGTGAAGGAGCATGAAGCCAGTGCATGGGTACGCGAAGCCTTCTCCGAAGTCGGTTTCGAAGAATTGGCGCGCGCGCTCCAACTGACTGAGCCGCAGTTAGTCGAGGCAGCGGAGAAAGATGCGAACCTCTCGCTGGCTCTTGCACTGATGGCCATGCAGGACAGGCAATTTGATTTACTGGAGCAACTCACCGCAGGGCAGATCTCCGACGCGTGGGAGCAATTGAGTCAGTGCGGGTCTTTCGATCTCAGCATGATGACTGCAGATGAGCGCTCGCGATTGGCCGGGATTCTGGTTGCTCCCTACAACGGGAAACCTCCTGCGTCGTACCTGGCCTGGAGTTGGATGCACCACCTGCTCGAAGGACCTGCGCCGGCGCAACTGATTGAAGCAGTGCTGCGATCTCCTCGCTGGCTCAGTCAGTTATTGGAGGAGAACAAACTTGGCTCGGAATGGATGGAAATCCTCGCGGCACTTTGCCCTTCAAGCCATCGTGAACGTTTGCGCACGATGATGGCGCCGCTTGATGCAACGCTGACTTTAACCGCACTGCCTCTGCTGGAGATTCTGGATTCACTGGAGAAAGTTGGGCACCATGAAGAATGAAAGGCTTCGACTGAATGCCGAAGATATCTATTCCGAAGAGCTAAAGGCTCTGGCTCACGGTGATGAGCGGCCACGTCCCGAAGGCTGGCGGTTGTCTCCGCAAGCCGTGGTGACATACATTCTGGGCGGAAAGGCCGCCGACGGAACGCCGATTGCAGCAAAGTACGTGGGCAAACGAAAACTGATTGAAACGGCGGTTGCCACGCTGGCCACAGATCGCGCTTTGTTGCTGCTGGGATTGCCGGGCACGGCCAAATCGTGGGTATCGGAGCATTTGGCCGCGGCAATTTCCGGCTCATCGCAGCGACTGATTCAGTGCACTGCCGGCACCGATGAAAACCAGATTCGGTATGGCTGGAACTATGCGCTGCTGCTGGCCAAGGGGCCATCAAAAGAAGCGCTTGTGAAGACGCCCTTGACGCGCGCGATGGAAGAAGGCACGCTGGTGCGCTTTGAAGAGCTCACGCGCATGGGCTCGGATGTGCAGGATACGCTGATCACGGTTCTCTCGGAGAAGACGCTTCCCATTCCCGAACTGGACACAGCGATTGAAGCGCGGCGCGGATTCAACGTGATCGCCACGGCGAACAATCGTGACAAGGGCGTTAACGATTTATCTTCGGCTCTGAAACGGCGCTTCAACGTCGTAGTTCTGCCTTCTCCGGCAACGCTGGAAGAGGAGACGGAGATTGTGCTGAAGCGGGTCCGCGAAATCGGAACCAATCTCAGCCTGCCGCCCATTCGTCCCGCGGATCAGGAACTGGTCCGAATCGTTACGCTGTTTCGCGAACTACGGGAGGGGAAAACGCTGAATGGCAAGACGAAGCTGAAAACCTCGACGGGATCGCTATCCACTGCCGAAGCAATTTCTGTGGGTGTAAGTGCGTGGGCGTCAGCGGCGCACTTCGGTGATGGCGAGATGGATGCGCAGAGCATGGCCAGTAACCTGGTTGGCGCGGTGGTAAAAGATCCGGTGCAGGATACGATCGCACTGCAGGAATATCTGGAAACGGTTGTCAGGACGCGCGACGGCTGGAGCGATCTCTACAGCGCAATTCGAGAGGTCCTTTAATTCACAATGGACGAACGGCTTCATTTGCTGGGGATCAGGCACCATGGGCCAGGCTCTGCCGCGCTATTGAGGCAGGCGCTGGACGCGCTTGACCCCGCATGCGTCCTGGTGGAAGGCCCGCCTGAAGCGGAACCGCTGATTCCATATGTTGCCGAGCCGGGAATGATTCCGCCTCTGGCGCTGCTGGTGTATGCCGGCGATGATCCAAGTGCCGCTTCGTTCTTTCCGTTTGCGGAGTTTTCCCCGGAGTGGCAGGCTCTGCGCTGGGCAGTAGACCGCAGACGCGCCGTGCGCTTCATTGACTGGCCCGCCGCTGTTTCCCTTGGCTTCTCAAAGCTGGAACAGGATGAGCCTCAAAGCGAGATGAGGAGCTCCGATCCGCTGGATATGCTGGCCGAAGCTGCGGGTTATGAGGATGGAGAAGCGTTCTGGAATTCGCTGATTGAACAGTCAGGGCGGCAGCCGGGACAAGCCGGAGCGCATGCGATCTCCGTGTTTACGGCGATTGAATCAGCTATGACCGCAGCACGCGCCTATGAGTACGAATCTGGAGTGATCAGCGACGCGGTACGAGTGCGGCACGAGCGCCGCGAAGCCTACATGCGGATGCAGATAAGGCAGGCACTCAAGGAACAAGACGGAGCAATCGCAGTGGTATGCGGAGCATGGCACCTGAGCGCGCTGCGGATACCGACCAAGGCCGCGGACGACAAAGCGCTGGTGAATAACTTGCCCAAGGATCTTCCCAAAATCAAAGTAGAAGCTACATGGGTTCCATGGACAGATAGCCGCCTGAGTTATCGCTCCGGGTATGGCGCGGGCGTAGTGTCTCCGGGCTGGTATCGGCATCTCTGGACGCTTTATGGCGAAGAAGAGGCGCCGAGCCCCGAGCAATTTGCTGCTCTGTGGCAGGCGAAGACTGCTGCGATGCTGCGCAAGGAAGGATATCTGGCGCCCACAGCCTCTGCGATTGAAGGTGCAAGGCTGTCGCTCGGACTCTCTGCGCTGCGCGGCGTGCAGGTTCCGGGACTTGCCGAGATGCGCGAGGCTTCATTGGCTACGCTTTGTTATGGCGACACGGCCGCGCTGGGGCTTATCGAGCGAAAACTGTTCATCGGCGAGCGCGTAGGAGAAATCGATGAGCGTGTTCCGCAAATGCCGTTGGCGCGCGATCTTGCTCAGTGGCAGAAGAAGACGCGACTCAAGCCTGAGGATGTGGAACAGGAAGTCCGCGTGGATATGCGCACAGATGCCGGCCTGCTGAAGTCCACGCTCCTTCATCGATTGAACCTGATTCAAGTGCCGTGGGGTCGTCTGATGGAGACTGATACAGGACGCGGGACTTTCCGAGAAACGTGGATACTGCGTTGGGTTCCGGAACTTTCTGTTGCGCTGGCGGAGGCGCTCATTCATGGAGTGACCATCGAGCAGGCCGCGGGAAACCGGACACTGGAACGCGCAAAGGCCTCGAACTCTGTAACCGAATTAGCGGAGTTGATCCGTACCACCCTGGTTGCAGATCTTCCAGAGGCTGCAACGCGATGCATCGAACGGCTCCAGGAAGCTGCCATCCAGGCCAGCGATATCACAGACTTGATGAACGCCATCGCTCCCCTGGTCCGAGTGCTTCGTTACGGTTCCGCGCGCAAGATGCCCGAAGAGGCATTACGCGCCCTGGTGCTGGCCATGAGCGTTGAAGTGAATGCCGGTGTGCGAGTTGGCTCGCACAGTCTGGACGATGAAGCGGCCATTGCACGAGTGCAGGCGATGCGGGCCTACGATGAAGCTCTTGGAATATTTGCAGACGAATCACTCTCGGAAAACTGGCGGCGACAGCTTGGACTCATGGTTGAGGACGACCAGGTTGCGGCTTCGGTAGCAGGCATTAGTCTCAGGCGTCTGCACGATCTGATTGTCTGGGATCTGCCCGCTGTTGCGGCCGCCTTCTCGCGGCACACTAATGGACAAGAGCTTCAAAAGGCCGGCGCATTTCTTGAGAGTTTCCTTAGCGGAGGCTCCGAGGTGATCTTGCAGGATGAGCCTCTGTTGCAATTGATCGATGCCTGGCTTTGCGAGCTGAATGAAGAGGATTTTGTGGAGGGGCTGCCGTTGTTGCGGCGGAGTTTTGCGGGGTTCGATGGCGTCGCGCGGCGCAGACTGATTGAGATCATCGACAAGGGGCCGATGAAAGACTCGGGAGTTACGACGGCACAGGGCATCGAGCAGGATGGGGCATTTGCAGAGGCGCTTCCATTGCTGTATCAAATCCTGGGGATTGGAGGCCAGGCATGAACCGCGATGAGCGAAAGCGACGTTGGCAACTGGCTTTGGGCGGGGAGGATCAGAGCTGCCTGAGCGAACGCGATCAGCGACTGAGTCAGGCACTGTCGGCTCTCTATAATGCACCGCCTCAGAGCAAGGGACATGGCGGCCTGGGCGCCTCGTCACCGCGGGTGGCACGTTGGCTGGGAGACATTCGTGAATTCTTTCCGACGCCGGTGGTGCAGATCATTCAAAGAGACGCGTTTGAGCGATTGAACATGAAGTCGCTCATGCTGGAGCCGGAGTTTCTTGCCACACTGGAAGCCGACGTACACCTGGTGGCGGACCTGATCTCTCTGCGCTCCGCCATTCCTGAGAAGACGAAGGAAACCGCAAGGAAAGTGGTCCGCAAGGTGGTTCGAGCGCTGATGGCGCGACTGGAATACAGAACAGTGGAACTTGTGCGCGGTGCTCTGAACCGCTCGCAGCGCACGCGCCGGCCCAGATCCGGCGACATTGACTGGGGCCGCACCATCGGGGCGAACCTCCGCCACTATCAGGCCGAACACAAAACCATTGTCCCCGAGACACTCATCGGGCATTCACGCAAATCCAAGACACGAGCCAATCTGGATCATGTAGTTCTGTGCATCGATCAGTCTGGCTCTATGGCTTCTTCGGTTGTGTACGCGTCTATCTTTGCCGCCGTCATGGCGTCTATTCCCGGAATCGGCACGAAGCTTATTTGCTTCGATACTGCCATCCTGGATTTGACTGACCAACTGAGCGACCCCGTTGAAGTTCTTTTCGGAGTTCAACTGGGCGGAGGCACGGATATCAACGCGGCGCTAGCCTATTGCGAGCAGAAGATTGAGCAGCCCTCAAAAACCCATCTCGTGTTGATTACTGACCTCTACGAAGGCGGCGACGCTAAGTCCATGCTTGCCCGCGTCGCGTCTTTGAAACAAAGCGGCGTGAACCTGATTGTTCTGCTGGCGCTCTCGGATGATGGCCACCCCGGCTACAGTTCCGACCACGCCGAGAAAATTGCAGCCATGGGTTGCCCAGTCTTTGCCTGCACGCCGGACCAGTTTCCCGATCTGATGGCGATCGCGCTCACGCGACAGGATATCCATCAATGGGCGGCAGCTCAGGACATTGCACTCGTTCGCGGAGGCTGATCTTGGCGACAACCCAACTCGGCGAACAATCTATCTCCGCTCTGCCTCGGACAGGTAAGGAGGCGTCGATGTAAGCAGGAGAGCTTACCAGTTAACACCGACCAGTTTCATTTATAGATAAGTTCCAAGCGAAAAGAGGCCCTCAAAAGCAATCGGCTGCGTTGGGATTGGCAACACAGTATGGCGAGTTAGTGGGAATACCTTTGGTCGTCATAGGTGTAACTTCGGTGGCCGTTGGCACGTCCCAACTATTTGGATAAGTAGCTGCGATATTGGAGGCGGTACCGAAGTTGCCATTCGCAGCCATTGGATAGACACCATTGCCAAGGACTCCTGTCTTGTTACGGCCCCAGGAAAAAAGACGCCCGTCCGTTGTCAATGCGTAGATGTAGAAATCGTATGTTGAATTGGCGAACACGGCCTTGAAGTTGCTGATTGACGGCACAATCCGAACTGGCTTCATCACCATCATGTCGTACGCACCCCAGTCCCACGCGTAAGGAGGATTGACCGTCGCCCAGTCGGGCTCTTGACCGTCGCCAATACCTCCGTCTCCCGCACTGCCCCATCCCCAAAGCGAACCGCCTGCGAGAATCACATGGGTTGTCAAACTGCTCGATGCAACGAAGGCCACCGGTGCGGGCAGTCCCAAAATCGTTGTAAGGGAAATAGCGGTTGGCGTGGGCTGCCAGGTGTTCACTCCGTCGCCGATTCCGAGATAAGCACCGCGATAACCCCAGCCAAAAAGTTCTCCATCGGCGGTGAGAGCGTAGTGCCCTGCACCCCAGGCAATCTGCTTGATATTGCTCGGCAGACCCGCGACCTGATGCGGATTTTGATAGTCGGGGTTGCCGGTGCCGAGATCGTCGACATTCTCGCTCTGGCCCCAGGCCCACACAGTACCGTCCGAGGCCAAGGCAATAATCCCGGCGCCAACACCCAATTGCGTAACCTTGACTCCGCCAGGCAATGACAGCGGCACCCGTGTTGGGCTCGTCACGACCCTACCAGCGGTGCCATCGCCGGTATCCGCCGCAGTGCAGTCGCCCCAAACCCAGATCGTGCCATCACTCTTAATCGCCGCGTCGAACACATAAGACGCATAGACGGCGACGACATCGCCGAACTCGTTTCCTTGATCGTCCTGGGTAATCATGTAGGGCGTTGAATTCACCAGGCCGGTGTGATTCTGACCATCGCCCGCACGGCCATCTGCAGCGTCGCCCCATGTCCAGACGTGACCGTTCTGATCGAGGCCCAGACTCTGGTGCATCCCTCCTTGAACATCAATGAACTTCAGCCCGTAGGGTGTGGCAATAGGGGCCGGGGGAATCGCGATTTCCGTCGGGTTGTTACCGAGGCCTAGAAGTCCGGGACTGCCATAACCGTAGATGGTGCCGTCAATCAGATAGTAGATTTCGTACTCTCCGGTTCCAACCTTGGTGAGCCCGGGTGAAGCGGAAGTAACAGTCACCGTCGCGCTGGCGGGCGACGTTGTGCCACCCTCCCCTGTACAAGTCAAGTTATAGGTCGTGGTGGCAATAGGACTGACGCTCTGCGTACCGCTAGTGGCCTTCGTGCCGGTCCAACCGCCGCTTGCCGTGCAGGAAGTCGCATTCGTGCTCGACCAAGTTAGAGTCGAGTTACCGCCCGCGATGATCGGGGTCGGGCTCGCCGCCAGAGTGACCGTCGGAGCAGGCGCCACCGTCACGGTTACACTGACCGGTGTGGATGTTCCGCCGGCTCCTGTGCAGGTCAGCGTATAAGTGGTCGTGCCGGTGGGGCTCACAGTGAATGTTCCGCTAGTAGCTTCACTGCCCGTCCAACCGCCGCTTGCCGTGCAGGATGTCGCGTTCGTGCTCGACCAATTCAACGTTGAACTGACGCCAGAGGCAACCGTCGTCGGGCTAGCTGACAAAGTGGCGGTTGGCGCAGGAGAGGTAGCTGACGCACTTGTCGTCCAACCCATATTGTTAAAGTACATCTGCATCGGCTCGACGCTTGGGAAAACGGCGAACTTGTACAAAGAAGTCCGCTGATAAGCCATAGTAGTGGTAGGAACGCTCGTGCTGCTGGAAATGCCTGGACCTGCAACAGTGAACGTTCCCACTGCACTGTTTTGCGCGGACGAGATGATGTACGTGCCTCCAGGCACTCCGGGCCCGGTGACGAAACCGGCGTTATCTACAAGCGGGGGGCCTGATGTAATTCGAGTGACAGTGAGCGTGGTACCCGAAATCGAACCGGTGAACTGACATGTTCCCATCCCAAGATCCGTCAACGGAATCTTGTAAGTCGCCCAAGTATTCGCGACCGGAGCGGGGCCATAGTCAAATACATTTACCGCCGGGTGCCAGCCATAGACATCTCCGGGAGGTACTCGAGAGACCGTGCCGAGGTTGAGCACATAGGCCGTCGTTGGCCCAGGATTGACATCGATGGTGAAGTAATTGAACGCGCCGATTTCAAGATCCCATTGTGGGGATTGCGGTGCATTCGCGGTCGGCTGAAAGCCGCCAGAAATGAAGTCGACGGAAATATCGGTTGGGCCACCCTGCGGGTTGCCTGCTGTGGAAGCGTAGTTCTCGTTGAGGGTACCCCACGAGAGGTCGCTGTTGCCCCAGTTTGACTCTCCATTCTGATACGAATACACGCTCATCTGTGCGGCCTGGGGTCCGACGTTTCCCTGAGTATCTACGGCGGCGACCTGATAGGCGTAAACTTTCGCCGGCGTCGTCCAGGTTGGATCATTGCTCCCCGGTGCGTTCGAGTCAGTGTAACTTGTGTTCGTAGTGGTGTCGTACGCTATGCCGTTGCGGTAAATCTGGTAATGGGAGATCGGATAGGTGCCCTGCACTGCGGCAACCCACCTGATCTGTTGATAGTTTGTCAAAGGAGCTGAACTATTGTTTGGACCACCTTGGTTGATCAGTTGCAAGTTAGTAGGCGCACCTGGTCCACCGCTGCTACCGCTCGATACCGTTATCGTTGCGCTGGCAGGCGTGGAGGTGCCGCCCGCTCCTGTGCAAGTCAACGAATAGGTCGTCGTGCTGGCGGGACTCACAGTAAGTGTGCCGCTGGCGGCCTGAGTGCCGGTCCAACCGCCGCTCGCAATACAAGAAGTTGAGTTAGTACTCGACCAAGTTAGAGTCGAGTTACCGCCCACGGTGATCGTTGTCGGACTCGCTGTTAGAGTGACCGTAGGCACAGCGGCAGTGACGACTACTGTCGCGCCAGCAGGCAAGGATTTACCGCCTGTGCCATCACAGGTCAGTGTGTAGGTTGTTGTGCTGGCGGGTCTCACAGTGAATGTGCCGCTGGTGGCTTGGGTGCCCGTCCAGCCTCCGCTCGCTGTGCAGGAATTTGCGTTAGTGCTCGACCATGTGAGGGTGGAGCTACTGCCAGATGCGACTGTCGCCGGAGTGGCCGACAAACTTACCGTCGGCGCGGGAGTTGCGGAGACGCTGACCGTCGCGCTCGCCGAACCCGATCCGCCAGCACCTGTGCAGGTCAGCGTGTAGGTGGTTGTAGCGGTGGGGCTGACACTCTGAGTCCCATTGGTTGTTTCTGCGCCTGTCCACCCGCCGCTTGCCGTGCAGGAGGCCGCATTCGTGCTCGACCATGTGAGAGTGGAGCTACTGCCCGCTGCGATTGTTGTCGGATTTGCTATGAGAGCCACCGTGGGCGCCGCTATCGGGGAAGTGACCGCGACGGTCGCAGTCGCACTCTTGGTGGGATCGGCAACCGAAGTCGCACCTACGGTGACGATCCCGGAAGCTGGCATCGAGGCCGGTGCGGTGTACAGGCCAGCGGACGAGATCGTTCCATACGTAGCGTTGCCGCCGGTCACGCTGTTCACCTGCCACGTTACCGCCGTGTTCATTGTGTTCGCGACAGTCGCTTTAAACGCCTGACTCGCACCAAGCAGCGTGGTCGCGCTTACAGGGCTCACGCTGACGCTCACTTGCGAACCACCAAGGAATTTCAACGACGCGCAACCGGTAACTGTACCCACGATTGCCAGCAGAGCAGCAGATAACTTCAAAACGCGTTTCAAGCTTGGTTCGGCGGAAGGCATTGGCGTGGTCTCTCTTAAATTTGGCGATCCATCGTGGGCTGTGTCATCAGCCCAGAGTGCGGATGAATACTGTGTGATAATCGAACGCGGCGCACGATTGCTCGACTACCTTCGCAAGACCAAGGATAAGTGGGAGTGCTTGACGCATTAGCAGGAAACCCGGCTTCGAGAGCGGGCTTCTCATCGAATCAATCTCGTGGCGTGACTTGCCGACGGAGTTGCATCCCAATTATCGCAGAAACGCCTGGCATAGGCGCAGCCCATTTGTGACATACCAACGCGCCCAGGGGCCCTTTTCGCTACTCATGATAGATACGTGTTGCAATGAGTTGGGCACTGGGCGCCGTAGCTCCTATGCTGGTGGTTTCAACCAGTACTTCAAATGGCTGCAGTTTACCGTCGGGCAGGGTCGCCTGCTGCAAAACCGGCTTGATGAGGCTTGCATTGAACAGTGTGTCCGCGGCAGCCTGTGTGCCTGCCATGTTGAGTCCCTGAATGATTAGCACATGACCCGCTCCATTCAGGTCAGGCAGATAGGCAATCGTGCCATATGTGCGATTCGAAGTTTCATCTCTGCTATTGCGGTAGATCTTCTGCTCCGTCCCGGACGGATGTTCGTTCACGACATAAGAGTCGTCTACTTCGGGCATGTACTCAAATGTGAAGCTGAGCCTCTTTTCAAACAGTGACACCCATGGGTTGGTATGTTTCGAGCCGAGAAGAATCACGTTGGAATTCTTGATGTCTTCGGCCGTCACGCTGCGTGCAGAACGAATCTGGGTGCGGTCGGCGATATACTCCGGGAGCCTTGTCAACGCCGAGGCGATGTTGAGACAGACCACGCTGGTGTAGCGTTGCCGTCGCAAATCATTCAGATTCCCGATGTCCATACCTGAGGGAGGCTGCAATTCCGCGAGGAATGAGCCATTGGCATATCCACCCAGGTCAACCAGATGGCGAGTCAGATTCTGCAGAATACCGAGTCCGCTGTCAGAGGCAACGATGAGCGTATTGCGATCCGGTTGGAAGAGTTGAGCCCAAACAGGGTGCGCGGGGCCCTGTTCGTTCCGCACCTGATAGGCATGCGCGCTCCACCACCCAGCCGTCGCAAGAAGAACACCGACTGCAAAACCAACGAGTCCTGGGAGCCAGCCGGGCAACGTGGAATATCGGTCGGCGCGCAAAGGATGAGGCTCGTCGCGGCCCTCCGGCCTTGATAGGAGTGCTTCGGTAATTGTTGATTGAGACGTTCCGGGCAGCGCTCCGCCTTCTTCGATAACCATTCCATGATCGATAGAAAGAGCCGGTGCGTGCGCGCGCGAATTAGCCTGAAAGACCGGCACGTATCCACCACGAGGAATGACGATCCGCATTGCCTCGTTGGAGCCTGCGACGTTGAAGTAGGCATCGAGGCGCTTGCGCAATATGCGCGCATAGCTTCTGACGATGTTGTCTTCGCCAGGATTATAGTTCGCGGGACGATCGAAGATAGTGAAGCCGATGCGTTGCTCCGTGATTTCGCCAGCCCTTCCGAGAAGATATTGCTCACATATATAGAGGAGAAATTTTGGCAACCGACCCGAACGGCTGAAGTCTTTGCTGGCCGCCACGCGACGCGCAAGTTGCCACTCTGTTAAGAGAGGGAGTTCGTCCGAACTCTTGACCGTGGTTGGCTCCGCAATCACTCTTGAAGCGGTCCTTGCATGGAAAGGCCGGCGCCCGTGGTGGCCAACAGGAACATCTTCGAAACCACACGATTCGCTTGGGGAAGACAGCTCTTGTACATCGATCATAGCCATCAACATAGTCGTTGAATGTGAATTTTCCATCAACGGATTTCCGCCAGAGATGCGAAAACCACGCGAAATACAGAGGGGTGAAGCAGGGGTGAAGCCGATGTACACAGAAGAAATACACACCCATTACACTTTTCTGCGCCGTTCAGCCGAGCCATGATCGAAGCGCATGCCGATTTGATTCATAAGGGCTGAAGACCGCCAAGGCCCGCCTTTAGAGCAACTTTCTCGAAACAACACCACTTCATTGGAGCAAACCGTGAAACGTGTCTTACTCATTGCAGCGATCGCCTTTGTCTCATTTCTCCCCCTACGAATCTTCGCGCAGTTTGAAACAGCCTCTGTCCTTGGCTACGTCCGGGACGCCTCGGGGGCAGCATTGCCTAACGCAACTGTGAAACTTGTGAACGAGGGAACTGGCGCAGAGGTAACCCTCAAGACCAACGGTGAAGGGGCCTATGAATTCACCGATGTTAAGATTGGCTCTTACGAGGTAATCGCGCAGGCTGCTGGTTTCGACACCACCACCACGCAGGCTTTTCAGGTTCAGGTGAATGCCCATCAGCGCGTCGATGTGTCGCTGAAAGTCGGCTCTACCAGCGAAGATGTCACCGTGAGCGGCGCGGCTGCACTCCTCGAAACGGACTCCAGCGAGCGCGGGCAGGTCATCGGCACGCAAGAAGTGGAGAATCTTCCACTCAACGGCCGCGCCTATGCGGACCTCGCAGCCCTGGTTCCCGGTGTCCGCCGCAACATTCTGGAGAACACCACCGACAGCAGCCGCGATGCATCCTTCAACGTGAACGGGCAGCGCAGCGAGTTCAACAACTTCCTGCTCGACGGCTTGGACAACAACGCATACGGCACTTCGAACCAGGGCTTCTCCAACCAGGCCATTCCGCCCTCGCCTGACGCTATCTCGGAGTTCCGTGTGGAGACCGACAACTACAGCGCGGAGTTTGGCCGCTCTGCCGGCGCAGTCATCAACGTGAGCATCCGCAGCGGTACCAACCAATTCCACGGCAGGGCCTATGAGTACCTGCGGAATACCGTCTTCAATGCCATTGGCCCATTTACACCGCCCTCAAACCCCCTGACCGGCAAACCACAAAAGCCGATTCTCATCCGCAATCAATTCGGCGCCACCGGCGGCGGACCAATCTGGAAAGACAGGCTGTTTTTCTTCGCAGACTATGAAGGCACCCGGCAAGTCGTCCATGCCGTCAACCAGGCCACCGTCCCCACCGCCAATCAGTACGGCACCAGCAGCCTTGCCATCGCCAACGGAGGCTATACCTTCCTGGCGTCGAATCCAAGCAACAAAGGCTTCGAGGGCGCAACTCCCGTGCAATTGCGCAACCCTCTCACCGGTCAGACCTATCCCAACGGCGTGATCCCGTTCAACGACCCCTCGGTCTCCGCCTTTGCCAAAAGCGTGTTCGCGGCGCTTCCGGCATCCAACGTACCCGGCAACCCATTCAGCAACAACTACGCATCGCTTCCGCCCGATCTCATCAACGACGACAAGGGCGACATCCGAATCGACGCGACCATCAGTCCCAGGACGACGGCGTTCGGCCGTTATAGCGAACACCAGGGCGTCATTCTTTCGCCGCCTAATATTCAAGGCCCCGCCGGCGGAAACAGCAATGGCAGCGTCAACATCTTCAACCAACAAGGCGTACTTGGAGCAACGCACACCTTCAACCAAAACTCGATCTTGGATGCCCGCTTCGCCTTCACACTTACCAACGGAGGCAAAGGCCCTTATGGCGCCAACCTGCCCAGCTTGATGACCGGCATCCCGGGCCTTCCCACTTCCCCTACCGTCGTTCGCAGCCTCAATGTGCAGAGCGTCAGCGGTTTCTCCCAGTTCGGCAACCAGGGCAGCAACCCGCAATTCCAAAACCCCTACGTCTTCAATCCCAAAATCAACTACACCCAAATCCGCGGCCGCAGCACTTACAAGGTCGGTTATGAGTATCAGGCCATCTTCACCAAGATCGACGACTTCAATCCGGTTTATGGTCAAGATACTTATAACGGAGGCTTCAGCTACAACGGCGCAGGTACAGTCAGCAGTGCCGATACCGGCACCAAAGAAGCGGTTGCACTGGCTGACTTTCTGTTCAGCGCTCCCGATACCTTCCAGCTCAACAACTTCGTTGTTGTCCATCTCAACCAGCGCATGAACTACTTTTATGTCCAGGACGATGTCCGCCTGACCTCCCGTCTAACCGTCAACGCAGGGCTGCGCTACGAACTGGTCACGCCGCAATGGGAGAAAAACAATCAACTCTCCAACTACGACCCCGCTTCGCAGTCGCTCATCAAAGCCAGTGGTGGATCGATCTACAACCGCGCCCTGGTCAATATGCCCATGCTCGACTTCGCTCCGCGTCTCGGGGCCGCTTATTCAATTGATCCAAAAACGGTGATTCGTGCAGGCTACGGCATAAGCTATGCACAGTTCAACCGCGAGGGCGGCGAGAACCTGCTGGTCTACAACCTGCCCAATATCGTCAACACCAACATCGTGCAGGGACCGCAATTTGCCGATCCCGCCGATACCGGAAAGCAGCAGTTGCTGCCTGTCTGCACCGCAGCCCAGGCCAGTGCGCCCTTTAGCACAGCCAACCCCACACCGTGCTTCCGCACCACCAGCCAGGGCTTTCCGACAGGATTCACCAGCCCATCGAACGTGACCGCTGCCAGCAACCTGACCGCTCAGGCGCGTTATATCCCCAAAAACCTGCCTACCGGCTACGTGCAGGCTTATCACCTCACTGTGCAACGTCAGCTTGGCCCCTCCACCACATTGGAGGCATCTTATGTTGGCTCGCACGGTGTCAAGTTGGAGATTCTCGCCGACCTCAATCAGTCGGCGGCGAACGCGGTGACTGCGACATGCAGTCCCACCGTGACCACAGGTTGCCTCACGCTCGCTCAACGGCGTCCTATTCCCACCTTCACCACCATTGAGGAAACACTGCCGGATGGTTTTCTTTCGTACAATAGCTTGCAGGCCAAACTCGAGCACCGCACCGGGCACGGTCTCTACCTGCTGAATTCCTTCACTTGGTCGCGCGCGCTGGATAATGCGGCAGGCCATCTCGACACTCCCGACGGAGATAACTCGCGCGTTAATCTCGCCAATCTGCGCGGCGAACGCGGCCCCTCAGCCTACAATCAGCCGTTGAACGACATTCTTACCGTCGTCTATGACCTGCCCTACGGCAAAGGCCGCATGTTCGGCAGCAATGCGCACCTCGCCCTGCAGGAGGTCCTCGGCGGCTGGCAGTTGACCGCCATCAATAGCGCCGGCAGCGGTTCGCCGGTCAATATCAGCTACTCTCCCAACAGCTTCCAGCAGGTTAGCCCGCTACTCACTCAGCGCCCTAACCAGACCGGAAACCCCGTTCTTCCCAAGAGCCAGCGTGTCAGAACACCGGGGAACCAAGGTATCGTCGCTCTCCAGAACCCGGTTTTCATGGCGGTTACCAATCCTGTCTTCATCCTGCCGGATGCTAATCATCCTTACGGCACTGCAGGGCGCAACTCGGTCCGCTTCGACCCCTTCTATCAGACCGATCTAGGTCTGCATAAGGTCTTCCCGCTCTATCCCGAGGGCACGTCGTTTGACTTCCGGTTCGAGGCATTCAATGTCCTCAACCAGACTAACTATGCCTTTCCGCAAGGCAGTTACAGTCCTACCTCGAGCAGCTTTGGCGTTGTTGCCGCCGCTTCAACATTTCCAGCTCGCATCTTGCAGTTCGCGGGTAAGATCGTTTTCTAACTGAACTAACTTCACCGATCGGGAGAGGCTGTTACTTATGGACCGCAGACAGTTTGCCACTCTTACCGGCGCTTCGCTCGGAAACCTGCTAACCCGCAGGCTCTGGGCGGAGCAGGTTCCGGCGACAGCCTCTTCAAGCAAGTTCTACATTGCCCTGGTAGCCGACACCCACATCATCGATAGCTTCTATGTAAAAGGCAGTGAGAACGGTGTCGAAGATAACGAAAGCATCCTGGTAACAACGCCTCGTCTGATCTCCGCGCGCAACCTCATCAACTCGCTCAACCCCGGCATCGAACAGGTCTTTCTCATCGGCGATTACTTTCACAACTATCCCTCCACCGATTACGATTTCTACTTCAAGAGCACAACGCGGCTCGACAACGCCAAGGCCATTACTGACGAATTCCACATGCCGGTCCATCTCGGCTTCGGGAACCACGATTACGATGTCCACCGCGTTCCGCGCGAGATGAGCCATCGGCTTTTCAAGGCGAAGTTCAATGCCGAACCCTACTCAGTCCTGGACTACAAAGGTTACAAATTTGTCCACCTGAATAACTTCCTCGGCAGCACGCAGGACCGCACATCGCCGGATTTCAATCCCAACACTGGTTCTCTCGGTGAAGAGCAGTTGCACTGGTTCGAGGCTCAGCTGCAGCAGCGCAAACCCACCTTCGTTTTCATTCACTAACCGCTTATCCAGGATGTACCAACAGAGTTCAGCGACTATGGTCTGCACCCGCTGCTGCGCAAGTATCAGGACAACATCCAGCTTGTCGTCTCCGGCCATCTGCATAAGTGGATCGACTTTGCCCGCACTTATGGCCCACAGCACTATGTTATGGCCGCTACGCGATACGATCCCAACGCGTACATGCTCATGGAAGTCGACACCAGGCGAGCCACTTGGCGCTTCATCAACGCAAACCTTGTCGAGTGGTCTACTCACTACAGCAAGCCCTATCGCGCAGGCTGAATTTCTCTCTCGCGCATCACTCTAGCCGATCGACTTAATTGCAATCAAAGGACCAAGGCATGTCCCGCTCTCATCGCTGTATCATCGTTTCGTTTTGTATTGCTCTGACCTTCGCCTGCCGCTTCTCCATCGCACAAAACCCTCAACCTGCCAGCGGTAGCGAACTCAAGCTGAATCAGATTCAGGTCATCGGCACACACAATAGCTACCATGCGGGCATTGCTGCCAGTGAGAGCACGCTGTGGCAAGCCAAATACGCCGATGCCTTCAAGGGCCTCGACTATCAGCATCCGCCGCTTGCACAACAATTCGATGCCGGCGTTCGCCAGATTGAGTTGGATATCTATGCCGACACCAAAGGCGGTCTCTACGCGCATCCCTCCGGTCCCATGATGGTAGCCGCGGCTCATCTCCCGCCCGATCCCCAGTTCGACCCTGACGGCATCATGGCCAAGCCCGGCTTCAAGGTCATGCACGTGCAGGATGTCGACTATCGCAGTGTCTGCCAACCCTTCACTGCCTGCCTTGAACAAGTCCGCCAATGGTCGCACGCACATCCCGGTCACTTGCCCATCTTCATTCTCGTCGAGACCAAGCAGGGCAAGCCCCGCGGCGAATTGCATCTGACTGAGCCGGAACCGTTCACCTCCAGCATCTTCGATGCACTCGATGCCGAGATCCGCTCCGTCTTCCCTCCGGAGGAACTCATTACGCCCGACGATGTTCGCGGCAGTTACGAGACGCTCAACCAGGCCGTGCTCGCCGGTAACTGGCCCACACTCGCCGGCGCGCGTGGCAAGGTGATCTTTCTTATGGACCAGCGCCCCGTTAGCCCCGTATACCTCGAAGGCCATCCCTCGCTGCGCGGCCGCGTAATCTTCACCAACTCCACGCCCGGCCAGCCGGATGCAGCCTTTATCGAGCGCAACGACGGCCCCGCGGACGAAATCACCGCGCTCGTTCGCCAGGGCTATCTCATTCGCGCGCGCACCGACTCAGACACTAAAGAAGCCCGCATCAATGACACGGCCACTCGCGATGCGATGATGGCAAGCGGCGCGCAGATCCTCAGCACCGACTATCCAGTGAATGAGCCAGCTCGCTGGCCCGGACACTACGTGGTTGCTCTTCCGGGTAGCGTAGTTGCTCGCTGTAATCCAATCAACAGTTCTGCCGCATGTAATACCGAATCGTTGAAATAGCGTGGGACGGCTCACTCAAGGGCGATGCTCTCCGTCGATTCGCTCATGAATAGTATTTTCCCTCACGGACATTCTGTGAACACCGCAGGAGTTGTGAGACGCGGATCGTCGCGAGATCACTGCTCGTGGGATCGCAATGGTGAGAAGCGAAAATAAGAAGAATGCGAGCAGTGTCGCACGTGAGGCGGCTTTCACGCTGGCGCCTCGTCGAGTTGAAGGGGGAGCTTGCGCAGGCGTCTCCCCGTGGCGGCGAAGATGGCGTTGCCAACACTGGGTGCAATGAGCGCGAGCGGTGGCTCGCCAATGCCTCCGGGAGGACGGTCGCCCTCAACCAGATAGGTATCTAGTTGCGGAGCATCCGGCATTCGCAGCAGGTCATAGTCATTGAAGTTCTGCTGCTGAATCATGCCGTCCTTGACGGTGATGCGCTCCTTGAGGGCAGCGCTCAGGCCCATCAGGACAGCGCCCTCGATTTGCGCGCGAATGCCGTTCATGTTGATTACCTGGCCGGGATCCACGACCGTGATAACGCGATCGACGTGTATGTTGCCGTCCTTGACCGTGACCTCAGCAACCTGGGCGAGATAGGTGGTCTTCGAGTAGAAGCAAGAGATACCGCGCCCACGATGGAGACCGAGCGGCTTACCCCAGCCGGCCTTTTCTGTGACGAGGTCGAGCATGTGGATCATACGCATGGGGTCGGGGAGTTCGCCATCGAAGTTGGACCTGGATGTCATGGGATGTGCGGCAGCGTGCTCAAGCAGATGACGACGATAGAGGTAGGGATCCTGGCCAGCGAGGTGGGCGAGCTCATCGACAAAGCTCTCCACTGAAAAGACATTGAAAGAAATCTCGACACCGCGCCAGGCTCCGCGGGGGGCGCCGCTATCGACAGGCACATAGGACATTCGGAAATGCCGGGCTGGATAGGGTTGATCGATAGCTCCTCCGAGCTCATAGAGCTGTGCCTGTTTTGGGTCACCCTGGCCAATGATGGTGGTGTCGGCGAGGCGGTCGGTCCATGAAACAATGTTTCCTTTGCGATCGATGCCGGCGCGGAGGCGGTGCATACCGGCAGGACGGTAGAGATCGTGTGTGAAGTCGTCTTCCCGGGTCCAGACGAGTTGAACCGGTCGATGGATGCGACGCGCGGTCTGGATGGCTTGATGATCAAAAGGAACGCCGAAGCGACGGCCGAAACCCCCACCCATAAACGTGACATGGACGGTGACTCTCTCCTTATCGATGCCGAGGAGTTTGGCTGCGGTCTCCTGTGTTCCGCCGCCCGTTTGTGTCGGGGACCAAATCTCGCAGCGGCCATCTTCAAGCCTGACCGTCAGGTTCATCGTTTCCATGGTGGCGTGTGCGAGGAAAGGAAACTCGTAGATGCTTTCGATTCGCTTTGCAGCAGGAACTGCGTCAGGGTTGAGGTTCGTGTTGGTGGAGTTCCAGTATTCCTGAGCGTCGAGGCCAGAGCGAAGTTGTGCGGTGAGGGACTGGGTAGACTCGTCGTGGTACTGTCCGGATTTCCATTCGATGGCCAGCGCGTCGCGGCCCTGAATGGCAGCCCATGTGTTGGTAGCGACGACAGCAACCTCGCGCGTATTCTTGTTCGCGGAGTGTGGATCTGCGGGAATATCGAAGACTTCAAGAACGCCGGAGATCGCTTTTGCCTTGGCCGCGTCGAAGTGGAGCAGATCCCCACGAAAGTAGGGGCATTGGGCGACAACAGCATAGACCATGCCGGGAAGACGAACGTCAATGCCGAATCTGGCGGCTCCCTTCACCTTGTCGGGAATGTCGAGGTGAGGAATAGATCGGCCGAGAAGCGTGAACTCTTTGGGATCCTTCAAAGGAACAGTATTGCGATCAGGCAGGGGAAGCTGTCGGGCATCTTTGACGAGGGCGGCATAAGAGAGAGTGCGGCCCGAGGACAGATGTGTGACCTGGCTGCTGCGGGCCCGGCATTGACTGTCTGGAACACCCCACTGGCGCGCGGCGGCGGCAATGAGGACTTCCCGGACCTGCGCCCCGGCCTGTCGAAGAGATTTGTAGCTACCCATGACCGAGTGGCTTCCACCGGTGCCAGCGGCGTTGTCCGCCTGAATCACCGTTATTTGGGAGAACTCAATCTCTGCTTCTTCGGCAAGAATCATGGGCAAAGACGTGAAGATTCCCTGGCCCATCTCGGATTTGTTCAGAATGAGTTGGGTCTGTCCATTGGGATGGATATGGATCCAGACATTGAAGGGATCTTGGGAATCGCTGGCAGAGGGATGGTGAAAGCGACTATAGAAAGTGAGGCCGACGATAAGGGCTCCGCCTGCGGCCGCAGAGGTTGCGAGGAAGGCACGGCGGGAAATGACGGAGCTGCTTCGAACAGGCGCAGGGCTGGGTTCGGTGCTCACGAGTGCACCTCTTCGGCAGCTCGGTGAATCGCTTTGCGAATGCGGAAGTAGGTGGCGCATCGACAGAGATTGCCGACCATGGCGTCATCGATATCAGCGTCGGTAGGGTGAGGTTTCTGAGCGAGCAACGCAGCAGCGGACATGATCTGCCCGGGCTGGCAGTAGCCGCACTGCGGCACTTGTTCAGTGATCCACGCTTCCAGGACCGGATGGAAACCGTTTGCGGCAAGACCTTCGATGGTGACGATTCGCTTGCCTGCTGCGGAGGCGAGAGGGGTTTGGCAGGAACGGGTTGCCGCGCCGTCAATGTGGACGGTGCAGGCGCCGCAGAGTCCGATGCCGCAACCGTATTTAGTGCCTGTCATGTTGAGCAGATCGCGGAGCACCCAGAGCAAGGGCATCTGCGGATCAGCATCTACGGTTTGCGGGTGTTGATTAATATCGAGCGTCACCTGCGCCATCATCGACTCCTGGTCCAAGGTTCATGCGCGGAATGATTGATTGCCAGCGGCGTGCAGGGAAACCAACCGGAGATGCAGGGAAGTGTTCCGATTGCGCAGCGAATTGCGCATACGGAGATATGCCAAATCGCCAAGGCCCTCGTCGACGGCAGATAAGCAACGAAATGTCGGCGTCGCTGATGTGAAGTCAGTCAAGCGGACTCTGCTTTTCATATTGACGTTTGTGATTTGGGCGAGTAGATTCCTCCCGGCATCAAAACGGCAATTCTGGAGGATCAAAAGTCATGAAATCGATGTCACGAAGAGAACTGTTAGGGTTCGGATTTGGCGCAGCAGTAGTTGCGGGAGTCATGCCGCTCACCTTCACCCGGTCAGCGCGAGCCGAAAGCCCATACGGAGCCGAAAGCGAAGTGGAGGATGCGAGAAAGCGCATCGCTTCCATCGAAAAAGCTATCTCGTTTCAGAACGCCATGATGGACGCCTACGCCACGGGCGACACCATTCGCCTGATTGAAAGCTACAGCGATCAGGGAGGGCTGGAGTCGACCGCGTTTACCTACGACAACGCAGTCTCCATCCACGCTTATCTGGTGCACGGGCGCAAGGACGATGTGGCTCGTGCAGAGGTTCTTGGCAATGGCCTGATCTACGCGCAGGCGTCGAATTTCCCATTCAACGACGGCCGTTTCGCGCAAGCTTATTTTGTCAACCAGGAAGCTACCGACGGGAGCGGCGCTTACGTCACGCCGGCGGCCTTCCCGTTCTACTTCTACACCAGTGCTACCGGCGACCAGGCATGGGCGGGTATGGCCCTGTCGCAACTGTACCGCCGGACAGGGAACACGAAGTACCTCACTGCGGCACTCTCTGTGGCAAACTGGATTGTCAACAATACCTACAACACGCTTGGCGCTGGAGGCTACTCCTTCGGAACCAACATCAACCAGTTCAATGAGTCAGTGCCCTCACCCAACGGCAAGTCAACAGAACACAACATCGACACCTTCGCGTTTTTCACGATGCTCGATGAACTCACACATCATGGCAACGCAGCCAACGG
>JBAWCO010000121.1:0-5319 GCA_049590315.1 Occallatibacter sp. | reverse complement strand
GCTGATGAAGTACGACATGGCGGGCGGTGCGGCCATGCTCGGCGCCATGCGCGCCATCGCCCTGCTCAAGCCAAAGGTACGCGTGATTGGCGTAGTCTGCGCCGCGGAAAACATGCCCGATGGCAAGGCGCAAAAACCCGGCGATGTGCAGACCGCCATGCCCCTCACACCAGACAAGCCCGGCAAGACCATCGAGGTCATCAATACCGACGCCGAGGGACGCATGGTGCTCGCCGACGGGCTGACCTATGCAAAGCAATTGGGCGCGACCCACCTGATTGACGCGGCAACGCTGACCGGAGCTTGCGTGGTTGCCTTGGGAACCATCAATGCCGGCGCCTTCTCCAACGATGACGAGACCTACGCAAAGTTCAGTGCGGCACTGGCCACTTCCGGCGAAAAATTCTGGCGCTTGCCGCTGGGCGACGAATACGCCGAGCAAATCAAGAGCGACATTGCCGACATCAAAAACACCGGTGGACGTCACGGCGGCGCAATCACTGCAGCGGAGTTCCTGAAAGTCTTCGTGGGAGACACACCCTGGATTCACCTGGACATTGCCGGCGTGGCATGGATTGAAGACTCGAAGCCCTACATCGCCAAGGGACCTAGCGGCGTCGCGGTGCGGTCAATTCTGCAGTGGGTGCGCAGCTATTGAGTACCGGCCACCAACTGGTAGCTTTCATCGACATAGACGGCATCTGCACCTTGCAACGGCAGGAAAACGATCAACGCGAATTGGTCCTTGTAAGCGCGAATTCTGCAACCCACGCGGGTTCTGGAAACGCCGTCTTTAGAGGCCAGGCAGGCGTTTGCGCAGAGGCCTTGCCTGACGTTCGCTGACTGCAATCTCTGTCGAAGCACCGTCGGACATCACCAGCAGGAAACTGCTCTTGAAGTATGGTTTGATCTCTTTGACCCGAGCCAAATTCACCAACACTTCTCGACGCGCGCGAAAAAACAGATCTTCAGGCAGCCCTGCTTCAAGTTCCGCAAGCTGGTAATTCACCCAAAACGAATCACCGGCGGTCTTCGCCCTGACAATGCCATCCTGCACCTGGAACCACAGGATCTGCTCGGCAGGAACAAGCACAGCATGTCCATGCTTTCGGCAAACAACTTGACGAAGCACATCGGGCGTTGCGCGGGCAGCCCGCAGAACGCTCTCGCGCTGTTTCTCTTTCTCCTCAGAGAACGCATCCAGCTTGAGAGCCCGCTCCACTGCGATCGCAAGCCGTTCCTGTTCGACGGGTTTGAGCAGATAAGCAAGCGCGTCGGCTTCAAAAGCAGCAAGCGCATGCTGATCGTAGCCGGTGATGAAGATGACCAGCGGCAATGAAATGTCGGGACGAATCGACCGAAGCACGTCAAAACCCGTGAGGCCCGGCATCTGGATATCCAAAAAGAGCAGATCGGGCTTCATCGACTCGATCTTCTCAACTGCTTCCAGCCCGTCTTGCGCCTCGCCGATCACACTGATTTCCGTATGGCTTCCGAGCATACGGATAAGCCGTGCGCGGGAGTCAGCCTCATCGTCGACAATCAGGCTTCTCATACCGTCGCCGTTCCTGTCTCGCGCGGCAGCAGAATCGTAACCCGGGTCCCGCCCGCTTCTCGCGCTTCCAGAATCATCTCGCCCTGCTCCTGATAGAGCGCATTCAACCGTTGCGCAATGTTCTCGAGCCCCACACCGTTCGACCCTCCGTTATTGCCATTTCCAGATGGAAGGTAGCCCCGCCCGTTCCCCTTTTCCCGAGGTGCGGAAACGGAACCGACACCGTCATCTTCCACGCGCAGCCGCACTCTGTTTCCCTGGATCTCGGCTGCAATCCACAGGTGCCCTTGTCCCGGCTTCGGCCCTAGTCCATGCTTTAACGCGTTCTCCACGACGGGCTGCAGAATCAGCGTGGGGATGCGTTCCATCTCAAGGTCGGGATCGACTTCAATGTTGACCGCAAGCCGGCTGCCGAATCTGGCTTCCTCAATCTGAAGATATGTGCGCAGAAATTCGATCTCCTCATGCAGAGGAATGAGGGGCCTTGAAGAGTTAGCCAGCACGTGACGAAAGACGCGCGCGAGCCGCAGCGTCATCGTCTCCGCTTGATCGGGATTTGCCACGATGAGATTGGCAATGCTGTTCAACGAGTTGAAGAGGAAGTGCGGATTGATCTGGGCGCGGAGCGCGCGCAACTCCGCCTCTGTGACCTGCTGCAACAGCACCGCCTCCCGGCTCTGTTGTTCCACCATCTGCTCCTCAAGTCGCAGAGCATCCAGCCGCTGTCCAAACTGTGCAGCCGCCCCGCGCAGGAAGTTCACCTCATGGCTGACCAGCCCTCGCCGTGCCGAGCCAGGCGCGATTGCAAGTAGATGGCTGACCCGGCCGGCGGAATATATGGGAATCAGCAATTCCAGGTCCCGCAAATGTAGCCGCGCGCGCAGCGGACCAGGATCATCGAGTTCAACGACCTCTCCATCCAGAAGCGCATCCGGCCATTGCAAGTCCGGCACAGTCTCCAGAGCGATAAATTGAGCATCCTTCAGTTCGAGGGCGTCACCTGCATACTTCGCCACAGTGGCAATCTCTAGCTCTGAATGAACTCGCGAAAGGCGTTCGGAGATTTGTCGATTAATGCTTCGGTAGTCGGGCGCGCCAAAGATCCATCGATTCACGCAGGCTTCGATATGCCGATCCGCAAAGGTAAATGCGAAGAGGAAGGTGGCGAGCAAAATTGTTTCGATCAGCACCCGTGCGACGTTGGGAAACGCAGCTTCGTGTTCGATTTGCGCTATCAACGGAACACGCGCCAGCAGAAGGAAAACGATTGCTGTCATTGCCGCTGTTAGTACTCGAATGCTATTGCGAATGAACAGATCGGAAAAACGAAATCGCGTGAAGAGGAAGAAAGACCCGAGAACGATAAGCAGCGTGATCTGTTCGGCAACAACTCGGAGCCCCGTGCAAAGTGCCGGGTAGTATGGAAACGCCTGCGAAAGAGCAACCGACAGCGTTGCACCCAGAACACCGGTCAAAATCGCAATCGACGGAAGCCGCATCGCGCGTGAGACCAGACGATCGCGAAAGAGCGCCATTCCAAGTGCCAGCAGAATCGTCCCGTTGTATGCCGTCACCTCCTTCAGCATCATTGGAATCTGATGATGTGTACCCGAAACGATCGCAGACCAGAAAAGGAATACGATCACCGCGAAGTTCACCATCGATAGAGCATGCAGCGCCTTGAAAGCGATTCTTTGCTGGCCGGAGTGCCCAGCTAGAGGGCTCCAGATTGCAAGCAGGGCAACTGGCCATGCCGCGCCTGCTGTGAACTGAGATGCCAACAGCGCCTGGGCCACTCGCGCACCTTCGGGCGTCCCCAGAGTAATTGCAATCGTGTGCGCAAACCCTGCCAGATTCCAAACAAGCGAGCAAACTGCAAACAGAATGTTGGCCGCTGGCGTGCCGGGCAACCTGGACGCTCGCGAGGTGAGCGCGAGCAGCAAGGCGCTGATGACCGTGCCAGCCGCGAAGCCGATGAGGCTTGCGGCAAGATAGGGCCCGAGCAGAATTTGTCCGGTCATAGGAATTGCGAGATCATCTCGCGCGTGCGTCCAGCATACCCCCGGCGCACTGATTCCATTTGGAAATTAGAGTAGACGCGCAGATTTGCGGATGAGCGCGGTCCTGCCGGCCGCTTTTTGGTAGCTGGGTGCCTGACTCCGAGGAGCGGCTGCTCGTAGAGCGCCATTTTGGAACCAAAGACCAGCCCACTTTAGTGGGTGATATGTGTCACTTTCGACCGCACAACTCAGACGATATGACCAGTAGGTAATTGAGAAGCGCCTTTAAACTAGGCAAAGGAGCAAGACAATGAAACTCAGAATCAGAGCGGCAGCCGTGATCCTGCTGGCCGCTTCCATTGCGGGGGCTGCCTTCGCGCAGGCACGCGGTGCAGACGCCTACAATGCCAAGTGCGGGAGGTGCCACGGCGCCGATGGACTCGCCAACACACCCGTGGCCAAGAGCATGAAGATTAACTCGTTCAAGTCTCCGGAGATGATGAAGTGGAGCGATGACCAGATCATCGCCTTCGTGAAGAAGACTTACACGAATAATGGGCCAACCGATGCTCAGACCAAGGACATCGTGGCGTACATCCGCAAATTGCAAAAGTAAGAGCGCAAAGCCAAGCTCAAGAAGCAGAATGTCGGCGATTGGCGTGGACGGCAGCTTTGCCGCTCACGCCGTAAGCGCCCCAATAAGAACACTGACAGCCGTTCCTGCCGTAGGGCCGATCGGCTTCGCGGCAAGATAAGAACCAATCAGAAAATGTCCGCTTCGTAAGAAGCGCGGCGGAGTTCCTCGCGTGCGTCTGGCATCCAACAGGCGCGCCAATCCCCTTCAGGAATCAAGGTAGGCGCGCAAATTTGCGCGTGAGCGCGGTTCTGGCGATTTTTTCGAACGCAGGAACTCGCATGCGGCGCATCTCTGCTTCTGAAGTGCGCTTGACGCCGCCCGCGTCGCGGCTCCACTTCTCGCGGAGTCGCTCGTGACTCCATCCTTCGCGTTCACCACTGCTTCTCCGCACCTGGACGATTCGCGTCGCGTTCCTCATCACGCGGGCTCACACTCCTCCTATCGAACTTGGGACCCGCTCCAAGGAGGATAAGTGCGAAACCTTCTCTCACTATTTGCTCTGGCTGCCGTGGTGCACCTGGCATGCTTCGCTCAGAAGAGCCTTCAATTGCCTGCATCTTCAGGCCAGAACCAGGCCACCACGAGGCTGCCGGAAGATCCGCAATTTTCTAACCAGCTATCGGACGCGCCCGCCACTGCAACAACTCCCGCTGGAAGAGCAACCGTGATGCCTGCCAACGCGGGAAATCGATTCAGCTATTACATGACGGAGACCTATTGGAATCCGAGCGCCCTCACAGCTCCCGCATTTCGCGCCGGCCTGCGAATGGCCAATCCGCCCGGACAGGGAGCAACCGCCTATACCCCCGAATGGCGACAAGGAGCAGAGGGCTTTGGACGCAATTACGGCGATGCGTTCGCCTCCCGCGTCAGCGCACACACGGCGCAGTTTCTCACCGGCGAAATCACACGCGAAGACCCCTACTACACGCAATCAATCAGCCGCGGATTCTTTGCCCGCAGCGCACACGCCATCGCTTTCACCTTCATTGATCGCACGGATTCAGGACGGCCAATGCCCGCCGTTTCAAACTTCGTGGGAGCCGCGGCAGGTGGATTTGTCGGCGATCTCTATCTGCCCGACGGATTTCGCGATGTGACCCACGCTGGCCAGAGAGCCACATTTC
>JBAWCO010000120.1:0-2943 GCA_049590315.1 Occallatibacter sp. | reverse complement strand
GGCCCAATTGCTCGCGGCCACTGGAAAGGACGAGTTGATAAACCGGGTCGTAGGTGTAATCGGCGCTGGGCTCCACGCGCCGGTTGCGGAAGAAGATGACATCCTGAATATCCGCTTCGTCATCGATATGGGTGATGTTCGCCACCGGATCGTAGGTGTAGGAGAGATCTTGCACAGTCTGCTGATTTACGGGGAAGCCGCTGCGCGTGGTGGTGATGTTCATCAGCCTGAAGGTCAACGGATCGTAGGAATAGCTGGTCTCGACGTTGTTACCGTGGTCGACGAGGACCCGTTGCCCTTTCGCGTTGTATTGAATGCCGGTGACGATCGATGTGGCTGTTGCGCCTGGCCAGTTTGCCTTGATCGATTGCAAAAGGTTAGATGCGTTATAGGCAGGTGAAACAACACTTCCGTCGGGGGCGGTTGCGGCGGTGGTCCGGTTCAGCGCGTCGTACTGCGTGAGGCTCACAAAGATATCGGTCATGAACAGGGGTGGGGGCTGTGACCAGCTCGGCAAAGACGTCGGATCCAGTACACACTGACGGCTTCTTCCAAGAGAGTTTCCCTTAAAGTCATACCCCACCTGCTGCTGCGTGGAGGGATCGGTGACAACGTTCAAAACCACGCCTGTGGAATCGTTGTGCTGATAGATGCGTGTGCGCAGATTCAACCCCTGGTCGTTGGGTTGGCCCTCTCCGTAGGTGAATGTCTCGTAAAGAACTTCGCTGGCCAGAGTGCGCGGGTCGGAATTCACCGGATCGGTGCCGAGCACAAAAAGACTCAGTGGGCGGCGTAGCTCATCGTAGGCCGTGCGCGTGTTGTGGCCACGGCTATCCCAACCGCGAATCGGTTTTCCCAGCACATCGTTCAGCACCCACCGCGCACCTGCCTCCATGCTCGCCCGATGGATCTTGTCACTCAGCAGGTTGTAGTCGTAGGCTGTGGCCTGACGATTCAGCGGATCAGTCTCTGAGCGCTGATTGTTCTGAATGTCGAGGGCAACGTGGGTCAGCAAATTGCCATAGGTCCCGTTGTCGGTGATCGAGAGGAAGGTGCGTCCTAGCGGATCGACGTATGCTGTAGCAGGGGTGTTGGCGTGCATCACCGTCTTGGCCGCTGCAGCCTGTTCCTGCGCTCCTAGACCACCGGCGGCGCGCTGCGTGTACCAGGTCGGCGAGTAGTCTGCGAGAGGAAGCCGCGAAAAGAAGTCGCCGATGTCCGCATCCGCAGCGGGGTTGGCGATCAGCACAGTGTCGTTCACGTCCCAGCTCATTTGATGCCAGGGATCGAAGACCACTTTGGCGAAAGTCTGATTCGGATGAAGGGTCGCCACCACGCGTCCGGGCGGATCGTAGCAGAGTATGGAGCTGACACCAGCCGTCACGCCGAACTCGAACTGCTGTGCGCTCTGTGCCAGTTGGCTGAAGAACGGTTCGTACTCGCGGACCGGTTTTCCCTTGTTGTTATATATCGTCCAACCGCTTCCAACCCAGCGGGAAGTGACCACAGGCCCGCCCTCCACCACCGGCCCTGGTTCAGCCTGTAGCTTGGTTTGGATCGTGCGGCCGAAGCCGTCGGAATAGGCAAAACTCACCTGCATGACGCTCTGCTGGCCCGCGCCCAGGTTGCTGACATGCGTCTCACGTGCGATTGTCGCCGCGAATGTTGGTTGCCATTGCGTAGGGTCGTTCGGTGCGGCCGCCTGCGAGTTGGCGAAACCGTGAATGTCGTAGATGATGCGCATGGTGGCGTTGCCGAGCAGCTGCGCGGCCAGGGAGTTCAACATTGCCTGATCGGTGGCGTTGTAGAACGCGTCAATCTGCACCTGCGGCAGATCGACCGTGAAGCCGGTCAGCGTGTCGCCGAGATTTTGTCCGGACTTTCCCATCACCGCCGTCGCGGTCACCATACCGAGGACGTTGAAGCTGGCCGTGGTTTGATTGAAATTGGCGTCCGTGATGAGCGCCGGCTGCAACACGCGATAGTTGTTCACGGCCGACACAACGTTGTTGACGGCATCCGAGGCCTGAATCGCCAGCAGGTCGCTGAGATCGTAGTTGACAGTAGATGCATTGCCGAAGGGATCTTCAAAGCGCCGCGGGAGAAAGAAGTGCTGCTGCGCCTCGGTCAACTCTTGCGGTACCGTGGGCACGGCAGAAAGGTAATATGTCCGACCGCTGGGAACCCACCACGCGCCGTCGCCATCCAAGTCGACATAGCCACCGCCATCGGTTGCCAAGCTCCCAAGCACAGTGGCTGGGGTGGGCAGAAGAGCCGTTCCATTGCGCTGATAAACCTGTGAAATCAACCCCGGTGTGAAGGCAAGCTTGTAGGTGCAGCCGGAAAGGGCCAAAGACTCAAGAGTGCCCAGCGCCAGCAGCGCCTTTGAGTTCCCTGCAGCCGCACCCATATCGTCCGGCCGATAGTAGGTGCGTGTGTCGGCAATCCGTCGACGGTAAGTCTGACCCGCCGAGAGACCGACAGGATTGACGTCCTCGAATGGAAGATCATGCAGCCCATCCGACAACCCTTGCAGCGTGCCAGCCATCTCGTCGAAGCCGAAGAGATTTGTAATATCCGGCAAACTGGCTGCCGCCTGCACCTGGATCAACTCGTAGCTGATACTCTCGGCTGCCAGCGGGATGCGATGCACGTCCCCCGTGTCGATCGCATTGGTGTAAGTGTTTTCCACGCACGTGCTCAGCAGAGTGCCTTGGGTAGTCTGATCGGCCGCGCTGAGCGACGGATCGAGATAACGCCGGCCATAGGCAACTGTGGCAGATTGCAATACATTACCGAACTGGTCCACAGCGAGAGTAAGCGTGTGGGCGACCCTTGGATCGGCTGCGTAAACGGCCGTGGGAGGTGCGCCAGATGCGACGATCGTGTTTCCCACTACCTGGTATAGCTGGCGCTCATAGTTGAAATCGATCGACTCCCTCG
>JBAWCO010000119.1:0-4238 GCA_049590315.1 Occallatibacter sp. | reverse complement strand
GCAGACGCTCACCTTGACGCGACAAATCCAGTTGGCGAGGGCTCATTCCATCAACGTACTACCCAACAAACTGCATCGCCAGAATAACCGAAGCGGGGGTATCCATTTTATAACACAGTAGTAATAGCCTCTTTCATAAAGCTGCTTCGCACCTTGTACAAGACCGTGAGTTCCAGTTACCACGCGTCGCGTTCGGGGTTGCGCCGGTGCGGTTGTTGCTGTAACGGCCCGGAATCTCGATGCAGGGATATCACCATTTTGCGACCAGAACAGTTGGTCGCCCGGTAAGGCTTCGGGCAATGGCGGTCGTGACGGCGCTTTCCCGAATTCGAGTTTGGCCCAATATCCTCTCTCTGGACGCGGAACGGCCAGGACCGAACAGACACGGGCCATGTAGCTCCCGGAAACCGAAAACTTCTCCGCCACCTTCGTCATTGGCATCGACCAAATAAGTTCGTACAACTCTTCTCTCGCAATCATTTCCGTCTTTCTTGAGATGGCGATCCGAGCATTTGCTCGACGCCGCTTCCTTGCCGAGATTATGGGAATTCTTTACTTCGACCTCTTGCCCGGCTTAGATTTGGCACGTTTATTTTCAGCTGTCTTTTGTCTCTGCCAGCCCTTCCATGCCTCACGTCGGCAGGTACGGCACCGCTTGAACTCGCGACCGTTGCGGTTCTCGACGACCACATTGTCCCCGCTCAGAGGATGGCCGAGCTTGCAGAATTCGAGTTCCGTGCTGACGAGCGGCCCCTGCAACCGGTGATGCGCCGGGCTGCAGCATGCTTTCCCAACGCATCCTGGCATCTTGCCGGACAGAATCCGGTGGTTGGGAGGAATCATCCCGACGAACGATTCCCAGAACACGCGCTGGGCAGGACGCTGGCCGTCACCGCAGCGGAGCACTCCATAACCTTCTTTGCTGAGCGCGCAATTCCACACCCAGCACCCGCGGGGGCCGATCGTGACGCGTTCCATAAGGCTCGCCTTACTCACGATTTTCATTCCGTTGCCTCCTCTAGAATGGATTGCAGCCGGCCGTCCTGCCCGCTTCTGAAGCGACCTGCGAATTGCGTCCGTTCCTGAAGGGCTCGGCCAGTGTGCGGATGAGCGAAGTACCCGTCTTCAGCGGCGATTTCGCATGGAGTGGCGGAAAGTGTTTGGGTATGTTTAGGCATTTTGGTGGAGGAATTCGCCGGTCGCCGATTTAGTCACCAATCATCCCCGTTTTTGGAGCGGACAGGCGCGGCTTCGTGCGGGACGGATATAGTCTACATCAAATTGATTCTATTGTCTTTATGCGGAGAAGTGCGGGGTGGTGCGGGGGAATGCGGAAAGCGGCAAATTAACATTTCGAGTCAGGTGCATTCAACCGGGCTCTGCCACCTCTCCGCGTTGTAACTTACAACTCCTTGCTTGTAACTCCCGGCATCTGTTAGCAGCATGCTAGGTAACAAATCCTCGCGCCTTGATGGGCACCCCTGCGCCATTGAAACTCGTTCTCGCCAGTGGATGATCGCGTTCCGGGACGAAATTAGCCATTCATTCCAGCTATCTCACCTCGGATAAGCCCTGGGCAAATGCGGACCTGCGGGAGCCTCTATCAGTTTAACGGCGAACGTGTTCCCGACGCAATGCCAAGCAAGTCTCCCAACTGAGCCACTGTGTGAAGGCCCATCTTTCAAAGAGTTCTGTGTGTTACATTTTCGCCATGGTAGTTAAGGGTTTGGTAACGTTCGCGTTATTCATTGCAATAGTACAGTCGCCTCCGTCACTTGCGAAACAGGGAACCGTTCATCCACCGTCCGCACCCGCGCCAGGGCAGGGAATCGTGCATGCTGCAGCTCGTCCCGCTCAGACTGTCCCAGCTTCTACCCGCACAAACCCGCCAAGCGCCACCAGCCCGGCCACAGCCGCCGACAACGGCGATTTTCCCAACGATGAACAGACGCCACCGAAAATCATTACAATTCCCGCTCCCGCCCCGTCGCCTGCTTCCTGGGAATGGAAAGACCGAATCACTTGGGGAGCCCAACTGGTCCTCGTTCTTTTCGCATATGTCGGTATCATGATGGCGCTTTCCACGCTCAGGAAGATTGATCGCCAAACCAAATCAGTCGAGGCCGCAGCCATAGCCGCTGCCGAAAGCGCGCACGCCGCCTTACTAAATGCCCAGGCAATCGTGGATTCAGGCAGGCCTTGGCTTCTGGCTACAGTCAAACCATCTCCAGACGTTGAAAACAGCTTTTCCGTGATCGCAACAAATCATGGCCGCTCCCCGGCTCGAATCGTGGGTACCTTGGAGCAGATCACATTTGCGGTCGATGAGACCCACCTCCCCAGAACTCCCGAGTATTTGAGTAATGAGCTGACAGCTCCGCTTGTGCCCATCATTCTGCTGCCCGGGGAATCAGCCGAGATCAAGCCATTCAGCCGTGAAGATCTGAATGCAATCTGCGACTCGGAAGAGAGGATCAGGAGTGTCGAAAACTGGGAGGAAAAGGTCTATATATATGGTAAGGTCGCCTACCGGGACTTGGTCGCCCCTCCTGACAAGATGACGCATGAAACAGCCTGGTGCTGCTGGTACATTCACGGGCGCCAAAAAAGCGGGCTGGTCTTCGCGGGACCAGCGGAGTACAACGCGCATACGTAGAGCGGCGCACAGGAGGCACTATTCTCTGGGCTGAATCGCAAGATCTCCAGAGGGCTGTCGAAGTCCTGGACTCAAGCAGTGACTGACTGCCTGAGATCCTGATCAAACAGTGGGTCAGGCTCGGCAAGCCGAATCAAGCGGTGCAAATATGCCCGCGAGATGCAGAGGCTTCGTGCGGCCAGCGTCTTGTTCCCATTGTGTTCACGAACGGCTTGTACGGCAAGCTTGATCTTATAGTCGCGAATCTGCCGCTCAAATGAGCCTGCCGGATTGTAATCGCCGATGTCCACCACATCGCCGATCTCGCCAATCTCATCGTCTTGACTATTGAGAGTCAAATCATCCGCGCGTACTATTTGTCCGGAAGCGAGAATGATGGCTCTCTGCATCACATTTTCGAGTTCGCGCACATTGCCGGGCCAGGTATAGCTTTGCAGCATCGACATTGCTTCCGGCTCAATCTCATCCATCGGCTTCTGGAAGACCTGCGCATAGTGGTGCAGGAAATGTGTCGCGATGGTCGGAATATCTTCGGGATGCTCGTTCAGAGCCGGTGTTTCAATCCGCATGACATTGATGCGGTAATAGAGATCCTGCCGAAACTTTCCTTCGGCCACCAGTTTGTCCAGATTCTGGTGAGTAGCAAAAATCAGACGCGCTCGCAGCGGGATGAGCCGTGTGCTGCCCAGCCGGCTGAATTCCATCTGCTGCAGAACGCGAAGCAGTTTCACCTGCGTGAACAGGCTCAAGTCGCCGATCTCGTCCAAAAACAGTGTGCCGTCCCCGGCTTGCTCAAAGTAGCCTTCCCGCGCCCCAACGGTGCCGGTGAACGCGCCTTTTTCGTGCCCGAACAACTCAGCCTCGATTAGGGTTTCGGGGATAGCGCCACAGGAGACAGCCACAAACGGGCGTCTCGACCGCGACCCTAGATTGTGGATGGCGCGGGCTATCAGTTCTTTACCAGTCCCGCTTTCCCCGGTTACCAGCACTGAGGCGTTCAAATTGGTTACGCGCCTTACCAGTTGGTACACCCGCTGCATTTGCGGACTCGACCCGATCAGCTGATCGCAACTGCCAGGCTCTTCCAGGCGATGTTGCACTGTCTGGAGCTGCTGCTTCAGTGACGATGTTTCATACGCCCGGCTGAGCATCGTCTTTAGATCCCGAATCGACGGAGGTCTGCGGCAATATCCAAACGCGCCTGTGCGGACAAGCTCAAATGCGGTCGAGCGCAGTCCGTCGTCGGCCATCACCACTGAGGGCACATTCGTTGAGATCAGGCGGCGCGAGAACTCAATACGTTCTGGCAGCGAGTCGTGGTTCGAATTCAGGTCCAGAATCATGGCATCGCAGTCGCCCGCGGCCAGAAGCTTGTTCATTCCTTCCTCGTCGGACTCCAGAAGTACCTGGAATTCCTTGCCCAGTGCGGAGGAAAGAAGAGGATGTAACGTGCGATCTTCCGAATACAACCCGATTTTGATCGTCATTGAACAGACTCTCTTATGGCTTGCAGCTAGGCCGTCCGCAATCGCGACGGCAAGGTGTCTCAATGTTCGTAAATACCGCCCACGGTGCCAATGCC
>JBAWCO010000118.1:0-6141 GCA_049590315.1 Occallatibacter sp. | reverse complement strand
CGTACTCCAGCGCTGCCTCTGACTGGCCGTGCAAATCCGTGGCAACCACGATCGTCTTCATGCCGGTTGCGAAGCTCATGAACCCCTCCTAACGCACGACGCGTCAACGCCTTCCTTGCCTATAGTTCTCAGAGTCTGCGCCAGCGGTCCAAGGCCATTCAGTGACACGATGCACCCCGCGATGTGATTAGGGTCACATGACGTTTTTCTTCATGGTTTGTCTGCGTTTGCCGCGGCCGGGTAGTGTGCCCGATGCGCTATACACTACCGGGCCAAATGAAGTAGGCTTCCCCGGTCATGACAAACCCAATGAAACTCCCTGCGCAATCGATTTCTTCTCGCCTTTGCTCGGCCTTTGCTGCGACTCTGCTTGCTTGCGCCCTGGCCGCAACCACACAGACATGGGCACAGGCGCCCGTACCGGACAGTTCTCAAATCGAAGCCAAAGCGCATGCAATGGTGGACAAACTTACGCTGGAACAAAAGATCGAGCTGATTGGCGGCATAGATGAAATGTACACCCACGCGGTTCCTGCAATCGGCCTTCCCCGGTTGAAAATGTCAGACGCGTCAGTGGGCGTGCGTACCTGGGGACCGACCACCGCTTATGCAGGCGGCGTGGCGCTGGCTGCCACATGGGATACCGAGTTCGCCCGCAAGCTCGGTGAGAGCCTGGGCAAGGATGCCCGCGCGCGCGGCGTCAACTTCCTGCTCGGCCCCGGTGTCAACATTGCGCGGTCGCCCGTATCGGGGCGCAACTTTGAATACCTGTCGGAAGATCCTTATCTGAATTCGACGCTGGTGGTCCCGTATATCCAGGGCGTTCAGTCGCAGGGTGTTGTGGCCACGGTGAAGCATTATGCGCTGAACGACCAGGAGTACAACCGGCACAATGTGGACTCCGAAGCCGATGAGCGCACCATGCGCGAGATGTACCTGCCGGCCTTTGAGGCAGCAGTGACCAAGGGGCACGTGGACGCAGTGATGAACTCGTACAACCTGATTAATGGGGTCCACGCCACGCAGAACGAGTTTCTCAATCTCAAGGTGCTGAAGGGGGATTGGGGATTCCAGGGCATTCTGATGTCCGACTGGGACTCCACATACGACAGCGTGGGAGCAGCCAACAACGGGCTCGATCTCGAAATGCCGAGCCCGCGGTTCATGAATGCGATGGGCCTGGTGGACGCCGTGAAGAATGGCACGGTAAAAGAATCGACCATTGACGACAAGCTGATGCGCATTTTTCGCACCGCGCTGCGCTACGGCTTCCTGGACCGGCCGCAATTCGATCCGGCGGATTCTACTTACTCCGTCGCAGACCGGGCGGTTGCGCTGGAAGGCGCTCTCGAAAGCATCACGCTATTGAAGAACGAAGGTTCCCTGCTTCCGCTGGATTCGAACAAGGTGAAGACCATTGCCGTGATCGGACCGAATGCATGGCCGGCGGTTACGGGCGGCGGCGGTTCGTCTGAAGCGCAAGCCTTTGAGCCGGTCAGCACGCTTACCGGAATTGCGAACCTGCTTGGACCCAATGTGCATGTGCTCTATACTCGCGGACTGCCCCAGATGGACGAAGTCTTCTGGAGAACAAATTGGGACGGTCCAGTAAAAGTGGCCACCTACCCAAGCAAGGACTTTACCGGCACGCCTGAAGTGGCAATACCGATGAAGATCACTGACTGGAAGTTCGATGGCTGGCAGCCGGAATCCAAGACTCCGCACAGCGTTCGCTATACCGCGAGTTACAAGGCGGCCAAGGCAGGCAAGTACCTGCTGCTGGCGGCGGCCGGAGGCTGGAACAGCGACGACTATTCCATTTCAGTGGACGGCAAAGCGATTCCGTTTCCTCCGCATGCCGAGGGCCAGGCTCCGCAATCGACTACGCTCGATTTGACTGCGGGACAGAGCATCAGCGTGGTGGTGGACTATCAGCAGCGCGGGGCGACGCCGCACTTCGGACTTGGCATTGCGAACGAAGCCGACCTGATCTCTGCAGATGCAAAGAAGATCGCGGCTGCGGCCGATGTGGCCGTGGTGGCCGTGGGATTCAACTCAGGCACGGAGAGTGAAGGAGCTGATCGCAGTTTCGCGCTGCCCTGGGGACAGGACAGTTTGATCGAGGCAGTCGCGGCGGCGAACCCACGCACGGTGGTCACGCTTAGCGGCGGTGTAGGCACGGATACGCGGCGCTGGCTCAGCAAGGTCCCCGCACTGCTGCAGGTCTATTACCCAGGGCAGGAGGGCGGCACGGCTGTCGCAGAGATTCTCTTTGGCAAGCACAACCCGGAAGGCAAGCTGCCGGTCAGCTTCGACCGCAGTTGGGAAGATAGTCCATCGTTTGCTTACTACTACCCGATCAAGGGTGCCGATACGAGCCTGCACGTTCTGGAACCGGGCAAGCCGGCGGTGGATTACGTGATTCCTCACGTGAAGTATGACGACAAGCTGATGGTGGGTTATCGCTACTGGACTACCACGGGCAAGCATCCGCTCTATCCATTTGGATTTGGGTTGAGCTACACGACTTTCAGCTTCTCCAAACTTCAGGTGGCTGAAGCGGCAGCGGCGGGATCGACCGTATCGGTCAGCTTCGACGTGACCAACACTGGAAGCGTGGCGGGCGCGGAAGTGGCGCAGCTTTATGTTTCCGATCCGTCTGCGAAGGCTACACGGCCGGAGCGCGAATTGAAGGGGTTCGAGAAAGTGCGGCTCGCAGCCGGGGAAACGAAGCACGTGACCCAGGACCTGGATGCGCGGGCATTCAGCTACTGGGATGAGGCGGCGCACAAGTGGACGATCGATCCGGGGAAGTTTGTTGTTCGGGTTGGGGATTCGAGCGAGAGCACGCCACTGCACGCGGATGTGACGCTGAAATAAAACAAAATAGGCGAATCAACCAAGCGGTCCGCGGATACGTTGCCGCGGACCGCATTTTGTTGTGTGCAGCAGGTTATGATCGCAGGATGAAGCGCGTTCTTTTGTCGTGGAGCAGTGGTAAAGACAGTGCGTGGACGCTGCATGTTTTGCGCCAGCAGCCTAACATTGAAGTCGTGGGACTGCTGACCACCGTGAACACGGAATTCCAACGCGTCGCCATGCACAGCACGCGGCTTTCAGTGCTGGAGGCGCAGGCTGAAGCAGCAGGGGTTCCGCTGTGGATTGTGCCACTACCTTGGCCGTGCTCCAACGAAATCTACGAGGCGCGCATGGCGGAGGCTTGCAAGCGGGCTGTGGATGAGGGCGTGGAGGCAATCGCGTTTGGCGATTTGTTTCTTCAGGACGTGCGCGCTTATCGAGAGACGAAGCTCAAGCCAACCGGGCTGGAACCGCTGTTTCCTTTGTGGGAGATTCCTACCGATGCGCTAGCACGCGAGATGATCACCGGCGGACTGCGCGCGAAATTGACTTGCGTGGATCCGAAGCAGTTGCCGGCGTCGTTTGCAGGGCGCGATTTTGATGCTTTGCTGCTGAACGACCTGCCACCGGAGACGGACCCCTGCGGGGAACGCGGCGAATTTCACACGTGTGTCTACGATGGCCCAATGTTCACGGCTCCGTTGCATTTGCAAGGAGGCGATGTCGTCCATCGCGACGGCTTCGTATTCGCGGACTTTTGGGAGCCAGCGAACGAAGTGGAGAAGCCGCCGAGAGCGGTGATGGTTCCGTTTCGCTATGGAGGGTACTGGGACGTACCACGATCAATCGTGTTGCGTTATCGGAAAAGGCTCCTGCTTTTGGATAGCCCATTTGACGATGCACTTGACGAATACCCGGACGTCTACACAGTTTATGAATTGTCCGACGATGTTGTGCCTTCGTTAGCAGTGGGACCCTGGAGTTTCCGCGGAGACACAAGTTTAAGAATCCTGGGGACAGTCAACATTAAGGATGTCAAGTTCGATCCGACCCGGCACGCTAGACTGGACGCGACAATATTGAATCCACTGCTGAACGCATGATCGAGGTCGATTGAATTCCTACCGCAGGCTCTTCAGCGCCGGATAGAGCTTGCGCCATTTTTCGTATCCGGCCTTGTAGGTCTCGACATCCGCGGCATCGGGCTCGATAACTGACGCGACCTCGATGGCCTGCTCGCAGGCTTCGTCGAGATTGATCCAGTGACCCACGCCCACGCCGGCCATCAATGCAGAGCCGAATGCGCCGCCTTCTTCAGCGGTGAGCACCTCGACGGCGTGGCCGTAGATTCCCGCCTGAATCTTGTGCCAGAGTTGGCCGCGCGCGCCGCCGCCTCCGAGGCGAATGCCGCTGACCGGAATGCCCAGCTCGGCGAAGAGGGTGAACGTGTCCTGAAGCGAGTAGGCCACTCCTTCGAGAACTGCACGCACAAAATGCGCCGCGGTGTGCACGGTAGAGATACCCACAAACGCGGCTCGGACTTCGGGATCAAGATGCGGCGTGCGCTCGCCCAGCAAATACGGCGCCCACTCCAGGCCCTCGCTGCCCGCAGGGACATTGGCCGCCCCATAGGTGAGCGCGTCGTAGTCCATGCCCGCGAAGAAGGTCTCCTTGAGCCAACGAAAACTCAGGCCCGCCGATTGCGTTACACCCATCACGTGCCACAGGCCAGGAACCGCATGGCAGAAGGTGTGCAAGCGACCCTTGGGATCTTTGGTGGGCGCGGCTGTGGCTGCGAAGACTACACCCGACGTGCCGATGGTGGCCGAAACCGATCCCGGCTGCAGGATGCCCATGCCGACTGCACCCGCTCCCTGATCGCCTGCGCCGGCGACTACGGGCGTTCCTGCGGTCAGGCCGGTGAGCCCCGCGGCCGACTCGCTGATGCGCGCGCAGACTTCCGGCGATTCATAGACTTTGGGCAGCCAGTCTTCGGGAATCCCGGCGGCCTCGGCAACTTCTTTTGACCAGCGTCGATTTGTCACGTCGAGCAGCAGCGTTCCTGAGGCTTCCTGCACGTCGATGGCGAACTCGCCGGTCAGACGGTAGCGGACGTAATCTTTGGGGCACATGATGTGGCGGATTTTGGCGAAGGTTTCCGGCTCGTGCTCCTTGACCCACAGCAGCTTGGTCACGGTGAAGTTGGGCAAGGCGGGGTTGCAGGTGAGCTCGATGAGGCGCTCGTAGCCGATTTTCTCCGTCAACCAGTCGCACTGGGGCTGGGTGCGCGTGTCGCACCAGATGAGCGATGGACGCAGGACAGCGCCGTTCTCGTCGAGCATGACGGCGCCGTGCATCTGGCCGGTGAGACCGATGGCTGCAATGGGCTGATGGGGTTGGGGTGCAGCAGCCAGGGCTCCGTGAATGGCCTCCTGTGCGGCGCGCCACCAGTCTTCAGGATCCTGCTCGGCCCAGCCGGGATGAGCTGTCTTGAAGGGTGCATGCTCGGCGGATGCACCCGCGATCAGTTTGCCCGCTCCATCCACCACCACGGCGCGCGTTCCGCCTGTTCCCACATCCATTCCAAGGAACCACATAGTCGTTCTCCCTCTTGCGTAAATCGGTTTTCCCGGCGCAGGCAGCATAGCAGCACGGGCACAGGAGCGCCAAGCGACGAGAAGGATTTCGATTGGGAGGCGACGACTTTGAGTTGAGAAATCAGTGGAGCGAATCCGGGGATCTCACTGAATTCCGACGATTGCGTATGTCAGGCATGTGGTTGCACCGATCAACGCCGCGATGCGCCAGCGATGAAGCGTTTCCCATCGACGATGATCTTTCAGCCAATTGACGGGCAACGCGGAGGGGTCCAAAGCCGCAATGCGGTTATTGATGGGCACCAAGACAATGACAGTGATGAGAATGATCGCGAGCCAGATGGCAGCAGCGACGACCAGCAGTAGAAAAGCCGGTTGATGACGACGGAGATACGTCTCCGCGGCGATCAGGACAAGGGAAACGATATACCAGACTGGCATTCCCTTTCCGAGCGACCGCGCAAACAGACTGACGGCTCGTGCCCGCACGCGATCATCCAGATGGCGTAGCGTGGGGTGAATAAACAGGGAGACCGCGAGTTCATTGCCGGTCATCATGCCGGTGCAGAGGATGGTGATGACGTCAAAGAAGTGCATAGTCTGCTTCCTCTATCGATTGCTGAAACGTTCTGTTAATTTCAGATGCATTTGGCCTCGGCGAGGGCGGAATTGTGCACTGATACGC
>JBAWCO010000117.1:0-4072 GCA_049590315.1 Occallatibacter sp. | reverse complement strand
CAACCCCCGCCTCTCAGGTTTTGCCTTGTTGACATCGCCCAAATCGACGTTTTTTAGAACGTCATTTTGAGACTGTATTGCAAGGTACGTCCTTCGTTGAGGTTCTCGGTGGCTCCGCCCGCAAAGCCTTTAGGCGTAGTAAATGCAGTCGGGCCGGGACCAATGATGTTGCCGTTGGCATCCCTTATGGGACCATTGTAACCGCCGCTTACAACATTATTTGTTACGCTGCAAGGCGCTCCAGTGCGGGGGCCCCCTGGGATTGCGGAAGTTGCTCCGCCGCAGAGGAGACCGGTTGAATTTGTAAAGCCTGTTGCCTCGAGGTTGCTGCTGTTGAAGTTCGGATGATTGAAGAGATCGAAGAAGTCCATGGCGAACTTGACCCGAAGTTTCTCTTTAATCGTCCAATTCTTCGCAAGCTGGCCGTCCACGTTGGTGTTCGGGGCTCCCTGGCAGACACCGCGCCCCGCCAGATTGCTTGGGAATGTGCCAAGTACATAGTTGTTCAGCGTGAAATGGCTCCAATTCAGGAGATTATTGCCACCATGTCCCGTGGTGCAACCGACGTTGGTAGCCAAGGCCCGCTGATTGTTGGTGTAGCCGGTTCCAACCAGCGCATTGAGAGTACTCTGACCGTCGGGAAGGCAAGTGTTGTCGGCTGCAAGATGGGTGCAAGCGCCACTAGCTCCGGAAGAGAAGACGCTGAATGAGCTGCCTTCAGCCATGGTGAAGATGCTGTTGACTTCCCATCCTCCTGCGGTTTGCTGCACCAGTTGGTTGTATTTGGTCAGCTTCGGCAGGAAGAACACCTCATTGGCCACGAAGATGTTCGGCCGGTTGATGTTGGTATTGCCTTTATCCAGTGCCGGGGCAGCTTGATCGGTGATTGCCTGCTGGTTGACGCTGCCAGACGAATTGTCCTCTTCGACGTTCCCGATCGAATGAGACCAGGTGTAAGCCGCCTGGAAGGTCGAATAGGACCCGGTTTGAGCCCGGAACAACGCCTGCAGCGAATGATAGGAGGCATGGCCGCCGCGCGCAAAGCCGCCGATCATCGCAAAATTGTTCGCGGGACGGAGTGCGTTCTGCGCTCCGCCGGTAACGAATGCACCAGGCAGAAAATTGGATGGTAGAAGAGCATTCGCATCGCGCATCGAAGTGAGATGCACGCCGGTATTGCCCACATATCCAATTTGTAAGGTCGTGTTGCGAGCCACTTCCTGCTCGATCGACACGTTCCATTGCCAGGCGTTGGGAATGTGGCCACCGGTGTCCTTGTTGGCGCTCGGGGAAACCGAGGCGCTGGTCAAGGGTGTGACCGTGTCCAACGAACGGTTTGTGCTGATACCGAGAACAAACGGGGCGTTGCGGGCAAGGTTCTCTGCGATGCCCACCAACTCCCGCTCATAGAACTGCCCTGCTCCTAGGCGAAGTGCCGTTTTTCCGTCCCCGTGAATGTCCCAGGAAACGCCCACGCGAGGAGCTATGCTGTGGTTGTTTTCCTGAACCAACGCCGCATTTGGACCTGCGGTGCCGCTCGAAAGGTTTGCGGCTACCCCGAGACCATTGAGAAATTTAACCTGATTTGCGCAAGGCGTAGTGCCCGGCACAGTGATAATTCCATTGCAGGCATCTCCCGGGTTAGACGCTGCTGCAGATGCGCTCCAAGATTTTGGATCCCAGTTCGCCCATTGGTTCGGGTAATTGCCGCCACCGTTGTAGGCGGGCGAGGTGTTACCGCCGTTGGTTCCACCGTAAGGTTCACGCAGAAACGACCAGCGGAAGCCGAAGTCGAGAGTCAGGTTGCGTTTGATCTTCCATGAGTCGCCAAAGTAGGGCTCAATGTCGTGCCAGTGAACGTCGGCAATGCCGTCGATGCTGTTCTCGCCAACGCCCGAAAAGACCTGTGCGCGGGACCCGGTGCCGGGAAGCAGGATGGTGGCCAAGGGGTTGTTGGTATTGTCGCAAAAGACCGTGGCCGTCGTTGTACAGTTCCCAGGCAACCCAGGCCGATCGGCACCATTGCCATTGCTCTCAACTTTTTCATTCGAACTCAGGAAGATACCCGCCTTCAGCAGGTGATTCCCGTGCACCTTTGAGATGTTGTCCGTCACTGAGTAGAGGTCTTCATGGTTGCCGTAGGGGGCGATGTTCCACATGGAAGTCTGCCCCTCTCCCCCGCCCCCGTTACCACCGACGTAGCCGTATGGGTTCAAACCACCCCAGCCGCCAAAGAACTCGCCCTTCTGCTTGATTGAACTCGGGAATGTTGCAGGATATGCAGCTTGCAGCAACGGGACATTGCCTGCCTCAGTTCCGGCGAGGGTAGTGATAATGCGATTCTGCCCGAAGCCGAACTCGACGTCATTGACCATGGAGTTGGAGATAGTTGAACTGAGTTTGGCCATGATGCTTCTGGAAGGTTGACTCCAGGACGAATCGATGGTCGGAAAGTCGGACTCGCCCCAGAATGGCGAGCCGTCGTTCGGGGCCGGATTGGTCCATGAATCGTTGGTCCAGCGCAACGTGGCCCGGTTCGCATGGGTAATGTCATAGTCTCCGCGGACGTTCCACTCGCTCCAGTCCAGGCGATTATTTACGAGTTGCGAATAGTTGTTTCCGTTGATGAGCCCAGTTGTTCCACCGGTGGGATAGAAGCTGGCGATCAGCAAGCCAGCGGCGTCCGGCGCGGCAATCTTAAGGGGATTGCCGGGCGCTGCAGCATAACTAGGTATTGTGGGAATCGTGGCTCCGCATTGATCGACTGTCGCGCTCCCGTATCCGCTGAAATCACCGCTCTCTTCCGCAGCCGTCGGCACGCAGGAGGCAAAAGGCACTCCTTGTGTTTCCTTGTTCCACTCCTGGTTCCACCAAAAGAAGGCCCTGTTCTTGAGAGCCGCTCCGCTGATGTTGTATCCGTAATCGTCGCGGCGCTCTTTGGCTTTACCCTGGTTGTTGTGATTGGCGAACCAGTTGTTAGCGTCCAGGGCATCGTTGCGCCCGGAATAGAATGCGCCGCCATGCCATTTGTTTTCGCCGGATTTGGTAGTGATGCTGATGATTGCGCCGGAAGCCTGGCCGTACTCAGGACCATAGGAGTTGCGAATCATCTTGAATTCCGCGATGGTGTCAACCGATGGATAGACAAGGATGGTGCGATTCGAGCCGACGTCGTTGTTATTTACGCCATCAACCAGGAAGAGGTTGTTCGTGTAGGGATTGCCGTTTACGGAGAAGTTGACTCCACCATCAAGCCCCTTGCCCACAAAATTGGCGCCTTGGGCTGCGTTGACTCCGGGTGAAAGCTGGGTGAGGCCCACAAAGTTCTCGCCGCTCAATGGCAGCTCACGGACCTGCGTTCCGGCGACAACTTCACCGACCTCCGCCGATGTCGTATCCACCTGGACAGCGTCGGCCTGGACTGTCACCGATTCAGTAACAGAGCCGGGTTGAAGGATGGCGTTTACCGAGGTGTTCGTGGAGACGTGAACTTCGACACCGTCAGAGACGAACTCCTTGAATTTGGGCGCGCTAATCTTGACGACGTAGTTGCCGACCGCCAATTGAGGGAGCGAGTAGGTGCCAGTGGCCGACGTAGTTGTGTTGGATATTGCGTCGGTGGCGGAGGCTGTAATAGTGACTTTTGCCCCAACAATTGCGGCACCGCTTGAGTCGGTCACATTGCCGACGATGGATCCGTAATACGCTTGTGCATGTATGGCGGCGGGAACTGCTCCCAGCATGATGAGCATCGTGAATAGCACGCGGATCCCGATCCAAGCCCGGGCCGCACAACTACTTCTTTCGACTCCCTTTTGACTCATGTGGTCTCCTTTGAATGCTTTTGCCGTTTTGTTCCCTTCTGCTCTTGAGGAACCCGGTCGTTTGTCTTCGGAAAAATCGCATTACTTTGAACTGAAACGTTTCAGTCCGAGTGGTTAGAGGTGCCCCAAGGCGGGCGATGCAGCTGAATTCTGTCACTCGTCTTCGGTCCATCCCAATCGCATAGGAAGAACCGACCGACTTGTTAAACAAAAACCCCTCAGCCTTGAGGTAAATCGATTGGCTGTGA
>JBAWCO010000116.1:0-4032 GCA_049590315.1 Occallatibacter sp. | reverse complement strand
GGCCCTCTCGAGAGGCTGTTTTTGGGAGGGGGTCCAGGGGGGGAAGGTGAGAAGAGGTCCAAATAGGACCTTCAAAAAGGAGTGGATACCTTTCTTGGCGGGACTGTAATCGTGGAAGCCTCTGCTTGTTATTTAGTCAGATGCAGGAACTCTGAAAAGGTTGTCGTGTCGCGCGAAATTGAGAGAAATATCCTCTTACCCTGAGGAAATCTTCTTTCAGCCTCCTATTTTTCTACCCAACGGGCACCCAGGCCGCCCCAAAAATCCCGCTTACGTCTTCCCTGACGCAATTCCCCCGGAGAGGTGTATCCTCAAAACCGTCTATGAGAACCCGACTTTCTCAACATCTCGCATTGGCAGCCCTGATTTCCATGGCCGTTGCCGTCTCCGCGCAAGAGCAGCCCAAGCCCAAACCCGAAGAGACGGAAGTCTGGACGCCAGTACCCAAAGTAGTAACCCCCGGCGCAACCGACGCCGCGCCCCCCTCCGACGCCATTGTCTTGTTTGACGGCAAGAACGAAGACGAGTGGGTTTCCGCCCAGGACCACACGCCCGCCCAATGGGTTGTGGCTGATGGTATCTTCACAGTCAAAAAAGCGCCAGGCGTGGGCAACATCGAAACCAAACGCAGGTTCAAAAATTACCAACTCCATATTGAATGGAGAGTTCCTGAAAACATTACGGGCAGCGGCCAGGCACGCGGAAACAGCGGCGTCTTTCTCGCTTCCACCGGCCCCGGCGACGACGGATACGAGCTGCAGGTCCTGGATTCCTACAACAACCTGACTTACGTTAACGGCCAGGCTGCCAGCATTTACAAGCAGAGCCCGCCGCTGGTGAATCCGAATCGCAAACCCGGCGAGTGGCAGACCTACGACGTGGTGTGGACCGCTCCCACCTTTAACGCAGACGGTTCGCTGAAGACTCCCGCGTACGTGACCGCGTTCTTCAACGGCGTACTGGTGCAGAACCATTTCGAATTGAAGGGACAGACCCTCTATATCGGCAAGCCGTTTTACAAAGCGTATGACACGGCACCGATAAAACTGCAGGCCCATGGCGACAAGAGCGAGCCCATCAGTTTCAGAAACATCTGGGTGCGGGAGCTGAATTAGATGTCGGTCTGCTACTCCTCTGCGCGGCGCGTAGCCAGAAACAGGAACGCGCTGACGCTGAAGAAGTATCTGCCACTCGCATGCAATGCTGCCAGATCGGCCAGCCACGCGGTCGCATCTTCGGCCGTAATTCCACGGCGTCCCGGAACAAACTCCGCAATCATCTTTGCGAGGCCTGCGGGAAACGGCTCCGAACCGAGGCTGGTCACCGTATAGGGCTCGACTACCCTGACGTCAAAGCCGCAATCCGTGAGCAACCGCGCAAGCCGTCTGGGTAAATATGGGTCCGCCAGGTGCTCGTCCCAGGCTGAGAGGATTTTTTCTGCGCGTCCCCGGTCTTCGGCCTCCCAGACCAGCGATGCCCAGTCCGTGTCCACAATCACCGCGCGCCCGCCCGGCCGTAGAACACGTTTAAGTTCCCACAGCGCGGCCTGGATCTCCTCGACAAACTCATACACCTGAACGCAAGCTGCGGCATCGAATGCCGAATCGGAAAACGGTATCTTCAAAACGTCAGCCTCGCATAGGCCGACCTGCGACAATCCTGCGCAGCGGCGCTGTGCAAGCGCCAGCATCTGTGGGCTCCGGTCGATGGCCTCAACGCGGCCCGTCGCACCAACCTGCGCTGCCATCTCTTCGGCCAGATAGCCGGGACCAGTCCCTATATCCAGCACGGCTTCTCCTGGACAGAGATCCAGCAGAGTTCGCACCTTCTGCCTGCGTAGCGCGCTCATCGGCGCAAGATACAAAACATCAAGTGCGCGCGAGGTCTTGTCGTCAAACTTGAACGAATCTGTCACGTTTTTTCCTGAGCGTGGCAACGCTCATCCTTCCTATGCCTTTCACGGCCGCATTGCTTTCGGCCGCGCTATCTTCTCAATCATGGTGGTGATCAACGTATTCGGCAAGAACCGGACAAGCAGCGCAGAAAACCATCCGCCGAAGTAAGGAACAATAGTCCGCTGCCCACGAGCCAGCGCGGCCACCGCCAAGCGCGCGACTTCCGCAGCCGGTTGCTTTTTGCCGCCCAGGAAATCCCCAGACCGAGCCACATCGAAGAATTCACTCTCAGTAGGCCCAGGGCAAAGCGCCGTGACCTTGACGCCGAAGCGGGCGACCTCAGCAGCCAGCCCCAGCGCAAAGAAGCGATCGAAGGCCTTGGTGGCGGCGTAGGTGGTGAGGTACGGCACGGGCTGAAAGCTGGCCGTCGACGCCAGTATCAGCACCCACCCGCGGCGACATCTGACCATGCGCGGGACAAAGAATCGCGAGAGCCGCACCATGGCTTCGCAGTTGATTTGAATCTGGTTGATTTCCTGGTCAATCGGGTTGGCATGAAATTCCCCGTACTGGCCGAGCCCAGCGTTGTTCACCAGGATTTCGACATGGATGCCCACACTCTCGGTCGCATCGTAAATTTGCTGCGGCGCCTCTGGATCGCTCAGGTCGGCAACAATAATGCGGACCTCGGTTCCTTTCGCCGTAAGCTCAGCGGCCAGCGATTCCAGCCGCTCTTTACGCCGCGCCGTCAGGATCAGTTTTGCGCCGTGGGTCGCCAACTCCCGTGCCAGCGCCACACCGATGCCCGCGCTTGCTCCGGTTACCAGGGCCCATTTGTCTTGAAAGTCTTGCGTCTTTACCATCGCGGACTATCATAGCCGATGCCTCTGACGGATTCAGCCCAGTGGCTGCGCAACTATTGAGTCTTTCTCTCCATATAAAAATCGACGAGGTTTCCGTCCGGATCACGAAAATAGAAAGAACGAGTTCCCCATGGCTGGGTCGTCGGTGGCTTGACCCACACACTCACCAGCCCTTGAAGTCTCCGATACTCCTGATCTGCATCCGCAACCCTGAACTCCAGAATCACGCTCTTATTCGCGGCCCCTTCAGCCGATCCAGGAATGTATTTCTCCTGCGCCTCCGCTGAAAAAATGGCGAGTACTCCTGCGTCCGTCGGAAGCTCCGCATAACTCTCGCCTGACCACTTTGCTTTTTCTCCCAAGATTGGCTCGTAGAAGCTCACCAGCCGTCTGACGTTGTTCGAAATCAGGCAAGTGTGCATCAGCACCGGGAGGCGAGCAGGTCCACTTAGGTGATCATCGATTCCGTGCAGGCTCGTTGACCATCCACCAGCAAATACCGCAAGCAGAATGGCAGAGGAATAGATGCGAGAGCTTGTCAGCATGATCGGCCTCACTGAATTCCATCCAGATGCGAAATGGCTCGATTCTCAGGCGTTTTTGCTTCGCTTCTTTGAAGCGATTGATGCAGAGGTTTTCTTCTTGCTTCCCGGCTTCTTGTTCTTATCGACCCTCAGTTTCCAAGCCGTGTGCAACGCGCCTGTCAACGTGTCCTCATCCGCCTCGGCGAGCCGGATATGCGTGGCGCCCATCCGGCCCCATCCGCCAAGCACGGGAAGAAACAGCTCGGGCCGCTCCGCAATGAAATCCGCTTGATGTTCCGGTGCCATCATCAGATTCCCGTAACCCTGCTTCACAGAGGCAAGTGTGGCAAAGATGCGTCCGCCAACGCGAAAATCCGCCGCGCCCATGTGCGAGCCTTCCTCCGCGCCGTCGAAGCTGAGTGCGATGTGGCGAAAATCGTCCGCGGTCATCACACCGCCTCCAGCAACTGCCCTTCAAACTCTTCATTCAGCCAATCGGAAAATGCTGAAAACTCCTCGTCGCGACCAAGAAAATCGCGCACCATCTGCCGCCCTGGCTTTGACCCACCCTGCTCCAGCACCGCCCTGCGATATCGGCCACCGGCATCGCAACCAGTCAGATCGGCAGGGTCGAACTGCGCAAAAAAGTCCAGTGCGATCACCTTGTCGAAGGCATAGGTGTAATAGTTCGACGAGTAGCCGGTGAGGTGCCCGAAGCTCGCGTACATGCGGTTGCCTTCGAGCCAGGTC
>JBAWCO010000115.1:0-4938 GCA_049590315.1 Occallatibacter sp. | reverse complement strand
ATGGGAACCCGTGCGACTCGACAACCTTGGGCCCGCGCGAGCTGGTTGGCGCTGGTACCGGCTACACATCAATCTGCACGAAAACCATCCCGATCTCTCGCTGCTCCTCTATGGCGGCGAAGGCACCTACGCACTCTATCTGAACGGCGTCCAGGTTTCAGGTCCTCAACTGCGGTCCAGCCTCCGCGTCCGCCGCCCCACAGAACGCGTGCTGCCGCTCGACGTTCCCGGGACCGACCTGGTCCTGGCTCTGCGCACCTTCGCTTCGCCCAGCTATCCTCAATTCCATTTGCCGCTCTTTCTTAGCGCCACGCTCGGCACGCCGGATGCCCTCGAAAACGCCAGGCAGGCCCTGGAAAGTGCTCGCCTCTACTCCGCCCTGCCTTCTATCTTCATCAGCCTGCTTTTAGTCATTGCCGGCATCGCGGTCTTCGCGCTACGTCGCAGCCAGCCAAACCGCTCGGAATATCTTTGGCTTGGTCTCTATCTGCTGTTGCAGGGAACGGCTTCACTGCTTTGGGGCTGCCAACAGAACGGCATCCTTCCCATCGCGGCCAACATCCTCGTCAGCGAACCGCTACTTTATATCTTCACCATTGCCCAGATCGAGTTCACCTTCAGCTTTGGTGGCCAGCGCGTTGGCAGCCTGTGGAGAGCATACGAGGCAGTGCTCATCATTCCGGTTTTTCTTCTTGTTCCCACTTGGCTTGGATACTTACCCTCCAACACAATACTCCTTACCGAGATCTTGATCCTTGTTCCGGTCGCCCTCTTTTTGCCCGTCCTGCTCCTTCTTTGGTATCGCGGCGGAAATCGTGAAGCCGGGTGGCTTATTCTGCCCAGCCTCTTTCCAGCAGCCACAATTTCGCTCTACGACTTGGGAACCGTTTCGATTTTCTTCAGCTGGCGCCGCCTTGAGTTTCTCGTCGATCCCTTCCAGATTGGCCCCATCCCGCTCCAGTTGGCCGACGCGGGGAATCTCCTGTTTCTGCTCGCCATCGCTGTTGTTATCTTCTTCCGCTTCACGCGCGTCAGCCGCGAGCAGGCTCGCTCTGCGGCAGAGTTGAGTGCCGCCCGCGAAATCCAGCAGCGCCTGGTGCCAGCATCCCTGCCCGAGCTAGCCGGCCTTCATCTCGAAGCGGCTTATCTCCCTGCGCAAGAAGTTGGCGGAGATTTCTATCAGGTCATTCAACAGCCGGATGGCTCAGCGCTGATCGTCGTCGGCGATGTCAGCGGTAAAGGCCTGAAGGCCGCCATGACCGGCGCCTTGGCCATCGGCGCCCTGCGCACTCTCGCCGCAGAAGATCATTCGCCTGGCACCTTGCTCGCGCGCCTCAATCGCCAGATGCTCGAAACGCAGGAGAGCGGCTTTATCACATGTCTGTGTCTCCGTGTCTCTTTGCAAGGCTCCGTTACCATGGCCAATGCCGGCCACCTCTCGCCGTATCGCCGCGGCGAAGAAATTGCGCTCGACTCCGGCCTTCCCTTAGGCCTCGTCGCCGGTGCCGAATACGCCGAGACCGTTCTCCACCTTGCACCCGGCGACACCCTCACGCTCCTCTCCGACGGCGTTGTGGAAGCTATGAATGCGGAACACGAGCTCTACGGCTTCGAGCGCACCCGCGCCATCAGCACACACTCCGCGCACGACATCGCCGCCGTAGCACAGCAGTGGGGCCAGGAAGACGACATCACGGTGCTCTCTGTTTCGCGTCTTGCAACGGTAAGCGTCTAGCTATGCCGACTAACTAGCGTAAGGTGCCCATCCAGTTCATCGCTCTTCCCCGGCACTAAGCTGAGTGCCCCATTCATCGCGCACTTTGCGATGAGTGGGAATCGAGAAAAGCCCGTGCGAGCCTCCCGCGAGCGTTCGCCGCACCGCAGGTGCCAGGTGGTTACATCAGACGCAGTGCATCCACATCCACAATCAGATTCCGTCGTGGCACGCCGGCCGCATCCGCGTGCTCCAGCATGGCGCGCAGTGCCGCATTCAGCGCTTTCCGCGAAGCGCCCTTCAGAATCAAATGAAACCGATACGTCCCTTTGATCCGAGCAATCGGCGCGGTGCACGGCCCCAGCACGCGCACGCCTTCAGGCGCAGCCTTCTGAAACCATTTGCCAATCTCGGCAGACCATCCCGTCGCCTCTTCCAGTTTTTGCGACTGCACCAGTACATTCGCCAGCACACCAAACGGCGGATAGTGCATCCAGCGCCGGTACTTCAGTTCCCGCTCCACAAAGCTCGCGTAATCATGTTTGCTCGCCGCGAGAATCGCATAGTGGTCCGGATAGTAAGTCTGCACCACTACGCGCCCCGGCAACTCGCCCCGTCCCGCGCGTCCTGAAACCTGCGTCATCAGTTGAAACACCCGTTCCGCCGAACGAAAGTCCGGCATCGACAGCGCGTGATCGCAGCCCACCACGCCCACCAGTGTCACGCCGTGAATGTCGTGCCCCTTCGCAATCATCTGCGTCCCCACCAGCAAATTGATCTCGCCCGAGTGCAATCTCGCCAGCAATCTCTCCAGATCACTTCGTCCGCGCACCGTATCGCGATCCATGCGTCCAATGCGCGCTTCCGGAAAAATCTCGCCTAGCCGCTCCTCACCCTGTTGTGACCCAGCGCCCAGGTAATACAAGTGTTCGCTGTCGCACTTCGGACACCGCTTCGGAACCAACCGGATGTACCCGCAATAGTGGCACTCCAGCCTCTGCCCCGCGCGAGCCATCCCTGCCTCATCCACGGTTGGCTTGTGATGCGTCAGCGAAATCGCACAATTCTGGCACTCCAGTTTTTCTCCGCACGCCCTGCAAATTACCGCAAACGAGTAGCCTCTTCGGTTCAGCAGAATCAGTGCCTGCTCGCCGCGTTCCAACGCCTGGCGTGTCTGCTCCACCAGTGCTCGCGAGAAAAGATCGTCCTTCGCGGTTTCCTTGAACTCCTGCCGCATGTCGATCAGTTCCACTTCAGGCAGCGGACGGTTCATCACCCGTTCGCGAATCTCAACCCGCGCATACTTGGAACTTCCACCCTTTTGCGCAATAGTGTTCTGCCAGCTTTCCAGGCTCGGCGTAGCCGATCCCAGCACCACCACCGCAGATTCCAGCTTGGCTCGCATCACGGCCACATCGCGTGCGTTGTACCGCGGTGTCTCTTCCTGCTTGTAGCTCTGGTCGTGTTCTTCATCAACAAGGATTAGCCCCAGCTTCGGCGCCGGCGCGAATATCGCCGACCGCGTGCCCACCACAATCGGCGCATCGCCACGCCGTATCCGTCGCCACTGCTCGCTGCGTTCCTCCGGCGTCAGCGCCGAGTGCAGCAGCGCCACCTTCTGCCCAAATGCCTGGTCCAGCAACCCCGCGGTCTGCGGCGTTAGCCCAATTTCCGGCACCAGCAGAATCGCCGACATCCCATTATCCAGTGCTCTCTGCATCGCCGCCAGGTAAACCGCCGTCTTCCCCGAGCCCGTCACTCCATGCAGCAAAAAGGGATGAAACGTCCCCAACCCCACCGCAATTGAGGCCAGCGCTGCCGTCTGTGGCTCGTTCAACTTGAACGGCTCACTCGCCGGCTGCAATCCCCCCAGCCGAAACGCCGCCGCACGCTCCTCGATGAGCACCAACCCCCGGCGCACCAACGTTTGCAGCGTCGATGAAGGCAGTTCCTTGCGTCGCAGTTCCGCTAGAGTCATCTCCCCGCCGCACGCCGCCAACTCCGCGAGAATCGCTTGCTGCTTTTCAGTCAAAGCCGGTAGCCGCGCTTCTGGAACCAGCACAGCGAACCGCTCCGTCCTTCGCGCATCACGCTCCGCAGCCGCAGTCTCGCGCACAATCCATTTCTTGCGCACCATCGCAGCCAGCGCTTGCAGCGAAGCCGAAGTTGCCGTCCGCAGCGTAGAAACCTTCACTGGCTCGCCTTCGGCCAACCGCGCCAGAATGCGCTGCTCCAAATCCAATTCTTCAGCGGACACTTTCCCTCGCCTCTTTGAACTCCTTGTGTCCCCATCCAGCGTCCCGGCCAGCACATCCCGCCCCAAATCCGTAATCCGGTAGTAGACCGTCCGCCTTACCTCGGCCATCAGCGGTAACATCCCGCGCAACACCTCGCCCAGCGGCGCCAGGTAGTACTGCGCCATCCACTCCGCCAGTGTCAGCAGGCTCTCGCTTAGCAGCGGTTCGTCGTCCAGCACCGCCTCAAGGTCCCGCACTTCAACGTCCGCCGGAGCCTGAACGTCAACCGCCGTCACCACCCCAATCAGCTTTTCATTACGAAACGGCGCCACCACCCGCGCACCTCGCAGCGGAAGCTGGTCTTCTTTCACCGAATAAGTAAACGTCCGGTCCAGCGGCACCGGCAGCGCGACTTCGCAATAAACGTCCATGGCAAGCAACTCCCAGTGTAGCGGCCCTCGCCTTCCCATCCCTGCCAGGGCGCTCGCCCTCTGCCGCGAGCATTTCGTCACTTATGCCGCAAATTCCCGCAATCTAACTTTTCCAGAGTCCATTCGAAGTGAAATACTCCCAGAATGAACTTCCCACCAAGATCTGCCGCCTTGTTCGCGGTTATACTGACCGCCTTCGTTGCCGCCGCGCCGCAACTCCCAGCCCAACAACCTGCATCCGATCCGTTGCATGTCTGGGTGCAGGGCAATGATCCTGCCGCGCTCGAATCGTGGGTCAAGCAGCGCCTCGCCTCAGTCGACGCCGATGTAACAAAGCTCCTCGCCGTCACCGGCCCGCGCACCATTGAGAACACACTGCGCCTCTTCGACGACGCCCAGAGTGAGCTCGCCATCGCCGGTAATAATTCCTATCTCATCTATTCCCTCGCCGACACCGCGCCCATGCGCGACAAAGGCCAGGCGCTCTCCGCCGTCATCAGCTCCGCGAACACTGACCTGAGCCTGAATCAGAAGGTCTACACCGCGCTCTCGGCAA
>JBAWCO010000114.1:0-3623 GCA_049590315.1 Occallatibacter sp. | reverse complement strand
GCCGGAAACACTGTCATTACCGGTGTACGGGCTCCCGATGGAGTCAAAAGTTCTCCTCTCACTCTTCGCGTGGCAAGGGCGTACAGAGTACCCTCTGTACGTCCTCCAGCAAGACTATGGACGAATAGCATCCTTAGTATTTGCCTGCATTGAGTCGAGGGTCAAGCGAAGTTGGTAATCTTGGTGATTACGAAAGGGTAGGTGACAAAGGTAATTGAGCTGGTTCCGAGGCCTGTTTTGCAGGCGGATTCGTCAGCTTTGGTAACTGCGGCTGCTCCGAGTCAGGCGGGGAAGGCAGGCTTTGAAGCCAGCGTCGGGGTCAGATTCTGTGCGAACGAATTCTATTATGCGACGGGTGCTGAGGGCAATTGCCAAGATGCGCTGAAATGAAGAGTGCCCTGTTTCGAAATTTCGAAACAGGGCACTCTTGTGATGGAACAGGTAATTCTTTCAGGATCGCGGCATTTTAGAAGATCAACTTGACCGATCCCTGGAAGACTCTTGCTGCATTGCCGGAGGCAGTGGATGAGACCTGGCCAAAGGTTGACGACGTGAGATTCTGGTTAGCACCCAGCGTTCCCACGCCGAAATCAGGATGGTTGAGGACGTTAAAGGCTTCCAGTCGACAATCCAAGTTGAGTCTTTCGTGGATTGGGAAAAGCCGCGAGATCTGCGCATCGAATTGCAAGTAGGGAGGCGTCCGGAAAGCATTCCTGCCGATGTTGCCATAGCCGCCCAAAGCTGTGCATCCGTTGGCAACGTAGGCGCCGTTGGGACCTGTGTTGCAGGGAGTGGTGATTTGAGCGAAGGCAGCGGGATTAAGGTACTCGCGGTTCGCTTCACCGGAGGTATTTCCCCCATGGAATTTCACCTCGGCATAGGGGCTGACTCCGGGTACCAAGTTGGGTCGATCGTTGCCGATGCCGGTCAGGGAGTTATCCTGTCCCGCTATCACGTTGAGTGCGGCCCCGGTGGTGATGTGAATCAGGGGCGCAATCTCCCAGTCGTTGGCAATCAGCTTCTCGACCCGGTTGAACCTGGTGAAGTTGCTCTTGGCGACAACAACAATATTTTCGATGTGGCGATAGTCGAAGCCGCACGGACCGTAGTCACCCCGAGGATTATTGGGATTCTGAACCAAAGTGGCAGCGATGTCGCCTTGGCCGTCGGCGATGTCGAGACACTTGGACCATGTCCAATTTGCGAGAAGGCTGAAGGTGGATGACAGGCGATGCTGGAGTGTCGCAACCATGCCGTTGTAGTTGGCGACGCCGGTGTCATTGACAATGTTCGACCCCGCGCCGCCGCCCTGGATTTGATTGCCCTGCGAAGGGTTGGCGATGGTGAGAGCAAGGCGGGAGTTCTGGTTTCCAGTTGTAGAGCAATTGGTCCCTGCCGCACCGGGCTTTACGGCGGCTGGGCCCGTGGTCACAATGCCCGCGCAACCGGTGCCGCCGGCACCCCAGACTCCAGGAATGAATACGGCCTGGCTGAGCGGTGTGCCCATGGGGTCATGCAAGGTTCTGTTGCCGATGTAGTCCACTTGAGCCTGCCAGCCGTGCGCAAACTGATGCTGGACACTGAGTGTCCATTGGATGGTGTAGGACGGGTGGAATTGGTCGGGCATGACGATGTATTGCGATTGCGCGAAGAACTGCGCCTGAGCTGGATTGGGAATCTGAGGCTGCGGAAAAGGGTTGGTGGTTATGGAACCGACGGACCAAGGAGCGCTGAAGCTGATGGGGCCGGTCGAAGATGTTTGCGTTTCGGAGATGGCGGTGGCGAAGGGCGGATTCTGCTGGGTGCGCTGGCCGGTAAAGAAATTGGGTTTGTCATAGGCTAATTCAGCTCCGGCGCGAATGACGGTTTTACCATCGCCGACTGGATCGAATGACGCACCGACGTTGGGAGAGAACTGCCAGGGCGAGTTTTTGGTGAACCCTTTCGGAACACCCTTGTCTCCGTAGAACAGAACACCGGCGGGGGCGTTCGGATAGATGGAGCTTACAGTGTTGGACAAGAAATCGCTCATGCTGAAGATGGAGCCGCGATTGAAGTAATCCGTGGGCATGAAATTGGGTCCCCAACGCAGGCCAGCCACGAAGGTCAGGCGTTTGGAGAGGTGGAAGGTGTCTTGTCCGTAGAGGCTGGGAATCGGCCCGCGCAGCGCGTTCTGCTGCTGTTTGCTTTGTTGGAATGCGCTGAGCGTTCCCTCGAGAAAATCGAGGTTCTGATCTCCAATGACAGATCCACCCTTGGGCCCGCTGCCGCTGTATTGACCGTTGAAAGTGAAGACGCCGTTGGACTCGTACGCGTTGCCGATATTGAGCTGATTCTGTACCCACTCTCCGCCAAAGACGAACTGGTGTTTTCCCTTGATCCAAGTTACGTCGTCGTCGAAGGCGAGGGTATTGTCGTTGAAGTGGGAGACGGAGTTGGTGCCGCCGCCTATGGTGAATTTGCCCTCGGTGATCTGAAGACCGTTCGGAATCGCCTGATACAAATTGACGCCGAGGGTGCCAGCGTTGATGTCGCTTGGGGCGTAACCGCGGTTGTCTACGCGGCGCAGGATTGTGGCATGAGCCGAGTTCACCAGGTTGGGGGTGATGGTGTACGCCTCACCGAGGGTGAATGACTGGGTCCGCTCGATGTTTCCGGATTGGGTGGTGATGAGGATGTTGGTTGGAGAGAAGAAGGCCGGAGCCTGATAGCCGTCGATGAAGTAGCGGCCATAGAGATTATGCTTCGGGTTGATAGTGTAATCGACCCTGGTGACAAACTCATTATCGTAGAGATCCTGCGGGATGGCGTAGGAGACGAATCCGCAGTTTCCAGTGTCGTAAGTGGGATCAAGTGGGGGCAGGTATTTCAGCAAGGCCAGAGCCTGGGCGTTCCATGTAGGAGTGGTTGCATATTTGTCGCCCGGCACTGTTGCGCCGGTGAGAGGGTCTACCAATTGAACGAATTTCTTGGAGGCTTCGCAGCCGGCGCCGTCGGTGGTGGAAAAGTCGCCTGCCAGATTGGCGGCGGTGGGAATCGTGGCCTTGGTGCTGGGTTGAAGCTGCTTGGAGATTTCGTGCTGGTAGCCGGCGAAGGCGAAGAGCTTGTCTTTGATGATCCTGCCGCCAAAGGTGCCACCAAACTGATTCTGGTGCAACTGGTCCTTCGGCGAACATGAGGTGGCAGGCGGGACCGGTGTGCAGGAAGAAAAGAAGTTGACGGCGTCGAGATAGTTATTGCGGATGAACTCAAAAGCAGATCCGTGATAGGTGTTGGTTCCCGAGCGAGTTACCACGTTGACCAGGCCACCGGTGTGCTCGCCATCCTGCGCTCCGAGCACCGTGGATTCGACGCTGAACTGGCTCACGGCATCGGGGAAGGGGAATGGAAGATTGCCGTTTCCCATGTAGTCCTGATTGTCACCACCGTCGAGGCGCCACAGCGTTGTATTCCCGTTACCGCCAGCGACTGAGATCGAAATGGTCTGATAAGAGTATTTGCTGCCGGTGAAATCGGTGTTTGGAGCAGAGTTGGAGCCGCCGGAAAGAGCAAGCAGGCCGGTCATCTGCCGGCCATTGAGCGGCATTTCCGTTATGTCCTGCTGGTCAATGGTCTGCTTAAAG
>JBAWCO010000113.1:0-4315 GCA_049590315.1 Occallatibacter sp. | reverse complement strand
ACTCAACTCGATCGGTTGGCGCGCTCCCATTCCCATCCTTCACATTCGATCTCTCTCGAGATCGAGAACTATCGTGCGCTCGGGGCTGCCTCTGTTGCCGCGGCCCAGCACCGGACCGAAGAGGCTGCGGTGATGCTGAGCGCCGCGCTGCAGAACGCCGAAGGACGACAAGGAGGTGTTCTGGCAATACGCTTGCGAACCACGCTTGCGCTGGTCTGGTTGGCAGCGAATGAACGGACCCGTGCGATTGGGGTCTTTCGCGAAGTCCTGGAGGTCGCCGCGCCCGCACGCGTGTACCAATCCATCCTGGACACAGGTCCGGAGATTGGAGAACTGTTGCAGGCTGTTTGCGAAGACGCGCGGCACAGGGCGCAATTGAACGAACTCTCCTACATCAATCATCTGCTGGAAGGCTGGCGGATACTTTATCAGTCCGGCGGCAGCCCTCAGCGCGGCACTGAGCGCGGATCGCTGAGTTCAAGAGAGCGTGAAATCGTTGATTTGATTGCCCGAGGACAGTCGAACAAGGAAATCGCAAACACGCTCGGTATTGGAGCTGAAACCGTCAAATCGCATGTGAAGAGCATCTTCACGAAACTAGGCGTCGATAAGCGAGCTCAAGCTGTTGCTCGTGTGCGGGATCTTGGTCTCTGAGGGGTCATACTAGGTGAAGCCGAGATTGCCGTCCAGCCCGTGGAGACGAGACAACGTTGCCGAACGCGGCTGCGCGATAGGTGAGGACGTGTCGATCAAGCGATACTATCCAACAGGTCCAGCAACGCTTCCCCGTCGACCGGCTTTCTGAAGAACCCTAGTGCACCTCTCTGCAGATAGTAGCCTTCCGTATGCTCACTCGGTTTGCCTGTGATGATTATGACCGGCGTAGCGGCGTCTGCGTCCGAATGAACTGTTCTGTCGAGCACCTGAATGCCGTCAATAGGCCGCATTCCCAGGTCCGTGATAACGCATACCAGACCTGAGTAGCCATCGGCAAAAAAATCGAGTGCAGATTCGTAGGCCCGTGTTCTGTACCCGGCAGAGGCCAGCAGATTCTCAAGAGAGGCCAGAACCCGTTGATCATCGTCAATCACGGCAACGGTTCGAACCCGGGGCGTGGGCATTTTTTTCTCCGGGTCATCAGTCCAGCAAGGAATTGGCCTTAGCGTAAGGCATCGAACGTCGTCGAGGCGATGCTTCGAGCTGGAGTTTGCTGGCCTGCCTGACCAGCGTGGCAAATGAATCCGCCCGCATTTTGGCCATTATGTGGCCCCGGTGCACCTGCACGGTATATTCTGTAATGCCAAGGATTGACGCCGCCTGCTTGTTGAGCAGGCCGCTTGCGAGTAACGGCAACAGTTCCTTCTCACGAGGCGTCAGCGATTGATAGAGCGCCTGGAGCGTCGCTGCATTCTCCGCTTTGTCGTGAAGAATGCGTGCCCTCGCGAGAGCCGCATCGACCGCGCGCATCAAACCCTCTTCATCAAGGGGCTTGGTGAGGAAATCAACAGCCCCGCCCTTCATGGCAAGGACCGTGGACGGCACATCGCCCCTGCCGGTCATGAAAATGATGGGAATCTGAGAGTCTATGCTGACCAGTTTCTGGACTTCCAGCCCATCCATGCCAGGCATCCTCATATCCAGGATCAGACATGCAACGACGTTTGGACGCGGGGTGTCCAGAAACTCGCTGCCGGAGTTGAATGTACGGACATTTCTTCCGTTTGCACGCAACAGTGCAGAGAGTGCTTCTCGCACCCGGCTGTCGTCGTCGACCACATAAACCAGTTCGCTTGCGTCCATGGAACCCCTCTGCGGTTAGGTGAACACCTCGCCTAACGTCGGTACAGTCGGTCTCCGATAACCCGCTGCATTTGCATCTCACGCATTCGCGCCGATAAATGATTATAGCCGTGGGAATCATCAGACGAAAGCACGGGCGGCATTACACGAATATGCAATGGCACCACGAGATACAAAGTTGTACGTCCATTTCCCCGCTTTAGTGGCTTGACCGAAATCCCTGACGCGAATGACATACAGGCAGTCCGTCCGATAGCAATTGGGTCCACGACAGTTTGACCATGTTCTTTGGACCTGCGTCTTCGAAAAGTTTTGCCCCCCGGACGTAGGCCCCCACTCGCAATGGTATGACATATCGTTATTGCCCTCGCATTCGATTTTTGCCACAGCTGTCTGCGGTTAGAGCTTGCGAGTACCACACAAAATAGTCGTAGACGCTCCCCAGTGGATCCGCAAGCAAGGCACCGTGGCGCTGTAAAATCGCGCCATTGGCGGCGAAATGCAGGGTCTCACTATCCAATGCGCCGACGAACAACGAGGTTGACATGCTTACCGTGTTAATGCCACGCCCGTTTCGGGATATCGCCCTTAGCGTCGCGATAGCCGGTGCGTCGGGGGCGGCAGGGTTACTCGAACCGATTACGGGCTGCCTCGGCCCCGTTATGGTTGTCATGTTCACGCACTTTTTCGGCCGCAGCTTTGGGCGTCTCGCCGCGGGTTTCGCCTCGCTTGGAACAGCCGGTGTGATGTTGACCTCCAATCACCTTCCTCTAGTCCTCAGCCCTATTAGCCGTTGCGCCATCGCAATCGCTGCGGTATGGCTTTGTGCCGAGTTGGCGTCCCGACGCCCCCGGCAGCCAGGCGCGACGGCCCGATTGAACGGCGACCCATTCGGTGAGCAACCCCAACGACGAAACCAGGCACTTCAAAACATCAGCAATCTTCTTCCCGGCCATATGTGGACCGCGCTGCCCAATGGCTCCATCGAATATCTCAGTCTTGGCCTATGCGAATACACAGGCGTAAAAGAAGCATGTAACTACGATTCTTTTCGAATGGCAATTCACCCGGATGACCGACAAGCAAACGACCGATATTGGGACACACTACGGGTCGGAGGCGACGCGGGAGAATTCGAGTTTCGACTCAGGCGCTTCGATGGCATCTACCGTTGGTTCCTCTGCCGCGGCAAAGTCATAAGAGACGACAGTGGACGGCTACTGCGATTGGTCTGCGTGGGCTGGGACACACACGACCGGAAGACGGCCGAGGCGCTTCTTCGGACCGACGACGAAACCTATCGGCGCATTGTGGATAGTGTGCCGGCATGCGTATGTGTCGGTGGTCCCACGGGCGAGCTTCTCTACGTAAATAAAGTCGGCGCCGCCGCGCTTGGAAGACCGATGGAGGAAATAGTCGGTGACCGATGGATGGCCTGTATTCACCCCGATGACATGCAGGCCGCCCGGCAGCAATGGAAAGCATGCATTGCCGCACGTGATCCGCTCGACATCGTCGTCAGGATGCTACAGCATGACGGTGTGTACCGCTGGCAGCATCTTCTAGCCGAGCCATCTTACAGTTCAAACGGGGACGTCATCAACTGGTACCTCGTCGGAATAGAAATCGAAGAGACCATCAAGGCTCAACAGGCATTAGCCGCAAGTGAGAGAGAAGCGAGGGAGCTACTCGACCGCTTACCGGGCCGCTTTGCTACTCGCACAGCGGACGATTTCGACTTCATCAATCAGCAGATCCTTGAGGAAACAGGAACAACGCTTGAGGGCATGCAGAATCTCGGCTGGCTGCAATTTGTTCATCCCGATGACCGCGAAAGAGTAAAGGAGGGCTATCTTCGCTCTGTCAAGGAAAGCAGCGCGTACGATACAACCTTCCGATGGGCAGACCACGATGGTGATTATCGATGGCGTCACTCCCGCTCCGTTCCATATTTCAACGATGACGGAAGCGTCTACAAATGGTACGTCGTGAACATGGACATTGATGATCTTTACCGATCCGAAGAGGTCATCAGCAAAGGGGAAGTCCAGGTGAACTGGCTGGCGGAGACTGTTCCCGGTCTGCTCTGGCGCACCGACTCCCATGGCTGCCTGGAATACGTGAACAAGCGCGCCGAAGACTACACCGGACTACGGCTCGATGAGCTGACAGCGACCGGCTGGCTTTCACTAGTGCACCCTGACGACGTTGCATCAACAAGCAAAGCCTGGCGGGATTCCCTCGATACCGGGAAACCTTACGACTGGGTCTGTCGGTTCCGCGCGGCAGACAACACGTATCGCTGGTTCCAATGCAAAGGCACTCCCATGCAGGATGCCAACGGCAATATTGTGAACTGGTTTGGTCTTTTGACAGATATCCACGTGCGGCAATTGGCGCAGGAGGCCCTTCGCGCAGGCGAACTCGACTTAAGAAGGCTAGTAGACGTGTTGCCTGCAATGATCTGGAGGTCCACACCCCAAGGAGACGTCGACAGGTGGAATCGGCAAATGCT
>JBAWCO010000112.1:0-1626 GCA_049590315.1 Occallatibacter sp. | reverse complement strand
GAAGTAGCCGGTTGCCTTCAGTCGGCTCATCAGGTCTTCAAATGACTCGAACATGTCACCCCCATTTCGCCGGTGACAGGATCGTCCAGGTTGGAATCTCGGTCAAATTCGATCAATCGCCTTCCTTGGATGGGCCGCAGACGGGATGCCCTCTGCCGTGGCCTCGAGGGGCACTCCCGCTTTGCACAGTAGTGCGGGATCATTTGACCGAATCGATGACCTGTTCTACACATAGCTCTCACGATTTCCACATGGCGTGGAAAAGCGGGCCGTCATTGGCCGTGGAGATCACAATCGGCTCTCATCCAGTCCCAAACCTCAAGAGGAACGCATAATGCCAAGGACAAATAGCTCAAACCGGAAATCACCCGCATCGGCTGCGGTCGCGCCGATGGACAAGTTGCTGGTCAGCCAAGACGAAGCAGCCCAGCTTCTTTCAATCAGCAAACGTTCCGTCGAATATCTTGTCGCGACTCGGCAGCTCTCGACGCGGCGCATCGGAGCGCGGGCACTTATTCCGATTGAGGACGTGCGGAAGTATGCTCGGTTCGATCATCCTGAACGCTTGGCAGGATGATTCTAGAGCCTCGATATAGATACACCTGACCTTTGACATTCAGGGTCCGGCTTCACTACCATCTTTCCGAGGACTGAGGCAATGCAGGGAATCTCAGAACGCATCAAGGGTAGCGGAATCTGGTGGATTCGATGGACCGGCACGGACGGCAAGCGGCACTTTGAAAAGGCCGGCACACACAACGCAGCCAAAACACTCCTTGCCAAGCGGCGCCAGGCTACGACTCTCGGCAAGAAGCAGCCCGAATTGCTTCGCGGCCGGGCGCTAACGTTCAATGACCTTTGCGATGATGCGATCAAGCATAGCGAAGCGGAAAACAGCGCGAAGCAAACCTACGAACTCCGTTTGCGCATCGAGCAGCTTCGCCCCGTGTTCGGGTCTCGCCCGGCCGACTCCATCCGCAAGAATGAGGTCGTGGAGTGGCTAACGGAGCAGGCCCAAGAGCGCGAGTGGGCGGCCACGACCCGGAACCGCTGGCAGGCGACCTTTTCGCTGATCTTCCGGGTCGGAATGGACAACGAGAAGATCGAGCGGAACCCGGCGGCCCGCATCCGCAAGAAGACGGAAGGCGGCGGACGGGTCAGGTTTCTGTCCGATGCCGAGGAGAAGCGTCTCCGCGCCGCCATCGAACGACGCTTCAAAGAATTCCTGCCCCCTTTCATGCTCTCGATTCATACCGGGATGCGCATGAGCGAGCAGTATGGGCTTAGCTGGAAGCAGGTGGACTTCGAGCGCCGGCAGCTTCATCTATTCCAGACCAAAAACGGCGATCCCCGCACCATTCCCCTGAACTCCATCGCCTTGGCTGCTCTCAGGGAGCTACAGGCGGGGCAATCCGAGCCGGGAACCGAGCTGGTGTTTCCTTCGGTACGCACGGGCGATGCCCTGCAGGGATCGCGCGGATGGTTCTCGACAGCGCTCGATGATGCGAAGGTGCTTGATTACACGTGGCATTGCAACCGCCATACGTTTGCCAGTAGACTTGTTATGGCCGGAGTGGATCTGCGGACGGTTGCAGAACTGCTTGGGCATAGGACACTTCAGATGGT
>JBAWCO010000111.1:0-6281 GCA_049590315.1 Occallatibacter sp. | reverse complement strand
AGAATATGGCATATACTTACGTATATGCCAAGTTGCGGGAGGACGAGATGCAGCGCACAGCCAAGATTTTCATGAATAACCGGAGTCAGGCAGTTCGGCTGCCCAAAGAGTTCCAGTTCACTACGCCTGAGGTGTTCATCCGTAGAAATGGAGATGAGGTGATTCTCTCCGCTCGTCCAACGGACTGGTCTGCTTATCTGGCTTCGGGCCCGGTGGCCTCGGAGGAGTTTATGGAGGGGATTGAAGACTTGTCGGTTCAGGAGCGAACGCTCTGATGGCAGTCTATATGCTCGACACGGATATCTCATCCTACGTAATGAAGCGATCAAACGCTGCGGTCCTTACGAGATTGCAGAGGGTTCCCGTTGGCGATATCTCGATCTCCGTCATTACCAAGTCCGAGCTCATGTATGGGGTCGAAGTATCTCCCCGGAGGATGCAAGACCAGGCTGCGCTTGACGCATACCTGCGGCACGTTGAGGTCCTTGAGTATTCGGACGAGGCGGCTCTCCACTATGCCCAGATTCGCGCAGCACTCAAAAACAGCGGCACCATGATTGGCGCGAACGATCTATTCATTGCTGCCCATGCGCGCTGTCTTGGGCTTACTCTGGTAACGAACAACACTCGGGAATTCGGACGAGCGTCAGGCCTCAAGATCGAAAATTGGACTGAACCGATCAGCTGAGGCTTCAAGGACGCGAAACACACCTCGCAGATTTCGACCTCGTTGGGGTTGGCGTCGGTCTGCTCGAGAGCGAACCCCAAGGGGGCATTCCGGCGTACGAGTTTCCCGAGGAGCTTCACGGTCACTGCTTCCAAGAAGCAACGGCACTGGCTCGCTGTCGCAGGCTGAGGAGATTACGACAGATTTGTCTCCCAGAGAGCCCGATCAAACTCCATCAGCGGTATTGCTTTCTAGAAGTGGTCATATTATTATGACTAGATTGATGGAGGAGATCCGCATGCAGAAAATTCCAGCTGCCCAATTCAAATCCCATTGCCTCGCCCTGATGGAGCAGGTGTCCCAAAGCGGTCGGCCCGTGGTGGTCACAAAGCACGGGAAACCGGTTGTTCAAATCAGCCGGGTTAACTCCACTGAGGACGAGATTTTCGGCTTTCTGACTGGGAAGGGCCGTATTGTTGGTGACATCGAGAACACGATTCCAGTCTCGGATTGGAATCTGCCTGAATGATTCTTCTCGATACTCATATCGTTATCTGGCTTGCTTTTGAACCGGATAAACTTTCAAAACGCGCGAAGGAAGTCATTCGCGCCGCACGTCTTCAGGGGGGACTTGCGATTGCAGGCATCACCCTTCTGGAGTTGGCTTGGCTGGCCGAAAAAGGGCGAGTAGAAACCACACTCAGCGTAGAATCCTTCGTCCGCCTGTGCGCTTCCAAAATGACGGTGCTTCCCATTACCCCGGAGATCGCTGCGCGCGCTGTGAGCTTCCCTGATTCCTACCCCAAAGATCCTCAGGACCGACTGATTGGGGCAACTGCCCTTGCCGAAGGAATCGACCTTGTCACCCACGACAGGCTGATTAAGAAGTCGGGTTTGGTTCCAGTCATCTGGTGACGGATTCATAATCGACAGTATCTAGTCAGATTTCAGCGGGCGTGCCTTAAGGAGCGCCCCCCTCTTCTTTCTAGGAGCCTCAGTTCTTCCTTTCGCTCAATCCCTGACCTTGTCCTGTTGTTACTGTCCAGCGATCGACTCCTCGAAAACCCAGGTTTCAGCTTTCACGAGGTATCTCCATGGAGACCACCTTCGACTACCTGCGCTTATGTAGTGCACCACATAAGCGCAGATATGTTGCGATGTCAGTTATGTTGTCATGATTCACGAAAACACCTCTCCATAGGGCCGGCGCGTGCGTCGATGGCCACATAACCTGCATACTTTGGCTGATTTCAAATTCACTCCAAGGAGTCAGCCAAGTGTTTGACCAGGTAATGAAACGCAGCAATTGGGTATGGATATACAAGATGGGCCGTTTTGCAGAGGAGCGGCGTGCCTTTCTTTGTGACCTGAACGAGCAGGGTCATAGTATGCAGACGCTCCGGAACGTCAACAGGATCTTGCTTGCAGTCGCGGAGCGGGTGGATGTGCGGCGATCAACCGACATCTCCGAAGTGCAGATCGTCCGAGCAGCAGGGAGTTGGGCTGTGAAGTCATGCGCGCCGCATTCCAAAGCCGAAACACGCGAGGCCGCAGCGAAACGGTTTGTCTACATCGCCAAGAATTGGCTTCGATTTCTTGGCAAGTGGCGTGATCCGGAACGAAATCCTCAGTTCAGGGCTGAGCTCGACAGTTTCCTGAAAGAGCTACGGGACGAACGAGGATATACAGATCAAACTCTTTCAACGCGCGAATCAGCACTGACACTCTTCTTCGAATGGCTTGGGAAGCAGGGCATTCCTCTGAAGGAAGTTTCGCCCCAGACTCTCACGGCGTATTTTCTTGAGAACAAAACCCGTGGCTGGAAGAAGGCAACGATCAAAGTGTATGCGCAGTCACTCCGTGTCTTTTTTCGCTATGCAGAACAGCAGAATTGGTGCGCCCCAGGATTGGCGAAAACAATCGAGAGTCCTCGCATCTATTCAATGAGCGGACTTCCAGAAGGTCCAAGTTGGGAGCAGGTCCGAAGTTTGATTGCGAGTTTTAACTCGGATCGCCCGGGCCATATTCGCGACCGTGCCATCATTCTGCTTTTGGCGGTATACGGTCTGCGCATCGGAGAGGTTTGTGCTCTGACATTGGACGATCTGGACTGGACCAATGAAAAGATCCGCGTGCGGCGTCCGAAGAATAAGAAGATTCAGGACTTCCCGCTTACCGCAGAGGCGGGAAACGCCATCCTCAAGTATCTGCAGATGGTGCGCCCACAATGCTCCTCTCGCTTCGTTTTTCTCCTGCTGCGCGGACCTCATCGGCCAATGAAGCCGCGCCATGCCTCCTGCTCCATCTCTCTTCGAGTTCGAACTCTGGGTTGCCATCTGCCGCACTACGGCCCTCACGTTTTGCGTCACGCCTGCGCCACGCACCTGCTGGACGAAGGTTTCTCGCTCAAGGAGATTGGTGATCACCTCGGTCACCGCTCAACCCGATCGACAACAATCTACGCAAAGGTCGAACGCACGAAACTGGGGCAAGTTGCCGATGTTCGACTATCGACTTTGACGGAGTACTTGCGAACGCAAACGCAGCCAATTACGGCAGACTGGGCAAAGGAGCAACTGAGGTCCCTTCGCGAGGTTTCCAACTTCGGATTAGGAGGCCTCCAATGAAACTTGCTCCCGCTATTGAAGAGTTCATCCGATACAAGCAGGCACTGGGAAACTCCTATACGACGCCGGCCCGCGCCCTGAAAGCATTTCTTAGACAAACCGGGGATGTCGATTTCGATGAACTCAACGCGCACGACGTCGATGCGTTCCTGTTAGGCCATGGTGACAGGGTTACGAGCGCTTGGTTTCACCGGTATTCGGTGCTCGGCTGCTTCTTTCGGTTCTCGACTAGCCGTGGATACATCCAGCACAGAATGCTGCCGAGTTCAATCCCGGAGAAACCGCCGCGCTTCGTTCCCTATATTTATTCGACTGAAGATATGCGGCGGTTGCTGGGAGTTCCCGATTCACACTACTCGCCGACATGCCCATTGTCGCCGGACACCATGCGCACGCTGCTCCTCGTGCTCTACGGTACAGGACTGCGCCTGGGCGAAGCCGCTCGCCTGAAGCATGAGGACGTGGATTTCAGAAGGGCGATGCTGACCATCCGGGAAACGAAGTTCGGCAAGTCCCGACTGGTTCCAATTGGAAGAGATCTTGTCAGCATCTTAAGACTCTACCGAATGCGACATCGGCCGCGCTTCGGGTACGAACGTCCCCCGACAGTTCTGACCACAAAAATAGGAATGATGATCGGAAACGATCACGCCGACCATCAGTTTCAGTGGCTGAGGAAAGAGGCCGGCGTACTGCGATTCGATACTGCCCGTTATCAGCCTCGCCTGCATGATTTTCGGCACACTTTTGCCGTGACTCGTCTCGTGACCTGGTATCACGAAGGGAAAGATGTTCAGAGGATGCTCCCTTTCCTGTCCACGTACCTCGGCCACTGCGGAATAGACGAGACATCTGTGTACCTCCAGATGACACGGGAGCTGCTTCAGGAAGCCAATAGCCGCTTTGAACGCTACGTGTTCGCGGAGGTGGACCATGCCTGATAACGCCGCTGTTGGCTTCTGGGTCCGCCACTTTCTATCGGATCATCTGATCCATGAACGCGGGGTGTCACGAAATACGCAACAGAGCTATCGCGACACGTTCTGTTTATTCCTACCGTTTGCCGCCGCCCGGCTCAAATCAGCGGTGGACAAGCTCATAATCGACGATCTCTCGCCCGGCATCGTTTCGGAATTTCTAGCGCACCTGGAACAGATTCGAAGTTGCTCGGTCGCCACGAGGAATCAGAGGCTTGCAACCCTCCACTCCTTCGCACGGTTCACAGGTGAAAGCAGCCCAGAGCACGTGGAATGGTGCGCACAGATCCGTCGAGTTCCCTTTAAGCGAACATGGACGAATCCGGTTCCGTATATGGAAAAGGATGAGATCGACGAACTTCTTCGTGCACCGAATCGCGCGATTGAGCACGGCCAGAGAGACTACGCGTTGCTTTTGTTTCTCTACAACTCGGGCGCACGCGCAACCAAGGCCGCTGGAATTTTGATCGAGGATCTGACTTGGGACGCAGCCGGCACTGGATCGGTGAAAATCCGTGGAAAAGGCCGCAAGGTTCGGTTCTGTCCGCTCTGGAAAAAGACGATGGCTGAGCTCCGGCCGCTTATCCGAGGACGGGATGCATCCAATCCCCTGTTCTTAAATCGATATGGCGATCCCATAACACGGTTTGGAATTCACACGCTTGTAGCGCGTCATGCGCAAAGCGCGGCGACACAAGTCCCTTCGCTGAAAACCAAACGAGTTAGTCCGCATACGATCCGCCATACAACCGCCACGCACCTGCTTCGCGCTGGCGTTGACCTCAACACAATCAGAGCATGGCTGGGCCACGTTTCGCTTGACACAACCAATATTTATGCGGAAACGGATCTAGCCATGAAAGCGAAGGCCCTCGCCGCGTGCGATCCCGGAGGAGGCAATCGCAGGATCAACAAAAGGTGGCGAGATGACCCCAGCGTAATGGAGTTCTTGCACAAGCTCTGAGCCACTTTCTTTCTGAATCGTGGCGACTCCTCAGGGGACGATCCAATGCGGCGTCCCCTGCTTTTTATGTTGCGATGCAATCCAAGCAAACCAATTCAAGCGAGGGTTTTTGTGGATCAAGACAACATAACTGACATCGCAACATATCTCCGGGCTCATGCAGTCGAGCTCGGCGCGCGCATCCTCGAAACCTATCCACCATTACAAAGCACGAAAGACCCTGTTTCGTCGCGGATTGCGATGCTTCTGCGGAAGGCGCTACCCGCGCAGGCACTTGCCATCACCGGCATCGCGAAGTACCTCCGCAAAGCCAAAGCGGCGCGGATTGTTGCTGAGTGCGGCGCCGGGAAAACCTATATGGCGCTGGGCACGATCCATGTTCTGGCAGACGGGAGGCCCTGCACCACACTGGTGATGTGTCCCTCGCACATCACGCACAAATGGGCGCGGGAGGCTCTCGTGACCGTGCCGCGTGCCAGGACTTTTTTGATTGAGGATATGCGCAACGGCGGCGATCCCAAGAAGCCGCATGGCATCTGTGAGGTCAAGCTGCGCAAGGGCAGGGTTGTGTATGAGGGAATGCGCCTTTCGCTTGCTGAACTGCGGCGCATGGGACGAAAGGAGTGGCGCAAGTGCTGCTCTGGTCCAGCCTTCTTCATCACCGGTAAGGACAAAGGAAAGCTTGGCTATTTTTGGGAGCACGCCTACCTCAAAGCGAGATCGGGACCGAACCTCGGTGGCGTCATCAATCCCGACACTGGCCAAGCAATTCTGGATTCCGAACGCCAGAAGCTCCTCCATCTCGACTTCGTCGACAAGATCAAGCTCTTTGAATCCGTGACTCTGCGGCAGGGAGGAAAAACGCGCTATTCCGCGCTTTGGCTGGCGGATCGCAATCGCATTCAGCGTATGGCACCGATTGAATACATTGGCCGCTACATGGGCGGATGGTTCGACTTTGCCATTGCTGACGAACTGCACCAGTTGGCGGGAGAAACGGCGCAGGGCAACGGCCTGGGTGTGCTTGGGCGGGCGGCAAAGAGGCT
>JBAWCO010000110.1:0-6519 GCA_049590315.1 Occallatibacter sp. | reverse complement strand
GATGGAGATAGACCGCGATTGCGGATTCGTCGTCGGGAACCAGCGCTGTTTGAATCTCGGCTTCTTGCCAGTTGTGCTGGAGGAGCGCGACGACAGCGGGACCTGCGGTGTCAGTGAGCAGACCCTGCGAGCAGCGGTCGGAAACGGTGAGCACGGCTAAGAGCATGACGTAGATTGTACTGCGCTGGTGGATTGTCTTTACGGCGCTGAGACAGAAATGCCACCAGTGGTGGAGAGAACGCCGATAGTGTGCAGCCAGGTCTCCACACTTTGAGGCCAGGCGGTTACCGGAAGCGCGGTGCGACGCAGACCGTAACCGTGGCCGCCCTGCGAATAGATGTGCAACTCGGCTGGGACCTTGGCGTTCTTGAGGGCCATGAAGTAGACGACCGCGTTCTCGACGTGCACAGGATCGTCTTCAGCCTGCACGATGAAGGTGGGCGGAGTGTTCGCGGTGGGATTGATGTCTGGGTTTGGAGCGAAGTTCTTGTCTGCGAGTGCCAGGTAGCCGGGATAAACGACTACGGCAAAGTCGGGGCGGCAACTTAGCTTGTCCGCAGCATCGACGGGATCGTAGAGACGCTGATCGAAGTGAGTGCTGAGGGCTGCGGCCAGATGTGCGCCAGCGGAGAAGCCCAGGACGCCGACGTTCTTTGGGTCGATGCCCCATTCCATTGCATGCTCACGTACCAAACCGACGGCACGCTGTGCGTCCTGGAGGGCGGCTGCGGATTTGGGATAGGGTCCCGTGTTGGGGACCCGATATTTGAGCAGAACACAGTTGATGCCGGCTGAAGTCAACCAGTTGCAGACCTCAGTGCCTTCAAGGTCGATGGCGAGGATGCTGTAACCGCCGCCGGGAAAGACGACCACCGCGGGGTTCATGCCGTTTTTTCCCTTGGCGGCGTAGAGCGTGAGTGTCGGTACGGAGACGTTACCGAGCCGTATCAGCGGCTTGCCGGCGATGAGATTGTCCTTGGCCGTTGTCATATCCGCTTCTGCCGGCGAATTGGCCTGAGCACCTGGCGCAACGCTGGGCCAGATAGGAATGGTAAGGTGATCGGGCGCGGGCTGCCAGGCGGGCTGCTGGGCGGAAAGACTAGCGGATATGGCTACAGATGCGGCGAGAGCGAGCAGTGCAGATTTATTCATGAAGAAAGTCTCCGAGAGAAACTCAGCAGAGATGATCGCAGCAGAAGGTGCGGTGCTGCAAACGGAGACTTGGCTGCATTCGGTGATTCCGGCTCGTATCCGCTATCAGGGCGGGGATCAGGGCTTCGCGCCGGGTGGGATGAGCAGGGTCAGTGGCTGTGACGCAATCTCGATTCTCACCGGCAAGCCGTCGAGCAACTCTCCATCGGCTTCGACGAAGACACGCGACGCCACGCCGTCGCTGGCGCGACATTCGACTGAGAGCACGTCGAGCAATTCGACTTTGTGATTGAAAGTCTGTCGACCTAACAGGGATGCAAACACGAAGCGCATGTAGTGAAAACGGCTGCGCGTTTTGAAGGCCAGCAGGCGCAGGCTCTTGTTGTGAAGGCTGGCGCCAGGGGCAAGGTTGTGCAACATGCCTCCGAAGTCGCGAATACGCACGGCCAGAATCTGAGAGACTGCAATCTCTCTGGAAGCGCCGCCTTCAGCCGGAACAAAGACAGCTTGAAAGAGCGGAAAGCTGTGCGTAGCCCAGACGCGAAACATCTCCAACATGTAAAGGGCATAGCCAAACCGCCGCTTCATCCGGGCGTCGAGCCTGGAGATGCAGAGAGCGTCCGCGCCTACGCCGGCAGCCACAGTGAAGAAGTGCGAACGCTGCACTCCTTCGCTATCCATGTAAGAGATATGACCGACGGGGACTTGAACCGGCACGGCCGAGAGCAGGAGCTCGACTGCCTTGAGCGGAGAGGAACCCAGGCCCAGGTTGGCTGCGAGAGCGTTGGCCGTGCCCAGCGGCACAACACCCAGCGCGACAGATGTTCCGACCAGGCGCTGGAGGATTTCGTGAGCCGTTCCATCGCCGCCACAAGCGAGAATCGTGTCGCAGCCCCGCTCAATGGCCTGCTGCGCTAATGCGTCTCCACTTCCCGGCGCACTGGTCTCAAAGGCTTCGGCCTCCACGCCTGCACCGCGGAGCAGGGCCAATGCGTTTGCGACGACTGCTGCGCGCCGCGTGGATTGCTGGCCGGAAGCCGGATTGTAGATGAGCGCTACACGACGCATCAATGATTAAACCTGGGGCCAAAAGCCTTGCCGGAAAGGCTCCTGTGACCCCGTTGGAAACTGGCTGAGGGAGCTTGCTTCTATCTTCTCACCCTGTTGAGGGCTGGAAACACGCTATCGCCGTTGAAAGAAGTGGCCGTCGGGCGAGTTTGGAGGCAGTTTGCAGGGTGCGATGCGATTTTGGTGAACCGCCACGGTCCCAGATGCGTAGTCCGAGTAGAATAATCCCCGGCAAAGTCATGAAAGGATTTAAGGCTCCAACCTAAGACCAATGAAAAACTCCGTGCGCAACACCTCTCTCTGGCTTGTCCCGTGTGCGATGTTAAGTCTGATGGTTTTGACACCGTCAGCCCTGGCCCAAGCGACGGCCGCGGCCCGGGAAAAGCCTGCTGCGCAGGCTGGCGAGCTTCGGTACAAAGACGCTAGCTTACCGATTGAAGACCGTGTGGCGGATTTGCTGCCGCGGATGACGCTTGAAGAGAAGGTGGAGCAGATTACGGGCGGCTGGGAAACTCGTCTCGAAGTGATCGACCCTACTGGGACGTTCACCACAGAGAAGGCACGGCAGGTGATTCAAAATACCTGGGGCGCCGATCAGAAATTTACTCCGCGCGAGTCGGCGGTTCTTCGCAATGGCGTGCAGCGGTATCTTCGCGAAAAGACGCGACTCGGCATTCCAGCCATGTTTCTGGGCGAAGGGTTGCATGGGTTCATGGAATACGGCAGCACCAGCTTTCCGCAGGCACTGGGTCTGGCCGCCACGTGGGATCCGGCGCTGGTGAAACGCGTGTTCACGGCCGTCGGGGATGAGGCGGGTTCTCGCGGGGCTGGGCAGTTGTTTTCCCCGGTGTTGGATATTGCGCGCGATCCGCGATGGGGACGAACGGAAGAGACCTATGGTGAGGACCCTTACCTGGCCTCGCGGATGGGTGTTGCGGCGGTTGAGGGATTGCAGGGCGACGATTTTCTGATCGGCCGCCATCACGTGCTGGCTACTGCGAAACATTTCGCCGTGCATGGACAACCTGAGGGCGGCACGAACACGGCTCCGGGCAACTACTCCGAACGCATCATTCGCGAGAACTTTCTCATCCCTTTCCAAGCCGCGGTCCAGGAAGCAAGAGTCGGCAGCGTGATGGCCTCGTACAACGAAATCGACGGCGTGCCTTCACACATCAATCACTGGCTGCTGGACAAAGTGCTGCGCCAGGAGTGGGGATTCAAGGGCTACATTACATCCGATGGCGATGGCCTGCAGATGCTGGTGGGCACACATCACGTGGCTTACAACAATGCCGACGCCGCGCGTCAAGGGATCGCAGCGGGTATCGATTACGACCTGTCCGAAGGTACCGTGTACAGCACTCTAGTTGCGCAAGTGAAGGCGGGCATTGTGCCGGAGAGCGAAGTGGATCTCGCGGCAGCACGGGTGCTGACCACCAAGTTCCGTCTGGGGCTCTTCGACAATCCCTTTGTTGACCCCGACTATGCCGAGCGCACCACCAACAGCGAAGAGCATCGCAAACTAGCCGTGAAAGCTGCTAGCAAGGTGCTGGTTCTGCTAAAGAATGACAAAAGCCTGCTGCCCCTGGTTCTATCGAAGTTGAAGAACATCGCAGTCATTGGCCCTAATGCGGCCGATGTGCATCTTGGCGGATACAGCCGTGATCCGGGACAGGGCGTGAGCATTCTGGATGGCATCAAGGCGCGCGTAGGCAGTAATGCCAACGTGCTCTACGCCGAGGGTTGCAAGATTACAACTGCACCGCAGGGATACAAAGGCTGGTGGGCGAACGATGTTCAGCTTGTCGATCCGAAAACGCAGACAGCTTCGATTGAACAAGCGGTCGCTACAGCGCGCAAGGCTGACGTGGCTATTCTGGTGGTCGGTGAAAACGAAAGCACCAACCGAGAAGCATGGGGCGAAGAGCACCGCGGCGATCGCGACTCGCTCGATCTGCTGGGCGCGCAGAACGACCTGGTGAAGGCGGTGGTGGAGACGGGAACGCCTACCGTGGTGCTGCTCATCAACGGACGGCCACTGTCAATCAACTACATTGCAGAAAAGGTGCCTGCGATTCTCGAAGGCTTTTATCTTGGCGAAGAAGGTGGCGTTGCGGCAGCGCAGGTGCTGTTTGGCGACGTCAACCCCGGCGGAAGACTACCAATCACTTTTCCTCGCTCGGTGGGCGATCTGCCGGATTTCTATAATCACAAACCGTCAGACAACCGAAGCTACGAATTCAGCACACGGAAGCCGCTGTTCGCATTCGGTTACGGCTTGACCTACACGACATTCAAAATGGACAACCTGCGTGTAGAGCCCAAGCAGATTCTGACTGGAGGCACAGCCAAGGTGAGCGTGGATGTGAGCAACGTTGGCCAGCGTGAGGGCGACGAAGTGCCGCAGCTCTACATCCATCAGAAGATTGCTGACGTCACGCAGCCGGTAATGCAGTTGAGAGGCTTTCAGCGCATTACGCTGAAGCCGGGCGAGAAGAAGACGGTCGAGTTTACGGTTACGCCGGAGATGCTGTCGATTCTGAATATCGATATGCATCGCGTGGTGGAACCGGGAGTCTTTGAACTGATGGTTGGTCCGAGTTCCGATACTACGGGCATGGTGCGGCTTACAGTAGGCGGCACGCAAGGCGAGTCGGGTAGGCCCGCATTGCCACCTCCGCCTGCGGGTTCGGAATCGGGAATGGTGAGTAATTTTGATGATGGGAAGGTAGCGGCGAATTTTGGGACGTGGATTCCCGCCGGCGATTCTATGAATGGCGGAAAATCGTCCGCGACCTTTGCAATAGTGGAGCCAGGGGCCGAGGGAACCAAGGGCTCGTTGCAAGTGAGCGGCAAGGTGGTTGGAGGCCAGGCTGTTCCATTCAGCTTTGCAGGCGCGCTTTACTCGCCGAGCGCGGCGCCGATGCAGCCAGCAAATCTATCGAGCAAGAAAGGCATCAGCTTTTGGGCCAAGGGCGACGGCAAGAGCTACACGTTGGTAGTTTTGACCGAAGAACGAAATGGAAGGGACGGTCCGCCGGCGATGACCACGTTTGTCGCGGGGCCGGAGTGGAAGCAATACTCATTTCCCTTCTCCACATTCGAAACAGACGGCAGCGACTTGAGCGGCCTGGGATTCGTGCATGCGCAAGAGCCGGGCAAATTCCAGTTCCAAATTGATCAGCTTGAGATCAAGTGAGAAGAGGGCATGACCGGAGATTTGCGGTGTCGTAAACAGATTGGCGTGCCGTAAACTAGGACGCCGCCTGCTCCACAACGGACTTGGAGAGATTCCTGGGCCGGTCGACGTCCACGCCGCGCTCCAGAGCCATGAAGTAGGCGAAGAGCTGCAGCGGGATCACTTCGGGAATTGGCAGAAGATATTCGGGGGCGGGCCGCACAAACACGCAGTCGCTTACCAGGGTTGGCACTTCTTCGTCGCCCAGGTTAGCGATGACTATAGCCTTGGCTCCCTGCGCCTTCATGTCGCGTAACAGTTGCAGGGTTTTCTCATAGCGAAGGACTGAGCCATTCAATGTGCGATCTACCGTGGCCAGCGCCACGAGCGGCACGCGATCGCTGACGAGTGCATTTGGACCATGCTTCAACTCGCCAGCCGGATAACCCTCCGCATGAACGTATGAGGCTTCCTTCAGTTTCAAAGCACCCTCGCGGGCGATGGCATAGTGGATGCCACGACCCAGATAGAGGAAGGTAGACGCGGAGTTGTACTTATGCGCAAGGGTTGACATCTGGTCGCGCCAGCCATCGAGCTGAGCCTCAATGGCAGCAGGCAAAGCGCGCAGTTCTTCGATGTGACGGGTCAGCACGGTGGCATCCATGCGCCCCAGGCGTGCACCTTCGTAAAGCGCAAGCATGTAGAGCACGGTCAACTGGCATGTAAAGCTCTTGGTGGCCGGAATCGCCCGTTCCCTGCCGGCAGCGAGAGGCATGGAAACGTCGGCTTCGCGCTCCATAGAAGAACCGGCTGCGTTGGTGATTGCCAATGTCTTTTGTCCGCGCAGGGCGGCTTCGCGCAAGGCCGCGAGAGTGTCAGATGTCTCGCCCGATTGGGAGAGAACAAGGACACTGGGGTGACGCATGATTTGCTTGTCGTCATTTCCGCGGGTGCTATATTCGCTGGCGTATTCAACATCGACGGCAAGACCGCAAAGGTCTTCGAGCAGGATTTCCGCAGCCAACCCACTATGACGACTGGAGCCCGAGGCTGCGATCAGGATTTCGCCCTCGGGAATCGACCAGGTGGCGAGACGCTGGGCTACATCCGGCTTAAGG